>CAZUGR010000001.1:0-67260 GCA_964620145.1 uncultured Candidatus Saccharibacteria bacterium
ACGACTGTAATGCCATGTAATAATACTTGCGACCAACATTATTGGACTTAGCATAAGTATTCCCAAAACAAGGAAAATAATTGCTATTTTTTTAAATCGTAATGATTCTGTTTCATTTTTTTCTCGTAAACCATACTGCTCAACAAGTTTTTTTAGTTTTCTTGTATTATCTTTCAATTCTTCAAAAAAACTCATATTATTATGTAATGTTTTTAACGATAACTGCTCTCCAATTTTTGGATAAATCCCAAAGGTTCCAAATATATCAATCAAGATCTCTTGCTCCTCTTCTTTTAATTCGTTAATATCGCGAACAATTTTTATAGCAAATTCTGCTTTTTTCCAAAAAGTTTTTTGTTTTGTTTCAATAATTTGAATATATCCTCGAACAGCAAGATCTATAAGTTGAGCTGTAAATACTGAATTGGGTGAATCGATAATACTTGCTGAAATTCTTATACTTGCATTTTTTGGTGGTATATACTCTGGAATAATAGTAGTAATTTCATTTTTACGATTTTTTAACACCTCAAAACGCCTATTAATAAATAACAAACCAAAAAAACCAATAGTAGATGTAAAAATAAGTGATATAAAATACCAAGGAAACATTTTTTCAAACCAAGTTTCCTGATATGGAATAAAACTATCTGGCTCAAACCCAATTACAAAAGTAAGATTTTCGTTTTGTAATAAATTTGTAGTACTCGCAATAAATCCTGTATCAGTTTGCAAAATTTCACATTGATCAGTTGAAGTATTTACTCCTCGATAGCATGACATGTGTCCTGTAAATCGAGAACGAAGACCATCATTCATATGCACTCGAGCAGTTAGATTCATTATTGGAACTCGCCATTGTGTCCCATTTGTATTCCTATACAACTCATAACGATTCACATCAGCAAAATAGTGCGTAACATCTCGTAATATATAGGTAAAAGTATAGGTTTGTGACCCAAGCACATATTCATCTGTCCCTGTTTCAATTACATGAAAACCATTTTCTTCATATTGACGATAAATTGGTTCTGGTTGATTATTTCTTTTAAGTGAAAGTAATTCAAACGAAAGTGGGTGCCCCTGATAATATTTCGGTATTTCCCGCGATAAACCTTTATTCTGTTGAAAATTTGGGAAATCAACGGTAATATTTTCAACTACTCGCAAAATAGATCGCCCTTCCGTATCTTTATCAAGGTAATAATCAAAATCAAACTGACTAATAGTAAAATTATTTAAACTTGTGGATTGCGTGTTTATTACTTGATTATTTGAAGAATTTTCATTGGAAAAAATAAGATTTTTTAAGTCTACAAGATGAACTACAAACAATAAAACTGTTATCGAGTAAATGAGAATTTTAATTATTCCGTCTAATACTTTATTTTCAAAATTTGTTTTACTCATATAGTTTTTAGTATATCAGGTTTACAAGAAACAAAAAACACAGTAAATCTGTGTTTTTTGTTTTGTTTATTGTGCGTCCGGTAGGAATCGAACCTACGACCCTCTGCTTAAAAGGCAGGTGCTCTACCGACTGAGCTACGAACGCGAACTCTCCACATTATACACATTTTATGTATAATGACAAGAGTATGACAGAAAAAACTCCAAAAAACAAGAAAAAAAAACTTGAATGCACAATATTATTACACGATATTCGCAGCATTATTAATGTTGGGGCAATTTTTCGAACTGCAGACGCTATTGGAGCTACGCAAATAATTCTTTCAGGAATTACTCCGACACCAATTGACCGTTTTGGACGAAAAAGAGAGGATTTTATTAAATCCGCATTAGGTGCCGAAGAGGTCATTCCTTGGAAATATCAAGAAAAGCCACTTCCAGTAATTAATTCTTATAAAAAACAAGGATACAAAATTATTTGTATTGAACAAGGTACTCAATCAATTGATTATAAGCAATTAAAAGTTGGAGTAAATGATAAAATCCTCCTCATTCCTGGGAACGAAGTTGATGGAGTACCGAAAAATATCCTGAAAAAGGCTGATCACATCCTTGAAATTCCAATGAATGGAATAAAAGAATCATTAAATGTTTCTGTTGCAACCGGAATTATTTTATATCGACTGCTTGATCAATAAAAAATAGATGATTTTTGCATGAAAAAGTTATCCACAGTTTTGTTCTCTGTACTACTTGCATAGTGCGGAGAATTTTTTTATAATGATAGGGAAGGTTTGAAATTGGAATATAACTTTATCACAGGTTGTGATTTTATATATCATATTCCTCCTCAATCGTTCTTTAAAATGTTCTTTATAAATTTGTTCTCAACAAAATTTTTATATGATATGTTAAACATATCAACTCCTCACAACTTAATATCTGTTCTGTATCATAATTATATACAGAACTCACAATATACAGTGTCCTCATCTTTTACAAGATTGGGCACTTTTTTATTGGTTTTATTTTTAAATAAATATTTTAATGATATAATAATCACTATGAATATAAATAATCAAGAAATTGAACGGAAATTCCTTGTAACAAATCAAACTTGGAAGGAAAACGTTATTGGAATAGAGTATTATCAAGGATATTTTATCAGCGATGAACGAGTTTCTGTCCGTGTACGAATAGAAGGAGTAGTTGCAAAACTTACCATTAAGGGAAAATCTGCTCCAAATAGTATTTCTCGTCCTGAATTTGAATACGAGATTCCTGTTTCTGACGCAGAATTCCTCCTTGAAAAACTTTGTTTACCGGGAAAAGTTCGAAAAATTCGCTATAAAAAACAAATTGAAAATCATATTTGGGAAATTGATGAATTTTTAGAAGAAAATAAAGGACTTATTATTGCAGAAATAGAACTTTCTACTGAAGATGAGGTATTTGAAAAACCAGAATGGATTGGCGAAGAAGTTTCTTATGATAAAAAATATACAAATGGTTCACTTTCTAGAAATCCATATAAAAACTGGTAGTTTAAAAGACCTCACACGAGGTCTTTTTTCGTAATTGATAGTAATAATTTTTCTAAACCTACTGAAAGTTCTCCGTTTTTTTCTCGTGCACGAGAATATGTTTCCATGAAATTTTTTAAAGTTTGTTTGAAATCTGGAGATAATACCTTTTTTTGTTTTGCGATATCTTTCAATTTCCACCAAAGAATTCCGAAAATTGCTTCTGGTTCATTATTTTCTTGTAATAACTGTTGATATATAGACCATAACTGTTCTCCGTTTCCATTTGGGAGACTTGAAGCGATTACAAAAGGATTTGTTTTTAAAGTTTTTTCGATTTCTTTTTCTTCAGAAATTTGATACGGTGGCATTTGTTTTAAAAAAGAAACAGGAAAAGAGTCTTCGAGCCAAAAAACTACTGTTCGCTCTCCGAGAGAATGAAAGTTTTTGATAAGAATATCCCAAAAATCTCGAGGAATGTCAGACAAGAAAATAAGTTGTGGTTTCCCGAACAAGCTTTGCCCTTGGAGAGAAAAAATTACTTCTGAAATATCATTAATTGTTTCATGAAAACGAACAATTTCATATTGAGAGTATTCATTGGTTATTTTTTCAAGAATAGTATTTCTAGAAGTTTTTTTAAAAAGAAAAATCATAATTATAAACAAGTGCAATTTATTACCACCACATACGAACCATCTGCATATATTCACGATATGCATCGCCACAGTATTCTATTTTTTTCTTTTCTATTATTGGAATTATTATAAAACTAAGAATAAAGAAAAATATAATCGCAGTAAACAACACAGCGTACGAATTTAAAAAACAAGCAAATCCAAGAAACAACAATATAAAACCAAAAGCTCCAGGGTAACGACTTTTTTTGTAAATACCTACCGCAAAGTCATAACAAGTTAAGTTTTCAGAAAAATCAAATAATGTATTCCGAGTTTTTTCTGAAAAGAAAATAAGTAAACTTCCTGCTATAAATAAAATAATTCCTATAGTAACAATGACTTCTATTCGATATGAAATACGTACTGGATATAATCGAAAGAAAATAAGTGATAATCCCATTACCAACAAAAAAAGCATTGGAATATAAGTTGATAGTTTAAAAAATTTGAATTTTGTAATATTATTATGTTTCATACCTTTAAAAAGTATGACATAGTCAGTGTAAAATGCAAGAATAAAAAAACAACCAATGTTGATTGTTTTTTATTCTACATTTTCCATCTCTCCTAAATTTTTCCCTTTTTTAACCGATACAGTAATAGGAATATCAATATTTTTAACTGTAGAACTATCAATCATTGATTCATAGTTTATAATTACAGATTCCATTGAGTTTTTTAAAACTTGTATAAATTCATCAACCTTTTTCTCGGAAACCTCGTAAACAATTTCATCATGAATTTGTAAAATTGGAAAAATATCTTGATTCCAACCTTTTTCTTGTAAAATACGATCAATATCAACCATTGCAAGCTTGATAATATCTGCTGCGGTTCCTTGAATAGGAGCATTAGTAGCAGTTCGTTCCGCTAACGCAATCATGAAAGGTAATTTTGACCGAAACATTGGAAAATTTCTAATTCTTCCAAAAATTGTTTTTGTTTGTAGAGTTTCTTTTGCTATTTTCTTGATATGATCAAGATATTCTCGAATACTTGGAAATTCTTCAAAATATGCTTGATAGAATTGCTCTGCTTCTGCACGAGTTCCTCCCAAGTTTTTTTGTAATGAACTAATTCCCATTCCATAAATAATTCCAAAATTAATTACTTTTGCATCACGTCGCTGGTTTCCACTAACTTCATTTTCTGGAACATTGAAAACTCGAGATGCAACCGTTGTGTGAATATCTTTATTGTTTTTAAAAACATCATACAGAATTGGGTCACCTGATAACATTGCCAATACTCTCAATTCAATTTGTGAATAATCAGCAGAAACTAGAACATATTCATCTGCTGCAACGAAAGAATTTCTAATTACTCTCCCTAATTCACTTCGAACAGGAATATTTTGTAAATTAGGATTCTGAGAAGAAAATCTTCCTGTAGTTGTTCCATGTTGTAAAAATTGAGCATGGAGACGATTCTGATCATCAACAAGTGTTGGTAATATATCAATATATGTAGAAAGTAGCTTCTGTAATTCTCGATGATCAATAATTTTTTGTACCACATCATGCTCAGAAACAAGATCGTCGAGTATTTCTGCTTTGGTAGAATATGATCCAGTTTTATTTTTCTTGCCTTTTGGTTTTAAACCAATTTCTTCAAAGAGAAATTCTGAAAGTTGTTTTGGAGAATTAAGATTAAATTCCTTTTTTGCATATTTAAAAATTTCTATTGATAAATCTTTTAGTTTTTGGTGATATTTTTTTGATAATTCTTGTAGAAAATTATTATCAAGCATAACTCCTCGTTCAGTCATTTTTTGAACAATACCAATAAGTGGTAATTCAATTTTCTCAAAAACTTGGATGAGATTTTCTTTTTTTAATTTATCAATAATTACAGCGTGCGCTTGCTCTATTGTATCTGTCTCTGTTTCTTGCATAATTTCCGACGGAGATGGATGAGTCATATCAGAATTTAAAACCCATAAACCAACTGATGCTTCATAAGTTATTTTCCAGTTATTAGATTCTCCTTGTGATATTTTATTTGCGTGTATATCAGAAGTTTCTGATATTTCTGTAGAAATATTTTTTTTGTCTTGTTTTTTTTGAGAACTATCTCCAAATAAATTTTCAAATTTTCCAACAAGTGACCGAAATTCATATTCCCTTAACAATCGAATCATTTTTTCTTTATCATATTGTTTTGAAAATTCTTGATCAGGTAATAAAAATTCAATAGGTGCATCTCTTCGAATAGTTGCTAGTATTTTTGAAAATTGAGCAGAGTCTTCATTTTGTAATAATAATTCTATAGTTCTTTTCTTGATTCCTAGTTTAATAAGATTTTCTTGATCTTGATGAAGTTTTGTATATATATCTTCAATAGTACCAATTTTTGTAATTAATTCTGTAGCTGTTTTTTCACCAATACCTGATACTCCAATAATATTATCTGAAGGATCGCCTCGTAAACCTTTGAAATCAGGAATAAGTTCTGGACCAAAAGAAAAACGATTATATACATCTTGTTCTTTATAAACCATTGTTTCATGAATTCCTTTTTTCATTGTGTATACAGAAACACGATCTGTAGTTACGAGTTGTAACGTATCCATATCACCAGAAACAATAACTATATTTATATGATCAAATTGTGCGAGAATTTGCTCTGTAATTGTACCTAACATATCATCAGCCTCGAATCCTGCTTCTTGGTACATTGGAATTCCAAGTGTATAAAAAATATTTCTTGATTCTTCTATTTGAGCCTTTAATGAATCATCGGTTGATTTTCTACCTTTTTTATAACCATCATAACTTTCATGACGAAATGTTGGTTCAGGTAAGTCATAACAAGCGATAACATAATCAGGTTTTAAATCGCTTAACATTTTTAAAAACATATTCAATAATCCATATAATGCTCCTGTAGGAACTCCTAATGAAGATTGAAAATCAGGAACTGCATGGAAAGCTCTGTGGATAATAGCGTGCGTATCTAGTAAAACTAAAGTTTTTTGTGTTTTTTCTTTTTGTGAGGATTTTTGTTTCATATTACATTGATTATATCATGATTACTTGAAATGAAAGAAAATTTGCTATACTAGATTTATATGAGAATAATTGCTATAGATCCAGGATATGATCGAATTGGTGTTGCTGTACTAGAAAAAGATATTTCAAAAAAACCACAAGAAACTGTTCTATTTTCAACCTGTATTACTACTAATAAAAAACAAACATTTTATGAGCGAATGAATTTCGTCCATAATGAAATTATGAAGATAATTTCTGATTTTCAACCAGAAAACCTTATTATTGAAGAATTATTCTTTTCAAAAAATACAAAAACTGCACTCCAAGTCGCTGAAGCAAAAGGAATTATTACAAGTGCTGCAATAATAAACAATATTCCTATTATAGAAGTTCACCCTAATCATGTAAAACTTGCAATCACAGGATACGGTAATGCAACAAAAGCTGACATTTTATTCATGCTCCCGAAATTAATTTCTCTCAAAAACACAAAAAAACTTGACGATGAGCTTGATGCCATTGCAATTGGTATTACTTTTTTTGCTCAAATGAAATTTTTATAAAAATATGTTGCATTTTTTTTTATTTCTTGATACAACTATGCATAACCCATCGTCAGTGGTTCCTGCGATCGGGATATTTTATTAGTTATTTTTTGAAATAAAAATTATTACTTTATGAGTAATGGAGAATATTACGACGAGGAATTACAAGACGAATCTATGACTGGTTTTCATGAAGTAGAAGAAGATGAAGATCTTTTTGAAGATGATGATGGTCAAGATTTTTTAAAGAAAAATTCATTAGATTTGGAAGAGGAGGATTTTGGTTCTCTTCTTGATGAAGATGATGAGCTTGATCTTTCTGGAGATTCTGATTTTGAGTCAACAGATTATTAAAATAAAAAACAACCTATTTCAGGTTGTTTTTTATTTTTACTGTAATTGTATTGAAATTTTCTTTTCACCTCGATTAAAAATATCATCTACAGCAACTACTGTTATCTCGGCATTCCCTGCTGTTGTTATAAAATCAATTGGAGCGAATCGATATTCAATCAGTGAATTACCTTGAATAGAACCAATAAAAATATTATTAATATAAAATTCATATTTTTGAATTGGATGTAATCCAATTGCAGAAGCATTGATAACTATTTCTTGATTAAGATTATACACATCTTGAGTATTGAAAATAGTAACTGTTGGCTGAAATTCTGGTTTATGAACATCATCGTATTCTGTAGGTTTTTCTGGTGATGTTTCTATAAAAGGTAACCCGTTAGTAGAAATCCAATTTTGAAAAGAGGCTTCCCAATTTTTATATTGACTATCAGAAATTCCAATTCCAGATTTAGAAACGGTTGGATTATTTTTATCAATCCAATAAAGAATATTATGAGGATTCACCATTATATGTTCTTTTTTTGTTTCTTTTGGTGTATATTCTGTTGCAAGTTTTCCAGAAATACTGTCTGTAAAGAAAGATTCTCCTCCCCACCATTTCCCTCGAATAATTGACGATGTTTCATCTGATGTATCTGGATATGAACCAAAAGAACTACTTGGTATTAATTGAAGTGCAGTATTCATAACTTCACGCCATGCAGGAATAGAAATTGATGAACCTTTTTTCATTGGCTTATTATCATTATTACCCGACCAAACACCTACTGCAATTTCTGGAGAATATCCAATAAGCCATGCATCTCGATTGTCATTAGTAGTTCCTGACTTTGCTGCGACCGAACGCCCTCCGAAATTAAGTTGAGAATTTGCACCGAATAACGGCGTTCGTGCTTCATTATCAGCTAATACAGAAGAAACCATTCTTGCAGCATCAATTGATATTACCTGTTCTCCTTGACTTGGTTTATATTCTTCAAGAACTTTCCCATTTAAATCTTCTATTTTTAATATTCCAATAGGTGGAACTCGAACACCATCATTTGCAAATACTCCGTATACTGACGTCATTTCTAATAATGTAGTCTCCCCACCTCCTAAAACTAACGTAAGTCCATATCGGTCAAAATTTCTATCAAGAGTAGTAATTCCTAGTTGTTTTGCTTTTTGCAAGGCATCACCAATACCAACAAGATATAATAATTGTACCGCTGGAATGTTTCGAGATTGACCGAGTGCATTCCGTAATGAAATTGGTCCAACAAATTTCCCATCGTAATTATCTGGCGCATAACAATTACCAGTACTTTCTCGACTAAATGCACCACAAGAAGGATTAAACTGTGTTGGAACATCAAATAATACAGTCTCTGGTCGATATCCTTTTTCAAAAGCTCTTGCATACACAATTGGTTTAAATGAAGATCCTGGCTGTCTTTTTGCAAGAGCCACATTATATTGCCCATCAATTTCTGTATCAGAATAATCTCGAGAACCAACCATTGATAGAATTTGTCCTGTTTTTGGATCAATTGCAACTAATGCACTATTACTTGCATTGTATGTTTCTTGGTTTTTTAATGCATTTTCTTTGATTGTTTTTTCTGCTACTTCTTGAATCTTCCAATCAAGTGTTGTTGTAACCTTGAGACCTTCGGTGAGTAGCATTTCTTTACCATATGTTTCCTCTAGATAACTTCTAATATAATCCACAAAATGGAGAGCTTTTCCTTCATTATCTGATTTTGGCTTAAATTTCACTTCTTCTGATTTTGCAGATTCAAATTGTTCTGAAGTAATATAATTTTGTTCTGACATCATTTTTAAAACAAGATTTTTTCTCTGATCTAATTTATCTTTATTTTTTCCATAAGGAGAATAATAAGTTGGAGCATTTGGAATTGCTGCAAGATAGGCCGCCTCTGCAATAGTTACATCACTACTTGATTTTCCAAAGAAAATTCTTGCTGCTTCCTCGATTCCATAAATTGAACCACCGTAAGGTGCTTCGTTCAAATAAAGAGCAAGGATTTGTTCTTTATCCATTGTTTTTTCAAGTTTTAATGCAAGAATCCATTCTTTTATTTTCCGTGAGATCCTTTTTTCTGAATTTAATAAAGTATTTTTAATTACCTGCTGAGTAATCGTTGAGCCACCACTTTGATTTACAAATCTGCTTGGTAAAAATTGAGAAAGAGCTCCTCGTAATGTTGAAGAAAATTTAATCCCATAATGATTATAAAAATCTTTATCTTCGATTGCAATTACTGCTTGTTTAATTATCAAACTAATATTTTCAGACGGAACTACAGTACGTTTTACATTCTCATGGACATCATAGAGGACAATTTCTCCTGTTCTATCCATAATTTTTGTAGAGCTAATTACTTTTCGTTCAGTAAAATTATCAAGTGTTGGTAATTTTAATGTTGCAATCCAAATAAAAAATAATCCGAATAAAATAATTCCTAATGTTGCACCTATAATAATTACTAACTGCACGTGATGTTTTATCCAATCAATAAATCTTCCCCATGTTGTTTTTGCCCGTTTTACTGTTTTTTTGATTTGAGGAGTATATCGAAAAGTGTCACCTGGTGCTGCGTTATAGAGTCCAGATTTTGGTCTTTTTTGTGGTTGTTGTGTATGAATATGAGTGATTTTTTTAGGTTCACGATTTATACTAAAAAGTCCTTTTTTTGGGTTTTTTTCTGGTTTCATATTATATCTAGTGTATCGTATTTTTTCATTTTTACAAAAAACTGTTTTTCTGCTAATGTGTCGATATATGATTAATATGAGTCCAGAAAAAATTCATAACTTTCTTAATCGTGGAGTAGAAAAAATTCTCCCAAGTAAAGAATTTGTTCAAAAACAATTAGAACAAGGACAACAGTTGCGTATTTATTACGGAATTGACCCAACAGGTCCAAGTCTCCATATCGGACATGCAATCGTAATTAAAAAAATCGCAGAATTACAACAAATGGGACACAAGGTAATTTTCTTGATTGGAGACTTTACTGCTCGTATTGGAGATCCAACCGATAAATCTGCAACACGTAAAACATTAACAAACGAAGAAATTTCAGAAAACTTGAAAAATTATAAAAAACAAGCTTCTAAAATTATTTCCTTTGAA
The DNA here is from genome assembly GCA_964620145.1 of uncultured Candidatus Saccharibacteria bacterium. Classification (GTDB taxonomy): domain Bacteria; phylum Patescibacteriota; class Minisyncoccia; order Phycocordibacterales; family UBA1006; genus CALMMZ01. The sequence goes on from CAZUGR010000001.1 coordinate 10,654, forward strand.
GGAGAAAATCCAGCAGAAATTGTATTTAATAATGACTGGCTTGGAAAAATGAGTTTTGCAGATGTACTTGAATTATGTTCAAAAGCAACGATTCAACAACTTCTTGAACGAGATATGTTTCAAACTCGAATCAAAGAAGGAAAACCAGTCTATGTACACGAAGCTTTATATCCATTAATGCAAGGATATGACAGTGTTGCCCTCATGATTGATGGAGAAATTGGTGGAAATGACCAATTATTCAATATGTTAATGGGACGAGAACTCCTCAAAGAACACGGAAAAGAAAAATTTGTAATGACCGTAAAACTCCTTGCTGATGCAAACGGTAAAAAAATGGGTAAATCAGAAGATAATATGATTACCCTGGATGATTCTGCAGATGACATGTTTGGAAAAATAATGTCATGGACTGATGGAATGATTATTGGAGGTTTTGAATTATGTACTGACATTCCTACACAACAAATCCTTGAAATAGAACTTTCTATTCAAAACGGAGACAATCCAATGCAATTCAAAAAACAATTAGCACGAGAAATTATTACACTCTATCACAGTGAAGATCAAGCAATTGATGCACAAAATAACTGGGAACAAACATTTTCCGAAGGAGGAATTCCTGAAACTATCCCGGAAATTCAAGGAGAATCTAATCAATTGCTTTCAGAATTATTGGTAGAACATAATTTTATCGGATCAAAAGCAGAATTCAGACGATTAACTGATGAAGGTGGAGTAAAAATTATTTCAGATAATTTATCTGAAGAAAAAATTACTGATTTTCAATATAAAATTTCTGAAACCATTATTGTAAAAATTGGAAAAAAGAAGTTTGTGAAGGTGAATGTATAACATAAAAACCACTTTTCAGTGGTTTTTATATTACTCACAAATATTACTTTTCTTTTCTTGGTAATGCTTTATTAAAGTGTCAATAAGTTTTTTATAGTCATCTCCAAAAATTACCTCATTGTTTGGAAATTCTTTTTGAGCAACACGAACGATTGTTTTCAATTCATCAGTAATTCCGCCTGTTCCCTCAATAACTGCAAGAGGAAGACCTTCTTCAATTGCAATACCAAATTCTGATAATGTTCCAATACGACCATTCAATACAATTGCCGCATCAACATTCTTAATCATCTCGAGTGAACGAGCCGTAAAACCAGAAATAAAGTGTGCTGTAGAATAAAATTGAATATCATGTGTATTTTCCTCGTGCTGTCGATCAAAATATTCATTCTGGTCTTGATGAGGAAAATATCCGATAGTTTTCGTTTTGTTTGCAAAAGCAGATTCAATACATAATGCAGGAATACCACTACAACCACCCGTTACAACCGTAATGTCTTTTTCTGCAAGATATACACCAATACTTTTTGCGAGTTTTTGATTTTCTTGAGTCACCTGTGGTAACCAAGAACTAAAAATAGCAATTTTCATATTTTTTATATTATTATTTTTTACGAGCAATAATAATGAAATAAGTTGGATAAATTTTATTATCAATTTGTTCACTTGCTAGAAAATCAGTTCCCTCTTGATAAGACAATAATTCAAATTGATTTAAAAAATCTTGATTAAAATATTCTCCAATAGTATGCGACGGTTCTTTTAAAATAATTTTTCCACCATAAATATTTGAGGTAACAATTTTTTGTTCATAATAGTCAGAATTATTTCCATAATCTCGATTCTTTTCCATCCATTGCATCCATGGATGTTTTGAAAGTAAAATAAATATTCCATCTTTTTTCAAAACTCGTGCAATTTCGTTAAGTGATTTTGGAACATCCGGAGAAGTTTACAATGCTCATTTTGAAACAATCACATCAAACATTTCATCTTCAAAAGGAATATTTTCTGCAACTCCTTGTTTAATAATTCCAGTTGGGTTATTTTTCTTTGCTGAATCAATAAATTCTTGACTTGGCTCTACTCCATATACTATCGCACCTTGTTTTTCAAAATTTGCAAGATCAATACCATCTCCACACCCAACATCTAATAATTTTTTATCTACCAAAGAAAAATTGATAGTTTTATAAAAAAGTTCATTACTTTTTTCGTCATAATTAATATTATCCGAATAAACATTTGAAAAATCATTATATTGATTTTGGATTTTTTTATTTATCATAATACCCCTATTATATCGTAATAATATTGACATTTCAAAAATAAATTGTAATTATATATAATTTTAAAAAAATATTTTAAAAATTAATAAAAATGAAGTAAAATAAGGATATGTTATTCTCGAAAAAACTCAATATTTCTGACAGTATTATAAAAATACTTATTCAATCAGAAAAAACCGCAAAACAATTACTTTCTAGTATAATTAACAAACACGGAAACTATACCATTCAGGCATTATATGTAGTTTTACGCGACCTTATTCATCAAGAAGTTATTTTTAAGCGCGGAACAAAATATTTTCTTAATAAAGAATGGCAACAAAAAGTAATTCAAGAGCTTACCCAAGAAAAACCTATTGAAATATCAGAAGGGGAACAGTATATATTTATCCTTCAATCCTTGTATCATCATGATATTCAATGGAAAAATATTGTTTTACCACTCCATGAAAAATATCAATTAGATCCGATATTCTTTTATAATTATCATTATATTTGGATACACTTAAACGAGACTCGGAGAAAATCAGAAATTGAATACTATCAATCATTTACTCGTGAGAAAAGATTTGCATTTTCATTAATTGGATCAAATTCTCCTTTAGAAATCGAAACAAAAAGAATGATTGAAAGTGAATATGTGCGTATTTATATTGATAATTTTCCCCTTAAACAATCTGGATACATAACCATATTAAACGATTATATTATTACCACATACCTTTCTAAAAAAACTGTTCAGGAAATAGAGGAATGTTATCGTACTGCAAAAAATCTTGATGATCTGTCAGAAAAAATACAACAAATTGATTTTCAAACTAAAAAAGTAAAACTTATCGTTGAACGAAATCGTGAAAAAGCAAAGAAAATACGTAAAAAAATCTCGAAAGACTTTTATATTTCAAGAGAGTTACGAGAAAAATTTGATTTGTTTTAATTTAAAAACCACTGAGAAGTGGTTTTTATTTTATTTATCGTATTGTTTTAATAATTACTGATATTTCTTTTTCTTGTAAATATTCATTTAATTCTTGTTTACAGTTTTCTTGTAATTGAATGAATTTTGCACGAATTACTGGTGAAATTACTAATGAAACAGAATTTTTGTTCACTTGAATAGTATTCCGATCTATTTCAATTTTCATTTTTTCTTTAAAATATTGCACAAGAAAATTTCTAATAACTGTTTCAGATGGAAGATTTTGTAAAAGTGATTGAATTTGAAATGAAAATTGCATATATAATTAACTACGATTCATTGGCATTACCAAATAGAGAAATGTATCATCGTGCTGTCCTTTAATAATTAAAGGTTTTCTTACCTCAGACCATTCAAAATAAAGAGAGTCACTTGAAATAGTAGTAATACCATCCTGAATATATTTTGCATTGAGACCAATTTCAATTGGGTCACCCTGTATAACAGCATCAATTGTTGTAGTAATCTCTCCTACACCACTATTTTCTGCGTGAAAAAGCACTGTTTTTTGATCTGTGTCCACAACAATATTAATATGATGATAATGATTTGAAAACAATGGTAATGTTCGCAAAGATTGAGTTAAATCATTACGAAGCATAATAACTTGCGTTGTATGATTAGTAGGAATAATTTTTGTATAATCTGGAAAATTTCCATGAGTTAATTGTGCAGTAATGAAAATATTCTGTGTTTCAATATAAATCTGATGTTCATTTATTGTTAATTGTAACTCTTCAGAAGATTCACCTATTATTTTTAAGATATTTTGAGCATTCTTTATTGGAAGTAAAAAAGAGTTAACTTTTTCTGCATTTTTGAAAGAAATCTTCTTTTCTGCAAGACGGAAAGCGTCTGTAGCTACAAAAAAAAGTTCTTTTTCTTTACCGTAAATATAAATACTCGAAAGTTCTGGTTTTATTTCACTATTTGAACCTGCGAACATTACAGACTTTATTCCTGTTACAAAATCTTGAATAGGGATAATTAATTCTGATTCTATTTCAGGTTTTTTAGGTAATTCTGGAAAATCTTCATAAGGAAGTGTTTTTAATTTTGTCTTTATTTTTTTGGACTGAATATGAAAAACTTCTCCATCTGTATTACAGGTAATTGTTTCTGATTCATTAATACTTGAAAGAACTTGAGCAAAATAATTTCCTGGTAATGCGCAAATACCAGCTTCTTCTACTTTTGCAGAGATGGTAATCTCGACACCTGTATGAAGATTTGTTGCACGAAAAGTTACTTTTCCGTCAGTTGAAGCAATACATAGTATACAAGAAAGAACAGGGAGCGTTGGATGTTTCCCAGTAATTTTCTCTGTTCGAGTTACTGCAGAAACTATTTTTTCATGAGAGCATTCAAATTTCATAGAAGTTGTTTTTTAAATTTATAAATTAATACATTATTATAATTATTATACCTGTGGATTCTGTGGATTTCTTTTTAGGTATTATTTTAAATATATTTTTTCTAAAAAAGATATGGGGAAAAGGAAGAGTTTTAAAGAGAATAACTTTTTGTAAAAGTTAAGAAAAAAGTTATAAACAAATTATTCAGATTAATTATACAGAGTTCTTGAGAAGTTATTCACAAGATTATCTACAGATTAAGTTTGGAGCATAGCACGAATCTGTTCAACATCATGAACAAGTGAAGGATTTTCTTCGAGTTCTTTGGTAATTTTTTCATATGAATGCATTACTGTAGTATGATCTCGCCCACCAAGTTTTTTTCCAATATGAGGAAATGAAATAGTGTAATCTTCTCGCAGGATATACATGGCAACTTGTCGTGCTTCAACAATCTCTTTTCGTCTATTTTTATCATACATAAGCTTTTCTTCGATATTATAGAAATGTGCTATCACTTTAACAATTTCTTCTAAGGAAATATTTTTCTTTGGTTTTATATTGTCTTTTATCATTAATTTAATCTCTTGAAGATTAAGTTCTCGTTTCCTGAGTTCCATTTGCATTATTAATGTATTAATAATTCCTTCAAGTTCTCGAACATTTCCTTCAACATGACTTGCAATGTAATCAAGTGATTCATCAGAAAGGTTGAAATTATGATATTCAAGTTTTGATCGAAGGATAGCAATACGAGATTCATATCCAGGACGAGCAACATCAATGATCATTCCAGCAGAAAACCTTGATTTTAAACGCTCTTCAAGACCTATAATGTAATTTGGATGTTTGTCTGATGAAAAAATTAATTGTCGATTCCGATCATGTAATATATTGAATAAATGAAATAATTCTTCTTGAATACTTTCTTTTCCAGTGTTAAAGAATTGAATATCATCCATAATAAGTACATCACAATTACGATATTTTTCTTTAAATTGATTAATATGCTTATTTTGTAATGCTGAAACATAATCCATAAGGAATTTTTCAGAAGTTACATAATAAATATTTAAACCAGGATTTTTTTCAAATAACGCATTCCCAGTTGCTTGAATAAGGTGAGTTTTTCCAATACCTGTTGATCCATAAATAAATAATGGATTGAATGAACCAGGGTTTTTTATAACTGCTTGAGAGGCAGAATAAGCAACTTCATTAAAGGGTCCAATAATAAGGTTATCAAAGGTATATTTTGGATTTAAGTTATTTTTCTTTGGAATCATGTGATCCAAAGGAAGTTCAGAAATAATTGGTTTTTCTTGGAGGGGTTCTGATTTTGGAGGAATTACTTGTTTTATTGGCTTTTTTGCAGTAATAAACTCTATAGAACGAATATCATCCCAATGATTACGAATAGTTTTGAGAACTTCACGGCTAAATTTACTTGTAAGCCACTCTTTAATGAAATCATTCGGTACACCAACAAAAAACACACCATCTTCTTCTTTGATTGCGTAGGTATTCTTGAACCATGTCGTAAAGTTAGCTTTTGAAACAGAGATTTCTATTTCTGCAAGTACAGTATCCCAGAGATTGTGTATATCACGCATAAGTCTCGTAAATTAAAACAGATTAATAAAAGTAAATATAGTATACCCTCTTTTCTAATACTTGGGAAACGTATAAAACCGTGTTTTCTATGTGGATAACCTGTTGAAAAAGTGGATAACTATTAAAGACAGATAGAATATCAGTTTTTAGATTAAAGGTATTGCATAATCCTTGATTATGTGTATAATTGAGGTATCTATGTCAATCACTTACCAACCAAAGGTTAAAAAACGAAAAACAACACACGGTTTTCTTGTTCGTCAATCAACAACAAGTGGTAAAAATATTATCCGTAATCGACGCCGAAAAGGACGTGCAAAACTTGCAGTGTAATATAATTCCTAAAAAGACTTGATTTTTCAAGTCTTTTTGTTTTACAATATCTATATGATTAAATCACGATTTAAAATTGAAAAAGACCTCTTCCCTTCCGTAATGAAAGGTAATTCTGTGTCAGGTGTATATTTTAGAGTGATTATTACCCAATCTGATCAAGAATACCCTAAAATAGGTGTTATTATTGCAAAGAAATATATAAAACTTGCAGTAACAAGAAATAAAATAAAAAGAACAATTTTCCGTATAATATCAAATCATTTTTCACAACTCCCTCATAAAAATTTTATTTTTTTAATGACACAAAAAATCCCAAAAGAAGTAGAAAAAACAACAGATTATGGAAAAAGATTAGTATTTTTAATTCAAAATGATACTGAACAAATAATTAATAAAATAGTTAAAAAATATGAAAAAGATAAATAAAATATTCATTTCTCTAGGTGTTTTCCTTATTTTTCTCTATAGATTTATCATCCGACCTTTTTTCCCAAGTTCTTGTAAATTTCATCCAACTTGTTCAGAGTATACATTGCAAGCAATTAAAAAATACGGGCTTACAAGGGGTATTTTCAAGGGTTTAAAGAGGGTTTCTCGGTGTCATGGTGGAAATAGTGGAGGTTTTGATCCGTTATTATAAAAATAATAAATATGATATACTAATACTCTATGTTTTATACTTTAATTCTTCAACCACTTACCAATGTACTTGTTTTTCTAACTTCTTTTCTGGGAGGAAATCTTGGACTTGCAGTAATTGCGATGACTATTTTTGTTAAATTACTTTTATTACCTTTTGCATATGCAAGTTTAAAGAGTCAATTTGCAATGAAAAAAATCCAACCTAAAATTAATGAAATTAAAAAGCAATATACTGACAATATAGAACAATCTAAAAAAATAATGGAATTATACAAAGAAACCAATACAAGTCCGTTTGCAGGTTGTTTACCAGTTATTATCCAACTTCCTATTATTATTGGACTTTATCAAGTTTTCCTTAAAGGTGTTTCATTTGAACCAACAATGTTATATTCTTTTGTAAATATTCCTACTCATATTTCAGATAGTTTTCTTGGAATTATTATGTCTCAAAAAAGTTACTTACTTGCCATATTAGCAGGAGTTGCTCAATATTTCCAATTGAAATTTTCACCAAGTATGCAAAATAATGTCTCTGATGATAATTCTACCAAAGACTCTACATCAGTAATGATGGAAAATATGCAAAAAAATATGAAATATGTTTTACCAGTAATGATTACACTTTTTACGTTAGTAGTACCAGCGGCAGTTGCTCTTTATTGGATAACAACAAGTATTGTTACATTAATTCAAGAATTTTGGATGAGTAAACAAATCAAGAAACAAGAAATATAATTGTTTCTTTTTTTGAAAACGGGTATACTTATAAAAATTTAAATATTTGTTTTATTATCAGATATATATTTTCATATTTCTATGACTCGAAACTTTTTACTTTTTCTTATACCAGTTATATTTGTTTTTGTGGGGCTTGCTCTGATAGAACCAACAGAGAAACCACAAACAGCATCAATCAATAATATAATACAATCACCAGTTGATTTTTCTATCGAAGATCAAGGAAGTATTATTTATGGAGTTGATCCAAATGATGGTATTATTATTGATTAATATAAAAAACTCTCACAATGTGAGAGTTTTTTATATTAATCAGATCCACCAACGCGATATGACCATAATTCGTAATTATTTTTATTCATAAAGAATAAATACTCAGTAGTTATGTCTGATTCCATGCGGAATATATCAATTGGTTGATGAGGTGTTGCTACTTGACCTGCTTGTTGTGTAGAAACAGTATAACTCCATAAAATATCAGAAAAATTAACCTTTCCTTTATACCAATCATCAGGATAAAGTCCTGTAGGATACGATGATGGAACTCCACAATAAAATATATCATTCGTATACCAAGTACATTTTTCTGGTAATGTTACAAAAGGAACGGTTTGCATTGCTCCAGTAGATAGGTTGATTACTCGGGATATCATTTGTCCATCAAGAGTAAAAGTCGCAAAAGCATGAGTTCCATTAGGAGATGTTTTTGTGGTTAATCCTTGTAAAGGTCCAATTAATTTTGAAAAAGTTTGCTTGTTTGGATCAAGTCCATACATATACCCTTCAGATCGTCCAGAAGCGTATGTAGTCAGTGTAACAAGGTCTTTATTTACAAATTGAGGCATCCATTCATTAAAAGTTGATTCAAAGACTTGTGTTGCCCTGTTTGTAGAAAAAGGTTGAATTACTCCAATAGTTTTTCCATTTGTTCGTTCAAGACTGAATGTTGTATCAGATTTTTTATCACGAACAAGATGTTGTAAATATTCAGAAACAAGTGATCCAGAAAGTTGTTTTGGTGCTCTATTCTTTGTGTCTATTTCTTGTTGGAGTGTAGTACATTCTGTTGATATTGCTTCACGAGTAGTTGCATCAACTATTCCTGTTTCAGGAATAGAGAACATGTTTTGAATTGTTTTTACCGAGCCTTCAGTTTTTACTCCAAAAATTCCATCAAGTACAAGATTTTGTTGAAATTTGTAATTCATATAATCTTGGAGAATTTTTACTTGATCATTTCTATCTTTAATTTTAAGGTCAACAGTAAGGAATGTAGTACAAGCTTTCGGAATTGTTTGAGTTGTTTCTCCTGGAAGAGTTAGTTTAAAAGTATTAATTCGACTACTTTGATCGTATCGAAGGTATCCAATAGTTCCATTAGAATTAAAAACAAGTTCTTCAGAAGCTGGTAAGTCTGTGTTTATTATTTTTTTATTTAAAATAGATTCATCAGTAATAATTCCATCGAATATATGTCCGTTTCGTTGATCATTATAACGAATATGATGTACGGTAATTGGTGTTATTATTTCTTTCTCTTTTCCTGTTTTTTCATCAATAATAATTTCAGTTCTCTTGTCATTTGTAGTAAAAGAAGTAAATCCAGAAATAGGAAACGAAGTTATTTTACGTAATCGAGTTCGTGAATCTATAGGAATTGCAGAAGTGTCTAATTCTGAAAGAGATACTTGATCAGAAGTTTCAGAATTAGTTGAAGGTAATTCATTTATTCCTGGGAATCGTTGATCGAAAGGAACGAGTTCATTAGTTACATCAACTGATTGATTTTGAGAATTTCCTTTCTGGAAAAAGATAAAATAAGCAGAAATACCCAAAAAGAGTAAAATAACAATGAGTGCAATAGTGAGTAATTTTTTCCCTTTTTGGTCCATATGGAAATAGTATAACATATGATAATTAAAAATAAAAAACAAGATATTACATCTTGTTCATATGTTCTTTATATTTTCCAATATGATATTTCATATATTTTGCACCTGCATAAGAATTGCAAAGAGTATTAAAAATATCATCACACCCCCCTTTTTTTTGTTCTTTAAAGGTGTCATCACTGAATTGGAATAATCCTTTATAGCCACTTCTGTTAGTAACTTTTTCTGCTCCAGCTTTTTCACAAGCATACGCAGCTTCCATTTTACAAGCGATTTTTAACATAGTTACATTTACTCCAATTTCTCGAGCTGCTTGTTCAATTGATCCTGCATATTGTGAGTATATTTTATTTATCTGTTGAGATTGTGCAAGATATCTTTTGTAGTTATATTGGAGAAAAGCAAGAGGTGTCATATGTTCCTTGCGTTGGTTGAAAATATTCGTTTTTAGTTGTGAAAGATTATTATAAAAAGGGTTTTTTTGTGGCGTTGTATAACCCTTCTTCGCTAGCCAGATAATTGCTGGAGCACCACCTTGTCCTTGTTGATGATACATATAACTAATAAATCCTACGTCTGAATACATGGTACTATCAGAGGGTAGTGTTACATTGGAAACGTCCATATTATTCATCCAATCGAGATATTCTTGTTCTACTACCTTAAATTCTACCGTCTTAATCTCCGGACTTAAAATCAACAAATCAGGGTTAATGGTATTCAAAATAACAAAGGTACCTAATAACAACAATAAACCAAGAATAACATTATAAATTCTCTGTTTTAACACACTAAAGGTATTAATATTGTTATCATTTGCTGCATATCTAAATCCATAGATAACTAACATAACAACTCCTAATACTCCAGCAACACCAATACCTATTTCAAACATAAAGTTAAGGAATCCTGCTATTCCCTCTTCATCACTTGCTGATACGTTTACACTGTTAATAACTCCTGTTTCTAATGGAATATATTCAAGTAATTGGTAACAGTCTTTGTCTCCGGAAGAACAGGAGGTGGGTTGGAGGAGGGTGTCTGGATTAGGAAAAGCCTCATTAGCTGCATAAATTGGTATTATTGAAAAAAAATATAAAAACAAAGAAAAGATAATAATACCTAATTTTTTCATAATAGAATAATTATATCATTATTTTATTAAAACAAAAACCACATATTACTGTGGTCCTTGAAAAAAGAGTGTTGTTGATTTTTCTGCTGTTTGTAGAAAAGTTCTTGGATTCTCTAAATTTACAGAAAAAGTTACCTGACCAGATTTGTTCGGGTTTCGAACAATGAGTTCTTGTTTTGGAGAATCAGGGTCGAGATAGAGTGTTTCATTGTTCATTTTCCAAGTAAAATCAAGATCGTTCAGTCTTGCAAGTGAAAAGAAAAACGGTTCAGCGATAATCGTAACATCTCCTTGTCCAATACGAAGTCCTTCATTAATGGAAATAGGTTGTCTATAATTATAACTATCTCGATAATACCAATTAATTTCTGGGTTAGTAATTGGGATGGTGATGGTTTGTTGTCCAGTATTATTATTTGCAACATCTGATATATTTGCAGTAATTTTTTCTGAACTTCTTAATTTATTATGTTGAATAGTGAGTGTGTTTTTTCCATATCCTCCTGCGTTGAGAACTGTATTATCGTTACGAGTCCAAACATAAACCGCATCGGCTAATTGATTTGAATTATTTAATTTAAAATTAGGAATTCCTGTAATTTTAATGATTGATTCTTGGCTTGCAAACTTTTTACCATAATAAAAAGGTGGAACATACGAATCGACTGCTTCCCAGAGAAGTGCTGTATCCTGAGGTGTAATGGTGATATTTTTAACAATACGAGCACCAGAACCGGAAATAATAACAGTAATACGTTTCCGAGTCCCGTTATTACCTGCTTGGATTGTAATATCTCGCATACCAATACCTGATTTTTGTTCAAAAGTATCCGTCGTCCATTGAATCATGTATCGATTCAAGTCAATACTATTACTATCAAGTCTAATATAAACATCTTGGAATGCGCGAGGATATTCTGGATTGATAATAACATCAATATCAGACTCGTTCACTGATGCGTTATATGACAATGCTGATATTTGAGAAAGATCGCTTGCTGTTGGTTCTGTATTTTGAGCAAAAGATATATTTCCTAAAAAAGGTATTAAAATAAATAGTAATACAAGAGACTTGTTCATATTCTATAGTATATCAAAAAATGAAAAAGTATCCAAAAAATAAAACTTTCCGTAAAGGAAAGCTTTATTCAATATCAAGTGATTCAGTTCGCTCTTTTTTCATTTTTAGAATTTGATTTGGATCTGAACTTACGATTTGGTCTTCGGTATAACTCGAAATTACCTTGATAGCAACGTGTTTTAGTCCAGCAAAGAATATTCCTTCACCTACTCCAGATTCGAGAAGTGTATATTTTTCTTCATCAGTGAGGTGAAAAACTTGCTGGAGAGTATCTATTGCTGTAGGTGATTGTTTCAAGAGAAGTTGAATTGAAGAGTTTGTAATAATAGGTATTCCATATCGCGAACGAACAAAGTCTCCTACGTCTTGAGTAATAGTTGCAAGTCCTAGGAAATATTTTCTTCCTCGTTTTGCAAGCATGAAAAGGAATGATGCTGCATCTTCGTTCTGCATCATTACCCAGGCTTCATCTACTACAAGGAGTCGTTTTCGGATATTTTTACGAACAGCGTTCCATATGTAGTTTGTAATAATATACATTGCGGCTGGTTTGAGCTCGTCTTCCATATCTCGAATCGAGAATACTACCATTTTTTTATTAATATCCACATTGGTTGGATTGTTGATAAAACCTGCCCATGTTCCTCGTGTATATTTTCTCAATCGTTCGAGAAGTGATTCTGCTCCTTCAATTGATGCAAGGACTTGTTCAAAATCTGACATCAAAGGAGGTTCGGCACGAGTAAAATCAGAAGTTGTAGTAATGTCTTTTAAAGCGTATGTTTCTGTAATAGCTCGATCCATAATAGAGTCTTCTTCTGGTGAAAGTCCTCCGAGGATAATACGGAATAATCCTACCAAGTGAATAATATTAGAACGGAGTACATCAGATGGAGATTCGTCTGGTCCAGGAATTGGAATATCGAAAGGATTAATATGATGAGTTGAAGAGAGTGAGATATTGAAATATCGTCCACCAACAGATTCGGCAAGGAATTCGTATTCTCGTTCTGGGTCGATAACAATTACTTCAGTATCGAACATGAGTGTTCGCAAAATTTCTAGCTTTGTAGCGTATGATTTTCCAGCACCAGAAGTTGCAAAAATTACAGAGTTATAGTTCGGCATTGAATATCGGTCGAAAATAATTAGTCCTGCATTTTGACGGTTTACACCATAGAGAATACCCTTGTTATCAGTTAATTCAGAAGAAATAAATGGGAAAAATGATGATAATGGAGCAGTATCAAGCTTCATCATGATTCCTAGCTCATCAATTCCAATAGGTGCACCTGTAATAAAACCTTGTTCTTGTTGAAAAAGTGAAGGTTTTAAATAAATCATTTGTGATTCGAGCATTGAACGAATTTCATTCTCTACTTTAAACAACTCGGTTTCATTACTTGCATAAATAGTGAGATAAAGTCCAACCGAAAACATTTTTGCAGCTGCTTGTTGGAGATTATCTCGAAGATCTTCAAGGTTTTGGTATGCAATATCAAGTTCTGGATCACGAACCATTCCCTGCTTTTCACGCATTGCGATTTGACTTTGTACTTCGGCAACCTTTTTTTGGAAATCTCTCATAATTTCTGCACTATTAATTGGAACAATATGAATGGAAACATCAAAGATTTTATCAAGATTGATAATAGGTGCCAACCAGCCTTCCGTGAGGAATTTAGGATAAGACATAACAAAATAGTTTTTTGCTATTTTGTCTCCAAGTTTAATAAATCCAGACCCAATTTCTACTGCTGATGGTGCAAGAATATCACGTAATTCCATTGCTGCAGAGCTATAAATATCTGCAGGAAGTACTGGAATAGGAACAGTGTTAGGATTATTCTTTTTTCCTCCAAGGAGGCCTGAAAATAAAGACATATAAAAGATAGATTAATTATTGAGCGCACCAACTGCACTGTGGAGTTCTCCTGGGTTAAATGTTGTTTGATAGAGCTCGATAAGTTCTGCTGTTTCGAGTTGTTTTGATTGAACACCCATTGCAGTGAGACCACTCTGAATTACTGCAATACGTTGTTCTATTTGTGAACGAGATTCTTCAAACCTCCGCATCTCGTCACTGATTCCTGTTTCTGGTTTTTTACTTCCACCAAATAATCCGGAAAGAAAATTAGTTTGAGCAGTTGGTGTAATTCCTACACCACCAAATGGTACAATAATATAAAAATATTTTGTCATAATATTGTATTGCTCATTGAACCATCGGATGAATTCTATGTATTCTTTTGTTTGGATACGGAGAAGTTCTTCAGGAATTTCTTCAAGGCGTTTTTCAAGAGAAAGTAAATAAGGGCGAATATCGAGTCTCCGAGAGGAAGTTTGAATTTGGATTGCAAATTCAAGAGAGTTTAAAAAAGATTGAAATTGCATAACTGTTGCACGTTGTTCATCTGCAGACTTGAGACCTAAATTGATAGGTGTTGCCATAATTACTGCGCGCATTTCTCCAGATTCCAAAAGAGCAATTCCATCACGAATTTCTTTGATAGGTACAAAATTTTGAGAAGGTGTTCGAGCCATAAAATTTAATGAATTAATGATAACGAGTTTTATCGAGAATATCGAGATTTCGAGCAAGATCTTGAATGTTTTGTGTAGTGACTTGTTTCGGTGCAACTTTTGGAGTTTCTTGTGTTGAAGCTTTTTTCGGCGGGGTAGTTTTCTTTGGTACTTTCCGCCAAACATAGAGTCGATCCTTGGTTATGTAAACAATAAATGCTTGTGCGATTTTGATAAAAGGTTGATTGTTGAGTTTATAGAAAGCTAATGCCCAAGAAATTCCAGCAATAACAACAATAATTGGAATTGCAAGATAGATAGGAAGTAATTTATATACTGCAAATCCAAGTCCGCCACCACCTGCAATATAAATAAATTGCTTGAATGTGAGTGGTCCAAAAATTTTATCTTCGATATCAATAAATTGTGGTACTTCGAATCGCATAGATAACTACAGTGTATCATATTAAATAATTTCCGACCAAATTTTTACAAAACAAAAGCCTACACAGGAGGCTTTTTTTGATCCATAGATTGAATTGATGCGTCGATAATTTGTTTTCTTTGTTGATAAAATTTTTCAAGTTTTTCTCGACTACTCATTACGAGAGGTTCTTTTATTGGAGTTTGTGTTACAGGAATTTCGTCGAGAGGTGTTGGTCCTGTATTTTGTGGATTAAATGTCAGAGGACTTATCGGAGTTTGTGTTACAGGAATTGATTCATATGGAGGTGTTTCTAAAATAGGAGAAATGGGCGTTGCTTCAATAGGTTGTATTGGTGTAGAAACAGGTTCTGGAATAATAGGTTCTTGTTTTTGGATCATTTGAAATCCCGCATTTTCCATAATTGCAGTTTCTGACAATTCCTTTTTCTCTGGGCCACCACGTACAATAAATTCATGAATAGGTCCAAAAATTCGTTCATTCACCTGCTCTACAATTTTTGTAGCCTCGGTTGGAGCAAGGGCAAGCTTTGTAATAATATGATTGATAAAATCTTGCCCATGAACAAGACCTACGAGTACCATCATTGTTTCGTGTTGTAGTTCTTCAATTTCATCAATATGAAGCCCATACTGTTTTCCAATAGCAACGAGTTCTGTTGCCCAATCAAAAGATTGAATTGCTTGCTGATTGATAGGTGCAAGATAGGCTAATTGTTCATCGAGGTCTTTTCTGAGTTTCTCGTTCATATAATTCAGTATACCAACATATTGCAAAAATTAAAAATAAAAAACAGGTTCTACCTGTTTTTTATTTTTTACCTTTATTATTTGTATTACCACTTGTACTGTTGTTTCCATAACTTCCTGTACCCATATTTTGATTTTGAATATGTGTTGATACAGTTGCTGCACGTGCTCCAGTGAAGTCTGGAATAATGCTACCTCTTTGGGCATTTTCTGCAGCTGTATTCATCGTTCTGTATAATTCTTTGTTTTGATTGGCAACTGTTTGTGCTAAATCAGCTTTGGTTTTTCCAATAAATCTTTCGGTGTCGTCGACTCGATGTTGTTGATTTGTTATATATTTCTTCTTCTCTTCTTTGATAGCATTTAACATTGAGTTGAGGTGGCCCATACCAGTCACTTCTTCAAATACTTCTTTCAAATCCTTCTCAACTTTCTTGATATCATCGAGAGTTTTCTTTTCTTTGTTTATTTTTTCTTGAATTTTATCTGCTTCGATACTATTTTTACCATATTCTTTTTCTACGGATGTTTTTTGTTTTTGAAGTTCTGAAACTTTCTTTTCTTGCTCTTTTGTTTCTCCTTGTGCTCTCTTGTAATCTCTTCCACTGTCAGTATTTTCCGCTGCTATTTTATCGGCGTTAATTTGCTCTTCGGCTTCTATTAATGTGTAGTCTTCATATGCTAGATATGAATGAAGTTTATCTTCTTCTTTTTCGAGATTAGTTTTTGCTTTTTCAAGATCTTCTCGAGTTTTCGAAAGGTCGAGAGCTTTTGTTTCTAATCTTGTTTTTTCTGCCAACTTGTCATCTTGTGTTTTTGCAGTTTCGGTTGCAACTTTTTGAACATTTTCTGCATTTTTGAGTTTTGTTTCAATTTCTTTTTCTTGTTTCTTTAATTCTGCACTGTGTCCATAACCTGCAGTTTTTTGTTTTTCTCGATTGTCTGCGAGTTCTTTTTGGATATTTCCAACATCTGTATCTGCTTGCGTCTTGTTTCTCATTGCATCATCATAAGCACTTTGGTTGAATCCGAGATTCATAAGGTCGGTATTGTTTTGTGCAATATCAGTATTTACCTTATTAATATCAGTATTTATTTGGTCAATAGCAAGTTCGTTCGCTTCGAGTTTAGCAGTAACATTGATAGTATCAACAACCAGTTGATTATTTGCTTCTGTTTTGATGTTGGTTTCTTCACTTGCTTTTGCTTGTTCTGCTGCCTCAAGCATTTCTTCTTGGCCTTTGCGTTCTTTTGCGTGTACTTCTGCCATATCAGCTGCAAGTGCGTCTGCGTTCGCTTTTTTGCGATCTTCGTTCCATTGAACAGCTGCAGTGGTAGCTTTATCAAGATTTTCACGAATACCTCCTTCTTTTTTGAATCCTCCTTCTTTTTGTTGGAATTTATCACCAAGGTCAATTTTTTCACCCATTGCCCCAGTGAATTTGCTAAATCCTTTCATTGCTGATGGGCTATTACGCACATCGAATGTTGCAGCACCCATTCCTTTTCCTGCATTGCGGAGCATTCGAGCACCTGCACCAAAGTATTTATTATTTTCTGCATTCATAAGTCCTTTACTGTTTCCAATTGCATTACCAGCTCTTCCGAGTGTTTGTCGTGCAAGGAGTGCGGTTCCGCCTGTTGCGGCTCCGAGAGCTACACTTGTTGCCATTCCAGAAGCCTTTCCAGCTAGTTCTCCAATCTTTCCAGACATTTTATAAGCAATTGTTTTTCCTTGAACAAGGATAAAAGTAGAAGCTAGTAAAGGAAGCATAGTTGAAATAATTGTATATACAGCATTAGCTTCACCTCCACCAGAAGATGTTCCAGAAATAGTTCCGAGACTTCCAATTCCCATGACTGTAATTGCAAGATAAACAAAGAATAAATAAATAGGAGCAAGAAATGCTAGATTTGCAAAATTTTTAAGCCAATTTTGAAAGCCTATATAATCATCATTCTCTATAAAAGGTATTGCCCAAGAAACAAATGCTAGTGGCGAAAGAATCATTGAGAGCCAAAGTCCAACTATTCTTCCTAACCAAATAAACATCATTGAAACAAAGAGATAAATAAGTACAAAATATACAAAAAATGTTGCAACACCTAAAGCAAGATAAGTAACATACGCACCTTTTGTATCTTTTGTAATATCTGCATTAGTAATAATTTGTTGCGGGTTAGTATTCTCAACAATTCCAAATGATACAGATTTAATATCATTACTCTTCAAGAAAGAAGCCATTGCTCCTTTGTCGGGCATTGTAATAGTTATTTTATTGTAGAGAAGATGCGAAAATACATCTGCGGTTTGTATAATCATTCGACAGAAAAATAAACTAAAGTTTACCAAGAGTGCCATAATAATTACACGAGTCACTACTTTTTTTGGATCGAAATTTTTTCCACCAACATTTGTCTTGTTGAGAATTAACATGAATGCCGAAACAAAGAGTGCAAAGATGAATCCAATATTTGCAAAGTCTCGTATAATCACCCATCCAGAATAAATCATTTCACCAATACCTGTTTCATAACTTTTTCCATAAGTAGCAGGATTAATAGCAAGTTTCAAGAAAAAATCAGACAGGACTCCTACAATAGTTGCAACAAAATTTGGAACAAGTCCTAATAAATACACAGTAAATTGAACAAGATTACAGAGAAGGTTTGTCCATTTACATTCAAGTCCACCTTCGGTTATTTCTTCGTTTGTATTTGCTTGTTCTTGCTGTACTACAGTATTTTCTGTTGAATTATATCTAAAAGTTGATATGGCATACCATTCTCTACGACCATCTGTTTCACTTTCTGCTACCATGATGGCATAAAGCTTTTCTGGGTCGAACTTTTTGATGTTTTTATTCGGAAAAAACTCTTTTATAGTTTGAGGTGTATTGTATTTTATAGTATTATATTTTCCCTCTGTAAAATCCGGCGCATCATCAATTGGTTCCCATTCGCTTCCCTTATATTCAGTTAAGTTAGGATTCGCTACCTTTGCTTCTAATAAGTAAACTTTCATATCATTTGAATAGTTACTTACATTTTCAGTGCTGCCATCATTTTTTATGAAGTTTACTGTAAATTCAAATAGGATGACATCTTTCCCTCGTTGGTTTTGTATTTTTACAGAAAGATTACTATATTCAATTTTGTCAGCTTCAGCTGCTTCAGTTTTTTTAATGATAGATTTGACTTGTGTTCCATCTCGATCTTTGTTCAACAAAAAAGTCACTGGTGAAAAAACTCCAGTAAGGATAATGAACATCATCATGAACGCGAGAAATTTTCGCATACTTACAAAAGATTATATCACTGTTTGTAATGATTGTGCAAGTAATTACTTATTTATTTTCAATTTAAAAAACACTCAATGAGTGTTTTTTAATAAATATTATCGTGAGATGAACGAATAGTTACTCGCTGTGTCGGTACTATAAATAATTGCTCGTACATCTACAGAACTAATTCGTGTCCAATCAGTACTACAGGTAATTTCCTTTCCTCCATCAAGTGTTGAGTTAGGGAGAAAGGTAGTATTGAATAAGCGCTCCATTACAAAATTATTAGCATATTCTTTCAAGAAAGTATTGAGCCCACAAAATGCAGTATCTGTTCCTGTTTGAGGATCTTTTTTATCAAGAAGTTCCCAAATATTACGAGCAGGTTGAGATTGGTATTTTTTTAGATATTCTTCTTGTTGTTGTGTAAGTGGACTATCCTCATCGTCTTCCCCATAATTTGGAGGAATTAACTCACTGCTATCATAACAAGTAATAGAAAGATTTATTTCTTGTACATTAGGACTTTTACAATCTGATATTCCAGATAATCGAAAATCATCGACATTAGCAATTGGATTTCTACTGAGTATTCCACCTAATAGTGGAGCTTCAATAGCATTTTTCATTTCAAGTGTTTTGAATCGAGTAATATTTTGCTCTAATACTTTTCGGAAATTTTCGTGAGCCTGAGGATCATTCAATTGTGCTGGTCGATTATTTTTTGCAAGTTCTCGTAATGTATTACAATCATCTAGGAATTTTTGAGATTGATCTTTAATGATAGTTATTTGACGAAGAGCGTTCTCGGCTCGTTCTGCAGTATATGGAATAGAAACATCGTTCCGCAGTGCATAATATTCTGATCGAATTTCATTTTTGAAATTGAGGAATCTTTTTGCAGGTATTGTTTCGAGTGCTTGATTTGGGACAGTTGTTCCAATATTTACTCCTTCAGGCATTGTTTCTTGGTAGGTAGTAGATGGTCGATTCCATGAGGTACTAGCTGATTCAGTCATGTAATTTTCTGGATTTGCCCAAATTTTCCACGCATTAGCAATAACAAAATCTCGCTTGATTGTCTCTGTTGTTGTTCCTGTTGGTAATCCAGCCATGAGATGGGCAGTTGCAAGGACAAAATCTTGATCAGTTGTTGTCGGTTCTTTGGTAACTCCAGTAAATTCTTGTGCCCATTGAATAAGTGATGCACGCTTTGCAGTACTGAGCGCAGTCCAGTCGCCTGCAGTGAGCGGTATATCAGACGAGACAATTCCTTGAGTATTAGTAGGTATCTGGAGGGCGGTTTTCTTGATCCAGTTGGTTGTAGTGGTCTTCCTTGTTGTATCAAGTCGATCCCACGACATATTGGTAAATGGGATATTTCTCGGCATGTCAGGAAAAATGGTATCCAAACTTAACATACTGGCACTAATCTTCCCTTCGATTGAATAGAGTTGATTGAGGGTAATTTGTTTTTTGCTTAATTCTGATTTTGCATCTTGGTATTGTTCTCGAATATTGGTAATAGTTTCAATATTTGCAAGCATGGCACCAGCAGCGGGAATATTTTGATTACTTGAGAGCATTGCCATATTCATATATAATCGTGCAGATTCAATACTTGCATCAATATTGTCGAGCGCATTGTTTTTTCGGATGGTTTTCCATTCTTTACCTTTGTCTTTTCGTTTTTCAAGTCGTTTGGTTTGCTTGCTAACATATGCAGAGAATCGTTCAGCGTATCCATAGTCAGGACCAGGAATACATTGATCAAGTTCTGCAATAACTACAGAGAGGGATCTATTTTTTTCATCTGTATTTGAAATTTGATCAAGGAAATTACGTATGTTATCAACCTCTGTTTGAGTTGCTTCAAGTGTCGGTTGGAATTCTTCGGATAGATCTACAATAGTATTCGGAACTTGTGTCCATGGAATTGCTTGACCATTTGCTCCGACTAACTCTTCTGGCCCACCAACAGCGGCACGATTAGCTTGGAAATTTGCCTTAAGTGCAGTGATTCCAGAACTAATTGTGGTGTTTATCAATTGAAGTAGGATAGTTGCAACCATTTCCGCTAATTCGTCGCCAGCAGTGAGCGCATCTGCTGCTGAATTAAGTGCAGTTTCAATTCCACTGGTTACAAATGCTGCTGGATTGGTGATCATTTCTTGGAGGCATCGTCCATAATTTTCTCCCATATCGATTGTTGTTCCGACAATTCCCATACCAACGTCCTTTTTCCCTTGTTTGATACTTGCTTCAAGTTGTTCGAGCTGAGTAACTTGAGGGTCTTCTTCTCTGGCGATGCCACG
This sequence comes from uncultured Candidatus Saccharibacteria bacterium, assembly GCA_964620145.1. GTDB lineage: Bacteria > Patescibacteriota > Minisyncoccia > Phycocordibacterales > UBA1006 > CALMMZ01. The sequence goes on from CAZUGR010000001.1 coordinate 31,889, forward strand.
TGTAGGTTGTGCTCTGTCTGTCTGATTGAGTCCTCGTTTGGTTCTAATATCTTGAATTTGTTGTTTGTATTCTTTAAAATCCAGATCACAAGTTCCTTGTGGTGTTGTTCCAGTACTGGTGAGTCTGAGTTGTTCCTCGGCAGTTTTTTGTGTGAGTCGTTCGTCGAGTTCCTGCTGTGCAATCATTACTGATCCGAGACTTGAATTTGCAGGATTGAGTAATGCAAGCATTCCATCCCAACCGCCCACACTGGCATCAGTTGAAAATTCTGCGTGATTTGGTCCAATGACAGTATCGAGATTGAAACTATCTAATGCACTGCGTCCTGGTTTGGAAACATTGCGTTGTGTTGATTGAATAATGTTTTTGGTGATTTGGGATGCGTATGGGTTTTTTGAAGCTCCGATATCATTCACGAATCGATCAATCTGTTCAGCTCGTAGATTAACAAAATAATCACTAAAATTTTGAATGAAACTAGTTTGCGAACTATCACCACTGGCTCCACCATTTGCTTTGTTGAGAATTTTGTTCGAAATTTTTGCACTCAGTGTATTGGTTAGCATGTAAGCAAGACCATCAAGTCCGTATTCTTTTATTACATCCATATAGTTTAATGTTGTATTTTGAACGTCACTAACAGGAACACCTTGCGCAAGACTAATTTGCGGGGCAAGGATACTTGTTATTATAGTGATTGCAATTATTTTTTTTGTTTTAAGAAAAAAAGTATTCATATAATTATCGATTAAGGAGATTAATTGATTCGACCGTTTGATTTACTACATTCAAATTTTTTTGAAATGCAATAAATGATGCATACAGTAATGAACTATCGTTGGGGTTAATTTGATTACTTCCTAATATTTTATTTGCACGCGAGAGTCCATTCACGAGATTCAAATGTAAATTTGCAAAAGTCATCGGAACAGGAGTTTGTATCATCCTTGTTGTTGATTGATTGAGTTTCATTTGAAAGGTTACTAGGTTTACATTTTTTTTACCTGTAAAAAATGTTTTGTATATTTCTTGGATGGTATCTTCTTTGAGACCAAGAGAATTATAAAGTGCTGTAATAGTATTCTGATAAGATTTAAATGCTGCATCAGAATTATCAATAATATCGAGATCATTATAACTATATGTTCCAGACTGTTGATCAATTGAATCTGCAAGATCAAGGATTTCTTTGGTGGTTGCTGCTTGAACTGCCTCATTAATATTTTCCCCAACTGGATCAGAGAGGAGTCGTTGATAAATATTAAGGGCGAGTTTGTCATCAGTAGTTACAATACTTTCTGTATTTTTAGTTACGAGATCGCGGATACCTTCTGGAATTTCACTTGGCTCATTATAAATAAAAGGATCAGTTCCAATAAGTGTTTCTTGCCAATCAGCAAGACCGTCTCCATCAGAATCTTTATCGATACTCAATGGTGTAGTAATTTGAGCTACTTCGGTGTTTGTTGTTCTTGCTACCAATGAATTTACCGTGTCTGATTTTTTAATCATGTAAACAAGAACTTTCATAGGTTCCCATGCAAGATAAATACCGAGTACAATAATTAAAATAAAAATTACTCGTCTTATTTTTGGGCTTGGTAAATATTTTTCCCAAGAACGATACGCGGAAGGTATTATAGTTGTTGGTTGTTCGTAATCATTCATAATTATTATGTATTAGTATACACGATATTGGTAATAAAAATCCAGTCATCCAAAGTAACATCTTCGGCACGAATAGTATGAGATAGATTGCGTTCTGTAAAAATTGATAATAATTTTTCTCGACTTGCAATATCAGCATCAACAAGATTTTTCACAAGTACTTTTCTTTTGTGGGCAAATCCTGCGTGAATAATTTGAAAGAAAAGTTTTTCAAAATTTTCATCAGGAAAATGTTTTTTGTTAATTGAATCAATTTTTATTACTGCGGAATCTACTTTCGGCGGTGGATTGAAATTTCCTCGAGCAACATGAGTAATAAGTTTAGGTACTCCATATACTTTTACCGAAAGTGAGAGGAGTGATTCTTTTTTGTCTCGGGCTAAAATTCGTTCAGCTACTTCTTTTTGAATCAAGAGAATCATTTTCTTTGGTTGGTGTTGATTTTCTAGGAATTTCCGAATAATTAATCCAGTAATATTATAAGGAATATTTGCGGTAATAATATATCCATTGGTTGAATACTTGAGCATGTCTGCTGTATTGAAATTCAAAACATTATCTTGGACAAGTATTAATTTTTTATTATGCAGGTCATTTTCAAACTTTTCATTTAAGAGGGTTACAAGTTCGGTATCTTTTTCGATGGCGATGACTTTTCGAGCACGGGGAATTAATTTTTCAGTAATTGCACCAAGTCCTGGACCAATTTCGAGAACGGTATCTTCTGGTGTTATTTCTGAAGCATCTACAATACGATTGATAACACGATTTGAATTGAGGAAATTTTGACCGAGAGACTTTTTCGGGATTACAGGAAGTGCCATAATTCAATTATTATATCACTAAAAATAGAAAAAGACATAAAAAATCCTTATTTTCCTTTATTTTTTATTGAAAATTGACATATCGTATATATTATTTGTAGTAAAAAGACATGGTTTACGAGGAAAAACCTCTGTGCTACCATTAATGCAACAAGAGGTTTTTCCTCTTTCCAGTAAATGAAGCACGCTTGTCATGGTTGTATTCCTGTTTCACTTGTAAAAAATTATAAAAACATATATCAATAAGTTTTTTTGGTCGTTTTTATGGTTTATTTTTCTACTTGGCTTATAAATTACTTTTCACAAAACACTCAATATTCTTTCCCTGTAAAGATTGTAAATAGTGTTATAATAATGATTTTAACGATTTGGTCTGTTTATCCAAGTCTTGTTTTTGCTGGTTGGTTTGGATTATCTGCATCTGCGCAAACAACACAACGAGAAACATCAATTCATCAATTACCTATATCGCAATCTCAAGAAAACTTCTCGCCACTACTCTTGGCTGTAAATAATCAAAAAAATGTGATTACAGACGATAGTGTTATTGCAACTTCTTTTTCTTTTGATGGATTTGATACGAGTTTGGCAGAAAATCCAAACCCTCGAGAAACAGTCACAAAATATACCGTAAAAGCAGGAGATACACTTTCTGGAATTGGGGAATATTTCAACGTTTCAACGAATACTATTCGTTGGGAAAATGGTATGAACAGTAATAGTAATATTAAAATTGGTCAGACATTGGATATTCTCCCTGTAACAGGTGTACGACACACTATTCAAAAAGGTGATACTTTTGCAAAAATTGCTCGAACATATGATGTTGAAATAGAAGATATTACTATTTATAACAATATTGATGAAACGAAATTAATTCCTGGAAACAAGATAATTATTCCAAACGGTATTAAAAAAGAAACTCAAACAATCAAAGAAAAAGCAACTTCAATAGGTACAAAAATCACTCAACCGAGTTCGAGCTCGTCGAATAATGGATATTACATGCGACCTGCGAGTGGAAAAATCAGTTCATTGTTTGGACCAAGACAAGGAAGTTATCACTACGGTATAGATTTTGCAGCACCGACAGGAACACCGATCGTGGCAGCTGCAAGTGGTACCGTTGTTAAAACGTCGTGTGGATCTGGATATGGAATTTGTTTGATTATTCAACATAATAACGGAACACAAACACTCTATGCTCATGCGAGTAATCTGTTCGTAAGTGCGGGGCAAAAAGTAAAACAAGGAGAAAAAATTGCAGCTGTTGGTTCTACAGGAAGATCAACAGGAGCACATCTCCACTTTGAAATTATTGAATCAAATGGAAAAAAGAAAAATTCTAATAATTTTTTCAAATAAAAACAACCTTGTAAGGTTGTTTTTATTTGTTTCCTCGATATTGCAATGCTTCTAAAATATACTCATCAGTAATGGTGTTATTTTTATCAAGATCTGCAATAGTTTGTGCAAGTTTAATAACGCGGTGATAGGCTCGAGGTGAAAGTTTTAATTTTTCTGCACTTCTGTTTAAAATTGTCCGCGCCTCAGGTGTAATGGTAAGTTGTTCAATATCTTTGTTATTCATGTGTGCGTTTAATTTCAAACTTGTCCCAAAACGGTTCTCTTGAATTTTTCTCGCTCCAATAATTCGCTCTTTGATATCTTTTGAGTGTTCGGCGTAATGATCATTTCCTAATTTTTCATAATCAATATGTTCCACAGGAATCCATAAATCAATACGATCAATAATTGGTCCGGAAATTTTGCGTGCATAGCGTGCAATATCTGATTGAGTGCAAATACATTGTTTGTGCAATGCGCCCTTATTCCCACATGGACATGGATTCATTGCTGCAACTAACATAAATTGTGATGGAAATTCTGCACTTCCCTTTGCTCGAGAAATGGTAACAATGCGGTCTTCGAGTGGTTGTCGTAATGATTCCAGTACTCGTGTTTCAAATTCTGGAAATTCATCAAGGAATAATACGCCTCGATGTGCGAGAGTGACTTCACCCGGTTTTGGAATTGTCCCGCCACCAATTAATGAAACATAACTTGCAGTATGGTGAGGAGATCGGAACGGTGCATGAGTAATCAATGTCTCACGGAGTTGTCCCGCAATACTGTGAATACCGGTAATTTCCAGTGACTCCTCGAGTGATAATTGTGGGAGAATTCCAGTGAATGCACGAGCGAGCATTGTTTTTCCTGTTCCAGGCGGTCCAGACATTACGATATTGTGCCCCCCTGCTGCAGCAATTTCTAATCCTCTTTTCGCGACTTCTTGTCCTTTAATATCAAAAAAATCGGTACTTGTAATTCTTTCAGAACTTTCAATATGAGTAATAGGTTGTGGTTCAATAGTTTCTTTCCCAGTCAAATGATTAATCACTTGATCTAATGTTTGTATAGGATAAATAGTAATTCCTTGTACGAGTGCTGCCTCGTATCGATTTTCATAGGGGACAAAAATTTCTGTAAAACCAGATTTTTTCGCATGCTGCACTAATGGTAAAATCCCGCTCACCTTCCCCACTTGTCCATTCAATGATAACTCGCCGAGGAAAATCTTTTTCTCTGGATCAAATTCAATAGAATGTGATGAAAGTAAATATCCAAGTGCAATACCAAGGTCAAAATACGAACCTTCCTTTTTTAATTCCGCAGGTGCGAGTGAAACAACGGTTTTAAAATTTTCTTGCTTTGGAGAAACAAAACCAGAATTTTTAATAGCACTGGAAACTCGATCACGAGATTCCTCGACTGCCTTATCAGGAAGTCCAATAACTGTAAAACTGTGCATGCCGTTAGTAATGTCGATTTCGATTGTTACAATGTGTCCTTGTAATTGAAAAGGTTGCGCACTGTACACGCGAGAAAATGTAGAGAGCATATGGTTTAAGTATAACACAAAATAAAACCGCATTATGCGGTTTTATTTTTTAATTCATATACGCTTTTGCAGTTCGAGCTGTTGGGTTTGCCATGAGTCGATCAATTTCAATTGGTTCACCTGATTTTTCACAAATTCCATATGTTCCTGATGTTATTCGTGCGAGAGCTTCAACGACTTCATTGTATTGTTTTTCAATTTCACCAAGTCGAGCAGCTCGTGATTCAAAGTCTTCGATATAGTCTGCTTGATCAGAATAATCTGCATCTGCATCACCATCAGTTTCCATAGGAACTGCTTGCCAGTCTCCAGTAATAGGATTTTGTATTCCAATATTTCCAAGTTTTTCGGAAAGAGTTGCTTTTTCAGTCTCGAGCATTTGTTGTAATTGTTCTAATGTTTTTGTATCAAGATGTTTCATAGATTTTTATTGTATCATAATTCGATACCTTGTCATGTGTTATCTGCCAATAATTCTGCGGAGTAATGGTTCTGCGATTTGATCTGAAGGAGAGATAAATAATAATGTATCACTCAAAAATCCATAATAGAGTGTTTCACCTGTTGAGAGTGTTGCAGTTCTCAAGAATATATTTTTTGTGATTGTTTCCCGGAATGGAACAGGTTCTGGTTTTAGGAGTGTTTGATTAATTATTTCTTTTTGAAATAATGTCCTTGTTTCAAATATAATAGCTGGCTCCCAATTATTCATCAATGTTTGCATAATTCCATACCCATTAAATTTTACAAGTAAAAAAGGAATTTTTTCAAGAGAGTCTTCTGGTTGATAGTATCCATAAGTATAATCTTCGATTTTCGTAGAAAACCCAACTGGACTCATTATTGAAAGTGAATTGAGAAAATTATCAAAAGTAACAAGTTGATTTCCTTGAACAGGAACAATAGAATGAATTGTTTTTGTTGGGATTTCTTTAGATTTGAGTGCATTAAAGTTTTTTAATAATTCAAAACTTTGTTGTCCTGAAATCTCGAATAGATCATTTGTATCTGGTCGGAGAATACTATTCTCGTGAACAATATTTTTCCGTACAGTAGGTACTACTTGTTGAGGTATGTAGTTATATAACGCATAACCAAGTAACCCAATACCGATAATAACAAAAATAAATGTCCCAATGAGATAAAAAATATTTTTCGTTGAACCAGCACTTTTTGTTTTTTTTATTTCATCTTGAATACGAGCTTCTGATAAAAGTTCTGAAATGACACTTCCCTGGTATCCTGCAATGCTTTGTGCTTTCGCGGTATCGAAAGTAATAATTCCAGGTACGAGAGATTTTGCAAGTTCTTCCCTTCTTGCTTGTTCTGCATGTTGTTCTTGAGCCAATTGTTTATTATAGTCTTCTATTTCAAGTTCTCGAAAAAGTGAGTTTATTTCATTTGATAGCAAAGGTTCGTTTTCTTCGTTAAAGTGATTCTCTCCAAGAAGTGGAACGTTTTTTCCAGGTAGTTGCTGTGCTAGATTTTCAGAGAGAAATGGTTCGATATAAGGATCTTTTGCATTCCAAATGTGTATAACCTTTTTAAGTGTTCGTTGAATAGTGGTCCAGTGAAATGGAGTTCCTAAAAAAGTTCCAGCAATGGGTGAAAAAACTTTGTGATTTGGTTTTTGGAAACATCCAGCAACGCTAATATACATACGAACAGGTTTCTCTATTCGTTCAAAAATTCTCAACGCGAGGAGCGAACTTAATCCATGAGTAATAATAATAGTGTCTTTGTTTAGATTATCAAGGTAGGGTTCGATAGCTTTCAGCCAAAAAGACATTCCTTGTTCTGCACCAATAGGAAGTTCTGGTGTAACTAGCGTATAGTCACGAGGAATAATCGACTCGATCGATTGGTACCAAGCTTGTGTCGGATTGGAAAAAGCATCATGGAGAATAATAACTTGTTTCATAAAATAATTATTCCTAGTATAACCTTTTTCAAAAATAAAAACACTACAGCGTAGTGTTTTTATTTGAGTCCAATTTTTTTGGTAATGGTAGTGTATCCATCAAAATTTTTCTTCTTGAGGTATCCGAGAAGTTTTCGTCGTTGTGCAACCATCATAATAAGTCCACGTCGAGAATGAGTGTCTTTTTTATGGAGTTGCAAATGTGCAGTTAATTGATTGATTTGCTCACTCAATAATGCAATTTGTACTTCAGGAGATCCAGTATTTTTATCAGATCCTCCAAAATTTTTGATAAGAGTTGCTTTTGTTTGTTTCGTTAACATGATGTGAATTGTAGCATATATAGAATATTAATGCAAGTATATCAAGTTATTATGTTGTTATAAGTTAATATTTTCAATATATTCTATTTTTTGAACACTTTTATTAATCTCATCAAGGTAGATACCAATCCCAACCATTTTCCATTGATTGAACCGCTCTCTATTTTTCTTGTTTAGATAAAAATGAATCGTTTTGGTGATTCGATGGAGTTTTTTCTTGGTTATGTTCTGGAACGGATTGGTTACCTTCCGGTACTCTTTGAGAAAGGTTTCACGTGAGACTTGTTTGGTAGGTTTTAATGATAATTTTAATGTTTTATGTGGAACAGTGATTGTTTTTACCTCAATAAAATGAATAATTTCACCTCGGATGGCGATAATATCGATCTCCCCAAACTTGCAAGAATAGTTAGTTTCTAGAATGTTTATTCCTTGTTTCACAATAAAATCACAAGCTATTTGCTCGCCTAATTCCCCTATTTTTTGATTTTTTGTAGTAAATTTTTTCATTTTGAATAAAAAGTGTTTCACGTGAAACATATAATCTTGTTATTTTGTAATAGTTTTTTGACGATTTCTTTCTAACCTTAAAAAATAAAGGTTTTTTACATTTTTTATTATAAAACAGATTCATTTTGGACACAATGCTTATATAAATAAAAGACAGTTATAGTGTCTTTTATAAACATATACCACTAGGTTATCCACAGTTTTGTCTATTTCAAAGGTATTTTTAGTGGAAAACAAGGGGGTATTTTTGTCTTTAAAAATACTTAATTCATGAGAATCTCTTGCCAGATTGAGTGATTTTTATTATGATAAATAGTGTCTTTTTATTAATATGCAGGCATGGTTTAGTGGTAAAATATCTCCTTGCCAAGGAGAAGTCGAGAGTTCGATTCTCTCTGCTTGCACAAAAAAACACCTACCATCACAATAGGTGTTTCAAGGTGAAATTGTACAGGATAATGAATGAAATAGATTAAAATTTAAAAATATCATCTAACTCAGATGGAGAATCATCTTTAAAATTATCGTTAGGTCCAAAAGCTTTAGAAGGTACATCTATCGTATTAGGAGTATTTACTGCCTTATTTCTACCAATATCATACATATAATCTCTGGCTCTTCTATAATTTATAGGATATAGTTTATTTTTATAAAACTCCTTGAAAGATTCTATTAAATATGGACTTAAATCAGAATTAGGTTTTTATGAGATATTTTAATTTTAAGCAAGAAGATCACTTGATTTAATATAAAATATATGCTACTTTTACCTTGATGCACCTATGGTGAAATGGATATCACAGCAGTCTTCGGAACTGTTATTCTAGGTTCGAGTCCTGGTAGGTGCACAAAGGAAATTTACTCAATTTCAAATTTGCTCTATAATAGAGAGTGTATGAAAAAACTTTACCTTTCAAAAAACAATGCAATGATCGGAGGTGTCCTCTCTGGATTTGCTGAATATATTAATAGAGATGTGACAGTTGTTCGTTTATTGTATGTATTGATTACACTACTGAGTTGTTTTGCTGGAATCTTGTTTTACTTTATTTGTTGGATTGTTATTCCTGTAAATCCAAATGAGCAAGACAAGGTAACGGAAAAACCTAACGAAAAAACACCTTCTCATGATCCGAAAGATGAAACTATTGTAGATCATTTGGTTTCACAAGAAACATCTGACACAAAAAATCCAGAAACAGAAACCGTTTCACGGGAAACATCAGAAAAATAGTCATTATTCCAAAACAAAGGTTTCATATGAAACCTTTGTTTTATTATTCCATTTACCTTATCTATGCAAAAATCTATTCCTCATAATGTTTCATATGTAACCAACCTGCTCCATAAAGCAGGTTTTGAGGCGTATCTGGTAGGAGGTTGTGTACGAGACCTTGTTTTACAAGATCTCCATCAAGTTTCACGTGAACCGAAAGATTGGGATATTACTACCAATGCAGCACCAGAACAAATGATCCCTGTATTTGAGAAAGGCAACCTTAAAGTAGTGTATGAAAATCAATTTGGGACAGTTTCTGTTGTCTTTGAGGAAGAATCATTTGAAAGTTCGGTACGAGAAATTCAGATAACTCCATATCGGACAGAGGGGAATTATTCAGATAATAGACACCCTGATTCTGTGTCTTTTAGTACCAATATTCACGATGATCTGTCTCGGAGAGACTTTACCATGAATGCAATGGCATTACACCCTGAAACAATGGAGCTAATTGACCCGTTTCACGGGAAACAATCACTAGAAAAAGGGATTATTGAAGCGGTTGGAAACCCTGTAGAACGTTTTTCAGAAGATGCGCTCCGTATTATGCGTGCAATCCGATTTTCTGCACAATTAAATATTCCTGTTTCATATGAAACATTATCTGCAATAGCAGAAACAAAGGATTTGTTGAAAAACATATCCGTGGAACGTATCCGTGATGAGTTTGTAAAAATGATTGATTCAGATAATCCTGGTATTGGAATGTTTCTCATGAAACAATTAGGAATACTCGAGTATGTTATTCCAGAAATTATCCCGTCGATTGATTGTGAACAGGGTGGGGCACATAAATATGATGTTTTTGATCACTTGGTATACGCATTACAGCATGCTGCAGACAAACAATATCCGTTTCATGTGAAACTGGCAGCCTTGTTTCATGATATTGGAAAACCAAAAACACGTCGTCCTGGACACAAAAAAGCATATACCTTTTACGGACATGAGGTAGTCGGTGCACGAATTACCGTAAAGATTATGGAACGGATGAAATTCCCTAAAAAGGACGTTGATATTGTTGCCACCTTTGTCCGTTGGCATATGTTTTTTAGCGACACAGAACAGATAAGTCTGTCAGCAGTGCGTAGGATGATTCAGAATGTCGGTAAAGACCACATCTGGGATCTCATGAAAGTCCGTGAATGTGATCGGGTAGGGATGGCAAAAGTAGAAGCTCCGTATCGATTACGAAAATACTTTGCCATGATCGAGGAATGTCTGCGTGATCCAATATCTGTAGGACAACTCAAAATTGATGGAAATTACCTGATTAACACGTTACACATGAAACCTGGGAGGCGCATGGGCTGGATATTACATGCGTTACTCGAGGAAGTTCTGGAGGATCCTGCTAAAAACACTGTTGAGATATTAACCGATAGAGTGAAAGATTTAGATGAACTTGATGACAAGACACTTCAGGAACTAGGAGAAAAAGGGAAAGAAACCAAGGAGCAAGCTGATAATCAAGAAGTAGAGAAGTTACACATGAAACATAAGGTTGCCAAGAAGCCAGCAAAATAACTGTTTCACATGTAACAAGATAAATAAAAAGATTTATACAAAACACCTGTTTCATATGAAACAGGTGTTTTGTATATTACAAACAAGCCTTTACCAACCCTTTAAACAACGGATGTGGTTGATCGGGACGAGACAGGAATTCAGGGTGTGATTGTGTTGCGACAAAATAAGGATGCATTTCAGTTGGTAGTTCAATCATTTCTACTAAATAGTCATCAGAATCTGATTTTTTAAACTTTCCAGAAACTTTGAATCCACGACTTTCCAATTGTGGTACATATTGATTTTGTACTTCTAATCGATGTCGATGTCGTTCAATAGTTTCAGGTGAACCAAATAGGGAAGCAATAACTGTTTCTGGTTCCAGATAACAAGTATAATTTCCAAGTCGCATCGTTCCTCCTTTTTGTTCAGTTTTTAACTGTTCAGGAATATAATCAATAATAAATACATCGGAATCCTTGGTATGATCCATTTCTCGACTTACTGCATTTGTAATTCCTACAACATTTCGTGCAAATTCAATCGTTGCAAGTTGCATACCCAAACAAATTCCAAGGAAAGGTCGTTTATTTTCTCGAGCATACTTGATTGCCTTTATTTTTCCTTCCATTCCTCGAGAACCAAATCCACCTGGAACAATAATTCCATCATATGCAGGCAATTGATCCAGAAGTGTCGTATCATCTGCATCTAAAATATCAATATGAACACGGACATGCTCACTTGTTGCGGCAATCTTTAACGATTCAATAACACTTAGATATGCATCGGAAAGCCCTGTATATTTGGTAACAAGTGCGATTGAAATCTTTTTATCTTGCAAATTCTGATATTGATTGAAAAATTCAGGAAGTTTTGGATCAAGTTGCTTCCCAGTAAAGTCTGATAAAATACTGATAATTTCTGTATTTTCTAATAAATTAATCGGTACTTTATAAATGTTTGGTAAATCGGGGCAGGGAATAACCCGTTTTTTATCGAGGTTACTATGGAGTGCAATTTTTTCAATCAATCCATCAGGTAAATCAATAGAATCTCTTGGTTCAAATCGCACTGCCAAAATATCTGGTTGTAATCCTAAACGAAGTAATTCTTTTAATGAGTTTTGCATTGGCTTGGTTTTGTATTCACCAGAAACTCCAAGATAGGGAACATATCCCAAATGTACATGGAGTACATTGTCGCCAAATTCTCGTTTAAATTGTCGAATACTTTCCAAGAAAACTTCGGCTTCCATATCACCTGTTGAACCGCCAATCTCGATAACTTTTATATCACTTTCTGATGTTTGATAAATATTTTTAATATAATTTGTAATATGAGGAATTAATTGAACCGTTTTCCCTAAAAATCCACCTTTGCGTTCTTGTTCAAGTACTGATTGGTAAATTTTTCCAGAACTAATTGAACTTCGTCCAGTGAGGTTAGTGTTGAGAAATCGTTCATAATGACCCAAATCAAGGTCGGTTTCTGCTCCATCTGCTAGAACATAGACTTCTCCGTGTTCATAGGGCGACATGGTTCCTGGATCAACATTTAAATACGGATCCATTTTTAATGCCTCTACAGAAAAACCACTTGATTTTAATAATAATCCAAGACTTGCTCCCATAATCCCTTTACCAAGACCAGAAACAACTCCTCCTGTAATGAATATATATTTAGTGTGCATAATTAATTATATACCCCTTCTGTAGTAATGTAATCTTTACAGAACATACAAAATGTTTGTAAAATAGAAAAAGTAAAATAAAAATCCCTTGAACTGAATAGTTCAAGGGATTTTGTTACAAACCTTCGGGTAAATTTTTCACCCGTTGGTCTGTTTGAAATATCTTAAGAAGTTCAGAACGAACTTCTTGAGGGTTTTCTGGGTTTGAGATTTCATTACGAAGTTCAATTTTTGTTCCGCATTTCTGGAAAATTCTCTCTGCTTTTTCTTGTGGTGTTAATGCGAATAATTCAAGTTGATAAGATTCTTTACCTGTTGTTTTCATTTTTTTCTTTTTTTTAGAATAACACAATTATAAATTAATATCAAGAAGTACGGGGCAATGATCTGAACCAGTAATTTCTGGATGAATTTTTACATCAATAACTTTCGTTTTTAATTTTTAAGAAACAAACCAATACTCAATTCTCCAGCCTACATTTTTTGATCGCGCGTTTCCAAAATTACTCCACCAAGTATAATGACCGTTTCCTGATTGAAACATTCGAAACGTATCAATAAATCCTGCATCGAGAATTTTATCAATTCCTGATCGCTCTTCATCAGTAAATCCATGTTCGCCGATATTTGCTTTTGGATTTGCAAGATCGTCAAACGTATGTGCAACATTTAAATCTCCACAAAACAGTACTGGTTTTTTGTGTTCAAGTTCTTTACAAAATTCTAAAAATGCTGGATCCCATTTTTCTGCACGGAGCGAGAGACGAGACAAGTCCGCTTTTGCGTTAGGTGTGTATACGCAAACCACAAAAACTTTTTTGAGCTCAACCGCAATTACACGGCCCTCAGAATTTGGATCACCATATCCATCATTTTCAATGTTATACTTTTTTAAAATATGTTCGGGGAAATTATTGATAACCGAAATTGGTTTTTCTTTGGTGAAAATTGCCGTACCACTGTAACCCTTTTTTTCTGCAGAATTCCAATACTCATGATAATCAGGGAGATCGAGAGGTGATTGATGTTCTTGCGCTTTTGTTTCTTGGAGACAAATAACATCAGGTTGCAACATTTCAATCATCGGTTCGAATACTCCTTTTTTATGTACGGAACGAATTCCGTTTACATTCCATGTGACGAGTTTCATATAATATATAGAGTAGTTGTTTTTCATGAAAAAGCAAATTTGAAAAGGTTGTTTTTATTTTTTATTCTGGTAAGGTAAAAGAAAATTAAACAATATGAATATACAGCAAGTAATTTTTAACAGTGAGGTAAAAAGTCTTCTCAAAAAAGTAGAAAACAATTACCAATCAAATTTGGAAATCTTGAAAGGTTTTCTGAATTATTCAAGCTCATTCAAACTTATTAATGGGTTAAAACAATTAGTCAAAAAAGTAATTTCTTTTAAAAAAAGTAAGGCAAAAAATGAAGATGAAATTGAAAATTTTTATGAAGAATTTCAAGAAATTGTAATCAATAATTTTGATGAGAAAAAACTTATTTCAAAAAATAAGCATTATCAAAAAAATTATGAAACACTCTTTATTTTCCTAACTTACTTTTTCAAAGAAAATAATTTTCTTTGAAAAACAAAAGCACCTGCATAATTGCAAGTGCTTATTTTTTTTGGAATACAAAAATATGTAATCCGAGAGAGTCTGCGGGATCGCTCCTTGTTTCGAAAAATTGTTCTCGATGTTCAACAAGAGAAAATCCGTATTGTGCAAAAAGGCCAACAACTTGTTCTTTGTTAAAAAAATAATAACTCACTCCAAATTTTTCATAAGGAGATTCGTTATTCATTTTTGGAGTAAGTCCAAGGAATCGAGGGGTTTGATCAGAGAGGTTAATCGACATAACATATCCACCTGATTGAGTTACTCGTGAAAGTTCAGAGAGATATGTGTGCCAGAAAGATTGTGGAAGATGTTGGAAAAGTCCAATGTCAGTTACAAGAGAAAAACTAGTATCAGCGAACGGTAGGTCAGTAGCTTGCCCATGAATGAATCGAGCGCGTTCAGCATAAGAGAGAAGCTTGATATCTTGATTAACTTTTTCAACAATCGATTGTATGTAATCAACTCCAATAACACGGAAACCATAATCAATTAATTTGAACGCCCAGAGTCCTCGTCCAGAACCAATATCGAGCACGATACTATTTTTCTCGATAGGTGGAATCATTTCAAGTGCTGTATGATAATACGGAATGTGTGTCCAGATATCAGAACCTGTACGATACGCTGTATCAAAATAGAGATATTGTTCATCGTTGTTCATATATACTATCTATTATAAACAACTGATAATTTTTGTCACGAAAAAAGAAAGTTACTCACTTTCTTTTTTAAATTACTTATTTATTTTCCGTGAAACTTCTTGTGAATGTCTCGTAATTGTTTGTCAGTTACATGAGTGTACACTTGTGTTGTTGCAATGTTTGCGTGTCCGAGCATTATTTGTACCGATCGAATATCAGCACCGTTAGATAACAAGTCAGTCGCAAAACTATGTCGTAACATGTGCGGGGTAACTTTTTTAGAGATACCTGCAATGATTGCATATTGTTTCACAATTCTCTGTATTGATCTTGGCGTGAGTCGTTCGTCTTTTGTTTTGTGAAACGACATGTTTACAAACAATGGTTCAGAAAAATCTTTGCGAATTTTCAAATATTCACGAATAGATTGTTTTGCACTTTCTGACAAGAATACTACACGCACCTTGTCACCTTTTCCTCGAATGCTGAATTCATCTTTTTGTAAATCCAAATCTCGATTCAATGAACATAATTCTGATAAACGAAGTCCAGTGGAAAAAAATAATTCGAGAATTGCCATGTCTCGCAATAATCGTTCTCTCTCTTGGTCTGATGCACCACTCTTTTTTTTGTCGTTACTCAGTTGTTCGTAAGTGATTCGCGGAGCGTGTAACAATCGTTTCAGTTCACCACTTGATAAATGATCAATATCTCGTGCACCAACTTTTGCGAGTTCTATAGTATCTGGTGATAGGGTAGATAGATTTCTCTTCTTGAGAAATTTTAAAAAGGAACGAATCGCAATCATGTAATAATTCTGTGTAACCTTTTTCATTGTTCCTTGAGATTGACCTTTGAGTTTCACACCTTGTGAACGATTGAGGTGAAGTCGGAACTCTCGAATGAGAGTTTCGTTGATTTGTGAAACATTTGTAATTTTCCCAAAAGAAAAAAAACTTCGAATGTAATGATCGTAATTACGAACTGTATTGAGTGATCGTCCACGTTCGATCTCTACATATTCTAAAAATTGTTGGAGTGCTTGTTGTGCATTCATATAGTATGGAACAGTATAGCATAATTATTGTGCGACATGAGAACGCTAGAATTATGATATTATTGTAAATAAAAAAGTATTATATTTTATGCGACATCTTTTTAATTATGATATAATAAATAGTATGACTACTCCTTTGCAAAATCAAACGAGCACTACACAAAAAACTACTGCCGGAGTTACAACGACAACTACAGTAACTACAACAGCACCAGCAACTCCAGTTGTAAATCAATCAAGTCTCGGAATGGCAAGTGTTGCAAAATCTGTCGAACGCAGAATTGAAGAGCAAAAGAAAAACCAAGCAACAAGTGCAAAGCGTCCACTTAACGAGATTCTTGATAAAACTCTTGCAGTTACTTTTGGTAAAGATAAACAAGTTCCACTAGGTGACGAGCTTGCATTTGGTTCAACGAATAATATTTCAGAACTACCAGAGCGTGTCCGTAATATTCTCACTGCGGAAGGGATTTCTTTTTCTCCAGAAGATCGAATTATTCACACACCAGGAGCTTTGTTTTTTAATCTTGTACAAACAACTCCAGAAGGTAAAAAATATTCTTCTTTTTCGCTCCATAATAATCCTCAAAATAGTATCAATAATGAAGGTCAAGAAGATGAAAATAATGTCAGTGAATTACTGAATAATAATACTGATACTATTCCTCAATCAATACAGGAACTATCTCATGACAAGAATATGTTAGAATCAGTAATTATTCCAGAAATTACAAAACCAGAATTGACACCTGAACAAGTTCCCACTGAAACATCTCCAGCGGTTATCGGTGCAAAAGAGCCAACTGCAGGAACGTTGGGAACAATCGGGTTTTCAAATCAGCAGCCAGTTCAAGAAAAAGAAGAATTAAAATTTCAAGGAACTGATACAAAATTTGATAATTCTATTTTTACTATTCATGCCGATTCAGCACATGAACAACTGAACAGTGATACTGTTCTCGATACAGAACAATTACAATCAGGGAATGAGCAAGTTTCAGTAAAAATCCAAGAAGAATTACCAGAAACAATCCAACAGATTCCTGACGAGATAATTCTCGATCAAGAAGTAAAAACAGAAACATATAACTCACCGGATCAATCAGCAGATAATCAAAAACCTCAATCATGGCAATTTGAAAAAGAAATCATCAAAGGTCCAAAACCTGCAATTACACTCGAAGAAAAAATAAAAGAGACAACTAATTTTTCAAAATTACATACCTTAATTATTGCAGAATCAGAATTTGCCGATAGTCCAAGTCAGGATGTCTGGGCATTAATTAGGAATTATGTTCATGGAATGATTAGCATTGATCGTATTCCACGAGATTATGGGTTGCAACAAAAAGTAGAACGATTGAAGCAAGACTTTGATCGAGAGCAAGAGTTGCTGGAAATAAACAAACAACAATCCAAAGAAAATGAAAACCAACAAGAATCTCCACAATCAGCTACTGACTTCTTGTCGAGCTTGATTAATCAGCAACAATCAGAAAATGAATCTCTAGATAATCAAAGTCGTTCAATCCTAGAATCATTAGGGTTGTCATCGTTGGATTCTAATTCTCAATCTGAAATAGAACCCGAACTTGATTCGGTAAAACTAGTGAATGAATCAGTAGAAATTCCTACATCTATTCCTGAAAAATTACAGATTGATGACCAGAATCAAGAAATGCAGACACCTGTAGAAAAATTAGAAGCAGTACCATTGGTCGAATCAGAGACTGTTTCGCGAAATGATATTTATCAATTATTTGAACAAAAACTTTTCCAAGCTTTTGGGATACAGAAAATATGACACAAGAAGTTTTTCATAAATTGATAACGCTTGCCTTTGAGTTAGACATGGTATCTGATCAAGAGCGTGCAGATACAATTCAACAGTTGGGTTCCCTTGTTCTTCAATCTGTCGCTCTCCGAGCAGTGCAGACAATTCCAGAATCAGAACAAGAATCTATCAAGGAAAAATTTGCCTTACTATCTAATACTCAAGGTTTTCTCCAAGCTTTTTCAGAATTATTTCCTGATATTGATATTTGGATTCAAGATGAGGTAAGAAAGTTGCATCAAGATTTTTCTACTCAAGAGTAGCTTGATTATTTATTTAATTCGTGTATTATATTAGACAAGTGTTTCTTTAGTTTAAATTCGGGGAGGCAGACTTTTTAAAAGTCTGCCTTTTTTGTTGGTTTTCATTTATTCTCACATTCCTGTGGTATACTCGATTATATGAATTTTGATTATTTGCATGATTTAAATCCGGAACAACAACGAGCAGTTCTCCATACGCATGGACCACTACTCATTGTAGCAGGAGCAGGAACAGGAAAGACAAAAACATTGACCTATCGTATTTTTCACTTGATTCAAACTGGAATCTCTGCGGAAAATATTTTGGCAATTACTTTTACCAACAAAGCAGCAGCAGAAATGCGAGAACGATTACATAAAATGTTGGGAGAATATCGTACCATGCCAACCATGAAAACTTTTCACGGATTAGGTGTATATGTTCTCAGAATGTTTTATCAAGAAGCAAAATTACGCAAAGAATTCGTAATTCTTGACACTACTGACACCAATCGATTAATCAAAGAATCAATGGAGGAACTTTCTATTGATACAAAACAATATGATCCGCGAACATTGAAAACAATTATTAGTAATGCAAAAAACGCTGGAAAGAAAATATTTGATTTTGAAACAGAAATTTATAACTCGACGACTGACTATGCGGTCAAGGTATGGCGATTGTATGAACAGAAAAAAACAGCAGAACATGCATTGGATTTTGATGACTTGTTGGTAAAAACAAAAGAATTGATTGAAAATAATAGTGATGTACGAACAAAATTACAAAATAAATTTAAATATATTCATATTGATGAGTACCAAGACACTAACGAAATTCAATATCAAATTGCAAAACTTCTAGCAGGAGACGAACACAATATTTGTGCAGTAGGCGATACTGATCAAAATATTTATAGTTGGCGTGGTGCAAATATAAAAAATATGTTAAATTTTGAACGAGATTTTTCAGGTACGGTTACTATTCTTCTCGAGCAAAATTATCGATCTACAAAAACAATCCTCTCGGCAGCTGATGCAATTATTGTAAAAAATTCTACACGTATTGAAAAAACACTCCGCACAGAAAAACCAGATGGAGAAACCATTTCTGTTTTTATTGGATTAAATGAATCACATGAAGCTCGATTGATTGCAAGTGAGATAAAATCACTTCTTGATCAAGAAATTCCAGCAACAGAAATTGCAATTTTATTCAGAACACATTTCCAGTCGCGTGCTCTCGAAGAAGCATGTCTCCATGCAGAAATTCCATATCAAGTATTAGGTGTAAAATTCTTTGAACGAAAAGAAATCAAAGACCTTGTTTCTTATATACGAGCAGCACTCAATCCAGATTCACTTTCTGATATCAAGCGTACTATCAATGAACCAAAAAGAGGAATTGGTAAAGTTGCTCTGGCAAAAATTTTTGCAGGAACAGCTGGTGAATTATCGGGAGCTGCGTCGAATGGTTACCGAGAATATATGCAAATTCTTCAAGATGTTCGTCATTTAGCAGGTGAAAAAACACCATCAGAAGTTGTTCGTTTCGCAATTCATCGATCGGGAATGTTCGAGTCATATACGAATGGTTCTGCAGATGAACAAGAGCGACTCGAAACAATGGAAGAATTGGTGACCTATGCATTACGATATGATGATCTGCAGATAGGTGATGGAATCTTACAGATGATTGAAGATATTTCATTACTCTCTGAACAAGATAATATTCGTGATGATCGTCCCGCGGTTCGCTTGATGACAGTGCACGCAGCAAAAGGTCTCGAGTTTAATTACGTGTTCGTTTCTGGAATGGAGCAAGGATTATTTCCTCATGCTGGTTATGATGAAAAAAAAGGAAAAGAAGAGCAAGAAGAAGAACGCAGATTGTTCTATGTTGCTGTTACGCGTGCACGTGAACGATTGTTTTTATCACATGCATATACACGAACTATTTATGGTCAGCAGAATTTTAATGCGCCGAGTGAATTTTTATCGGATATTCCGGAGACATTATTAGAATATATTGATACAGGAGATATTCCTGATGAACAACCAAAAACAGTGTATTTGGAATGGTAAAACCTTATGAAAATAAGGTTTTTATTGTATGCTAAAAATATGGAACAAAAAAAATTCACTGGAACAGAAAAAAGACAATCAAGTTGAAAATAAAACACTCGTACATTTTTTTGGAAATATTTAAAGTAGATAGTAATAATATTCAAGAAAAAAGTCGGCGGTTGTTCACTTTATCCCAAGAAGAATTTGATACTTATTAGGAAATGTATTTTCTTGATCAAAAAAACATTAAATACAAAAGAAAAAGAAATTCACAGAGAAATTATTAAAAATATTCATATAGAATCAGATGATGGATATAGTATGAATGGTTTGGTGGAAATTATTGAAAAAGCTGATTTCTCTAATAGAGATAATTTTTTCCTTGTGAGGAATTTCATTGATGAACTTGTATCAAAGATAGATGACTTACATGAAATATATTATCATCAAATTAAGGATATTGATTTAAAAAGTGAACAGGCTATAGAAATCGAAAAGAAATGGGAATCTCATTTTGCAGGGTCACAAAAATCAATAGTAGATTTAATTATAAAAAAGATTTACCAGAAAATAATTACATACTTACTACTTATTTAAAACAAGAAACAAAATTTCTCAATGAAAGAGTAAAATTAATAGAAGAAAATAATGATATATCTATAGGGTTGAATATATATCAAATATCAAAAAATTCATATAGAATACATACAAATCATGGAGTAAGATTTTTTGATTTTACCAATGATTTGTCAAGAAAAGAATTAGCAGATCAGCAAATCAAAGAACTTATAGAACAAGAAAAGAAAATAGGAACAAATAATCTTATTAATTCTGATGAATATCATCGGCTTGTAAATAGGTATTTTTCATTTGACTCATCGTTACCTGAAAAAACTCGTGGAATCTGGAACTTTGGAAAAACTTGGGAAACCACCGAGGGTATTTTATCGTATCAAAAATATGAATGGATTTGAAGTTATTAAAGAAATCTAAATCAAAAACCAGAACAAAATTCGTTCTGGTTTTTTTGTGTGCGATGTAGGAGAATCGGTCACCGCTCTGGTTCTCGTTTCGGCAAAGCCTCACTACGAACTCATCGCCTCGACCCCGCCGCTTGCGACAAAATGCTTCGTTCCTCGCATTTCGTAAACCGCTTCGTTTTTTCGATTCCTTATTCGCAAGTAAAATACAAAAAAAATGAATGCTTTCGCATCCGATTTTAAGTATTTTATGTGCGGCGTAAGAGAATCGAACTCTTGTCCACTGCTTGGAAGGCAGTTATTCTACCACTAAACTAACACCGCATTGCAGAGAGTATAGCATATCAAGGAAATTTATCAAGTATCCAAAATAAAAATACTGGTCTCGACAGTATTTTTATAAACGATGCTTATTTAACAGTATCTTTTAATGCTTTTCCAGCTTTGAACTTTGGAGCATTTTTAGCTGCTACTTTTACCATTTCTCCAGTTTTTGGATTACGAGCCATTCGTTCTGCTTTTTTAGTAATTGAAAAGATACCAAAACCAGCAATTGAAACTTCTTCACCTTTTTTAAGGGTATTAGTAATAGCATCAAAAATAGATTGCACTACTTCTTCTGATTGTACTTTAGTTCCGCCGATTTTTTCGTGAACTAAAGTTGAAAGATCTGCTTTATTCATAGTAGAAAATAATTAGGAGACTTTCTCAAAGGCCTTTGAGGGTGTCTCGATTAGAATAATAATGCTCTAGAGCCTATTGGAATAAATTTTTATTCATTATTCCAAAAGACTCTTATAGTATAGGACATTTTTTACCATGTTGGGAATATTGACAAAATGAAATATTTTGTTATAGTTTTTATAAAAATTTAATATGTTTAAAAAATTATTCAAAAAAGTTAAAGAAAAAGGAGCCCAAACCTCTGAAATATTTCCTTTCGTGCTTAACAAAAAGCCACGAAAGGTAGAAATTTCTGAGGGAAAAATTGAATTCTTGCTTGATCAAGGAGAAGATATTCATTCTTTGGTCAAGAAATTAAACGAACAGCAAAATAAGGGTGAAATAGATACCTTTGCTGTTTCAAATGAAAAAGTGGTTATTATTACTCAGCGTAATAATAACCAAAAAATCAAATTGGAAAGAACAAATATTACAATTGTGTAATAAATTCTTTTCATTTTTCAGTATAAAACCTTTCCCGTAACGGAAAAGGTTTTTTTGTTTTCTCATTCAATATGGTATATTTATAGTATGAAGTTTAATTTTGAAAAATCAAAAAAGCCTAAAACCAAAGACGTTATTGGTACTATTGATCCAAATAGTGCAGAAATGAGAAAGGAAACTCCAGAAATCCGTAAAGAGCGTGCACGATCAGAAGCTGAATCTGGAGTAAAAGCAAATATATACAAAGATCGCTCAAAATATGACCGCAAGACCAAACATAAAGGAAAAAGTTTCGAATAAAAAATACGCTTTATGCGTATTTTTTATCGTGCATATTCAATAACTCTGTTTTCTCGAATAACGGTTACTTTGATTTCTCCTGGATAACGTAAATCTTGTTCAATTTTTATTGCCATATCTCGAGCAATTCTCCTTGCTTGAATATCGTTTAATTGTTCTGGATGAACAAATACACGAATTTCTCGCCCTGCTTGGAGTGCGTATGATTTCATAACACCTCGGAATGTATTTGCAACTGCTTCGAGTTCTCGTAATCGTTTGATATAGTTTTCTAATGTGTCACGACGAGCTCCTGGTCGTGATCCACTAATCATATCGCATGCTTGCACAATACTTGCCTCGAGCGATTCATGAGGGTATTCATCGTGATGACTTCTCATTGCAATAACAACTCGTTCATCAACACTAAATTTTTGTAAAATACGAATACCAATTTCCACGTGAGTTCCTTCAATTTCATGATCGAGAGCTTTTCCAATATCATGAACGAGTCCTGCAAATTTTGCAACATAGGGATCTGCACCAATCTCTGATGCCACCATTTCACAGAGATGGGCAACCTCGATACTGTGTTTCAATACATTTTGTCCGTAACTGGTTCGGAAATGGAGTCGTCCTAGTATAGAAACAAGTCGAGGATCAACATTCATAATTCCGCACTCATACATTGCTTCTTCTCCTTTTTTCTTTACAATCTCATGAATTTCATTTTGTGCTTTCTCTACAAATTCTTCTATTTTTGCAGGTTGGATACGTCCATCTTTGATCAAGTTCTCCAAGGCAACACGAGCAACTTGTCGTCGAATGGGATCAAAACAAGAAATAACAATTTCATGAGGTGAATCATCAATAAGTAGTTCAACTCCAGCAACACGTTCAAATGTGCGAATATTGCGACCTTCTTTTCCGATAATTTTTCCTTTGATTTCATCATTTTCAATTTCTACTGATGTAGTGGTGAGTTCTGATGCGGTTGATGAAGCAAGTCGATTAATAGCTGTAGTAAGAATATTCTTGGCTCGTTCTTTGATTTTTTCTTCCCCAAAAATACTGAGCTTCTGGATTCGATTTTCTAAATCTACCATATGCTTTGTTTCAACTTCTTGGATAAGTGTTTGCAATGCTTCACCTTGAGTGAGTTGGGCGATAGATTCGAGTGTTTCTGTTCTTGTTTTGATGAGGTCTTCGGCTTTTTCTTTGAGATTTTTTACTTCCTCTGTTCTGGATTTTATGTTTTCATATCCTTGATCAAGATCGTTTTGTCTTTTGTCGAGATTGCGTTCTCGTTGTTCGAGGTGTTCTTTGGTTTTTGCAAAATCTCGTTCACGTTCACGTTCAAGTTCCCGACTTTGAGTCAGAGTTTTTTCTGCGCGATTTTCTGCATCGTTCATAATTTCTTGGGCATCGGTTCGTGCTTTGAGCATGATTTCAGCAACATCAGCCTCGAGAGATTTTTTTTGGAGACGAGCAACGAGTACTCGGATAAAATACCCAGCAATAATTCCAATTGCAAGGGAGATAAGAATTTTAAATAACATGATTCAAGGGAAACAAGGAAATTCCTTATTTCAAGTTTAAAGAGTAAGGATATTTTTTGAAAAATTTATTGAGTACAAGAACAAATAAGAGTAAAAAGAAGAAATAATTCAAACAGGATAGGAGAATCTTGTACTGATGCGATAATAGCATAGAATAAACCACTTGACAAGAACCTATGAAACGAGTATGTTGTTTCAGAATCAAAAAAAATAATTATGAGACAGCAGAAGAGTTTTTTTACAAGAGTATTAGTGGGTGCGTTAATACTCTCATGGATTATTGGGATTAGTACCGTAATAAAAAATAATACCAAGAAAGCACAGAACACTCATCAGGTTGAGAGAGTGGAGTTATCAGAAAATATTTATGAAAATGTAGAAATCCCTAACGATTCTTCGATCATATATATTCTGAGAGATACGGTCAGTAAACATGGATCGCTCATGCGAGACTTACGCATTGATTATGCGACCGCTCTGCAGATTGCGAAGCGTGAAAAAATTCCTCTGGTTCGAGACCGAAACGGAAAATTGCAACCCATTGTTCATGAGGGAGACGTATTCGTTTATTATCGATTGTGTTCTGGAGAGTCCGGATATTTCAAGGATTGTCCAGAGTATCTCTGCATGAGTTTTGATTAAAAATTTAAATTCCCTACAAATTTGTAGGGAATTTTTTATCGTTTGGTAATTATTTTATCAACGATTCCATATTTCACTGCTTCATCTGCAGACATATAATAATCTCGATCGGCATCTTTTTCAATTTGAGCAAGACTTTTGCCAGTATTTTTTGCAAGCATTTTGTAGAGTACTTGTTTTGTTTTCAAGATATGTTCTGCAGCAATAGCAATATCAGAAGCTTGTCCTTCTGTTCCACCAAGTGGTTGATGAATCATTACTTCAGAATTAGGGAGAACATATCGTTTTCCTTTTGCACCAGCAGAAAGAATCATTGCGCCCATTGATGCTGCCATTCCAATACATACCACAGAAACATCTGGTTTTACAAAATTCATTGTATCAATAATGGCGAGTCCTGCAGTTACATGACCACCAGGAGAGTTCACATAAATAGTGATATCTTTTTTGTTATCTTCATTTTCAAGGAAGATAAGTTGAGCAATAATAATATTAGCAATACTTGCATCGATTGCTCCAGTAAGAAAGATAATACGGTCCTTGAGTAGTCGTGAATAGATATCGTACGCTCGTTCTCCGAGAGGTGTTTTTTCGAGTACAGTAGGTACTAGGTAAGACATAAATAAATGGGAAAAGTTAACAGTAAATAAGGATAAGGGAACAGAACATCAATCATACCATGTTCCCTTGTGTGGACTGTAGCATAAAAAATTAAAAACAAAAACCCTTGAATTGGGTTTATTTTTGTTCTTCTAACCAATCAAATACGGCAGTGTTGGTGAGAATTTGAGTTACATAATTAACTACATTTTCTTTTTGAATTGATTCTTGTGAATACATTTCCATGAGTTTTGCAACTTCGGTATCAATTTTTTCTTGATCAGCTTTGATAGTGAATTCTTCTGCAATTTTTTCAAGAGTGAGTTGCATGCGAACTCTTTTTTCTGCTTGTTCTCGCCATTCATTTTTCATATCTTCAATTTTCTTTCCGATATGATTCAGGTATTCATCAATCTTCATTCCGTTCATGGCGAGGTCATGTTTAAATTGTTCAAGCATTTTTTCAAGTTCAAAATCTACAATACTTGCTGGAATATCATATTCACCTTTTGCAATGATGGCTTCAATGATGGCAATGCGACGTTTTTCATGTTCGTTTGCTTGCTTTTCTTTTTTCATATTTTCTTGTAATTGTTTTTTGAAATC
Source organism: uncultured Candidatus Saccharibacteria bacterium (assembly GCA_964620145.1). Taxonomy (GTDB): domain Bacteria; phylum Patescibacteriota; class Minisyncoccia; order Phycocordibacterales; family UBA1006; genus CALMMZ01. Next base: position 57,818 of record CAZUGR010000001.1, read on the forward strand.
TGCAACATCGGCAAATTCACCAAGAGTTTTTACATATTCATCAGTGAGTTCTGGTAATTGATCGTCTGGAATATTTTGATGATTATGATCGTGGTGTTCTACATCGTCGTCATGCATTTTTTGATGAGCTCGCATTTGTCGGATTTCTCGAATTGCATTTTCAATTTCTTGATCAGAAATTTCAGAGGTGATAATTTCCTTGTTATTTTCTTTAGCAATTGCAACTACATCAGAAATTGTAATCGTTGGAAGTACGTCAGTAGTAATCACATATTCAATATCGTTTTCAGGTGCCATTTTGGTAATATTGATTTCAGGGCGACTGATTGGTTGAATTGCTGATCTTTCAACGATTGTTGGATATGATTCGGTAAGTGCTCGATCTGCCATTTCTGCAAGAAGTCCCATTTCTCCGATTCGTTCAAAGATTTTTGATTCTGGAACGTGACCTTTGCGGAATCCGTCAATTTCCATGGTTTCTTTTAATTCTTTGAGTACCTGCGATCGAAAAGTGGTAACTTCTGCAATTGGGATAGTTACGGTAATTTCTACACGACTATTAGGAAGTTTATTTGTTTTTGTAGTGATATTTGCTGTATTCATGTTTGTTACCTTACCAGAAAAAAGCAATAAATGCAAAAAATAATGCCTCAATAGTTGACTTTATGTTAAAAAATGGTATTTTCAATTTTAAGTGTGTTTTTTGTCAATTAATTAGTTTGGTGGATAGAGAATTTATTAAAAAATAATCAATTTTTTGTTCACCAAATTAATTTTAAATAAATGAAAAAAATTTTTACCGCAATGATTCTATTGATAACAATAGGTTTTGCAAATGCGCAAAAGAATGGTTTCTATGAAACTGATTCTGTATTTTTCGAGGTTACATGGAATATTCCAAATAATCATCAAGTCATGTATTCAGTAAATCAATTCACTGAAAGTAGTTACAAAAATTATATCCAAGGTTTTTGGTTGTATAATAACCGTTCCCAAGAAGAAAATACTTGGGAAAATAATTTATATGCAGATGAACCTTGTTATAGTTTTGATTCACATCTATTAAAAGGTAATCTAAATAAAGTAAATACAATTAGAGTTCAGCTAATTGATACTATTGAAAACAAAATCAAAAAAGATTCTATCTACATTATTGGATTTGGCAAGAATCCTCATAATCATTATGTATTGTTTGCAACTATTGATTCAAGCGACCACGCAGAAGTTTTTCAGAATTATAATGATGATATTAAGAAACGAGTCTGGTTACACATTTTAAAACCTGATGGAACTTTTGAGATCAGTCAGCCGGTAGAATTTGATATTGCTGCTGGAAGCTCTGCTTGTTTACCCAACAAGGGTGTTGCATTTAAGGCCACCAAAGATAGTCCTATCAATGGGCCAAATAATTTTAAGACAAGTATTTTTTCCAAAGATTACAAAGAAGAAATCAAGAAAATAAAAATGCGTGTTGGTGGTTCTGGGCAAAATGGTTCTTTTGGTATTAATGAAATTTGCTTACGCATTATTGATTATCCAGATTGGAAGATTGGTGGCGTACGAAACACTGTGGGAACTTGGTATTTGAACGGTTCGTATTGGTCGCTCGGATTTCCACAGGTGAAACCCAACGAGCGATATATTGCCGAAGAATATAGTATTCATAAAGATTCTGTAGATATTATTTATCCAATTCCATTCAATATTTATTTTGATACAATGTATGCAGGTAGTGAGGATGGCATCAGGGGGAATTTTATAGTATTTGAACCAGCAACTGCACAGATGTTGGGTTACCCTGATATTGTATTTTTCGCAGGTAACCAAGTCATTGATAACTTGGCAATTATTCGAGATCCTGATGGAAGGAAAAGAGTCGTTGCCAATGCAGAAGAAGGAACAGCTATACATATCCAACCTATTTTCCAGTCATTGACAGATTTACAGGCAGACACTGTTTCCGATCATTATCATACGATTGATTCGTTGATAGATTTGGGCAGTTGGTTGCGATATCTATGCTTGATACATTATTTCGGAATGACTGATGTGATTTCTAATAATGTGAGCATTGGATTAAGTTACCGACACAAACCTTTTATTTTGATGGAAGATTTCGATGGGGTTCCGAGCTCCTATAATAATTGGGATACTGAAATAGCAAACAATGATGATTCTTATTTTGGGATTATGCATGAGATAATTCAAAACATAATTCTAAAATCTCCGAAATGCAGAGACCGAATGATGCTCGTATATCAGGATATGTTGAATACTGGATTATTGCCCAGTAGAACAGTTCCTATTGTTGAGGATATGATTGATGAACTAATGCCTGAATATGGTTATTACTATCAATCGTGGGGAGGTTACCCTAATGGTGGAATCGACTCAACTAGTCAAAAAAATATGCTAGAAAATTTCAAGTACTTTTTAGAATCAAGACCTAATATTTCTGCACAACTACTTACTGATAGGTGGCAACCAAAAGATAGTTTTAATATTACGGATAAAAAAACAATAACTGTAATCTTCGACTCTATTCCTGAAAATAGTGTTCAGTTAAAGTTGAATAGTTTAAATTTAGATTCAAATTTTATAGGTTTATATTTTCCAAAACCAGATTTACAAATTTCTTATACTGTTTCGCCAGAATACAATATTCTTATTAAAGAATATCCTGATTCTTCTAATAATTTCAATTTGTCTTGCGATTCAAATCTTACGATTACTTTTGTGTTGAGAGAAAAGATAGTAAGTAATATATCAAAAAATATTTTTGAAAATAAAATAAAGATATCTCCAAATCCTGTTAATGATATTTTCACTATAAAAAATATTAATCAAGAAAAATATTCTATTGAAATTTTTAATACAAATGGAGTAAAAATATTTTCACAAAAAGAAAATATTTTTGAAACGCATATTGATGTGAGTAGTTTTGTAAAAGGTATGTATGTGGTAGTAATACGTACTACTCATGATCAATTGAGTAAGAAAATTTTAAAATTCTAGATACTCATGGAGTATCAAACCCCTTTTCCGAAAGGGGTTTTTGTTTACGGAATTTTTTAATCAGGTATACTAGAGGTATTATTAGTAACATTAAATATAATATTTATGAAAAAACCACAAAAATCATTCCATGCGTCTTGGAGGCATTGGGGATTGCTCGTATTGCGAATAACGCTCGGAGGAATTTTCCTCTACCATGGAATGGTGAAACTCACCGATATGACGCAGACGATTACCTCATTCGCATCACTTGGATTCTCTCCTTTTTGGGCATGGATTACTGCGATTGCACAGGCACTCGGTGGACTCTTCGTTTTGATTGGATATTTCACGCGACAGGCATCATTCGTTCTTGCGATTGTTATGGTAGTTGCTGCATATTCTGTTTCGGGGAACGGTTGGAAATCTATGGAGCTTCCTGTAGTACTGTTCGGACTTGCTACGGGATTGAGTTTGATCGGGTGCGGGCGATACAGTCTCTGTTCGTTCCGTCATCGTAGGCAGTGTAAAGAAAGTGTATGCCAAGAAGGGTGCAGTTGTTCCTGTTATCAATAATAAAACACCTCCTAGGAGGTGTTTTATTATTGATTCAGAAATTGTGCATTATTCATTCGTGATGTATGCTCGAAATTTTTTGAAAATCCGCAATGGGTATTCCCTCTCTGGAAATTGATTACTCTCCGAAAATAACAGGAGTAATAAGCTCATCTCGTTCTGGGTTGAATGGTGCCTCACCATCAGATGGATCGTTTTTCACGAAACGGATTGATCCTGTACCTGTATAGTCGAATGATGCAGGAAGTGTAGCAGTGAACCTGACACTCTGGGTAGTCATCCAGTCTTCATTGGTTTTCGCGGTTACGGTTGTGAAAATTTCGTTCTCTGCAGTACGGAGTTCAACAGGGAAATTCCCTTTGAAGAAATAGTAGTTCGGAGCAGTCCCCGTGATAATTTGTTCTGGTGAGACGGTGTCGTTCGGTTGGAGATCGTTGATGAAAATAATCGCGGTTGGGGGATTTTGTACTATTGGTTGAGCGTCTGATGATGGTGTCGGTGCGACGGTTCGCTTGGGTAAAAAGATGAGCGCAATGAACGCGAAAACGAACGTAACCAGTGCGAGTCCGAGAATGCCGATCCGATGATGATGTTGTTCGATGATTTTTCTCATATATATAGCGTACAGTAATCCCGAGAAAAACACAACAGAAACGCCCTAGGCGTTTCTGTTCATTCCATAGTTCGCATCGTAGAGTGCAATTGATTCATTAATATCTGCAATTGCTTGATTTTTACCTGCAATTCCATTGATGGTTACAGTACCTTTTTCACCTTTTTTGAGTTCTTTGTATGTTTCCCAAAAATGAGTGAATTCTTTGAGGGTATGTTTGTTAATATCTGACAAGTCTTGGAAATCTTCCCATCTCTTGTCATCAATAGGAACAGTAATAATTTTTGCATCACTGTCTCCTGTATCAGTCATGTCCATCACAGCAATCGGTCGCACGGTTACCAGCACTCCTGGATGCAGTGGATAAGTGGTGAGAACAATAACATCGAGAGGATCTCCATCATGCCACAATGTTTGTGGAACGAATCCATAATCGAACGGATAGGGTGCAGAACTGTAGTTAGCTCGGTCGAGTTTAATCAATCCCGTTTCTTTGTCGATTTCGTATTTGTTGTGAGATCCTTTTGGAATTTCAATAATAACATTCAATGCTTCTGGAGTTCCTCGAGGAATATCATGCCATAAATCAGTCATAGATGAGTTGTGTATTATTTTGATAAATGATGAACAAGATTATTCTTGTTCTGGAGTATCTCCGGTTAATTCTGCTTCATTCTGTACAAGGTCAGCCAATGCGATAAAATCATCTTCATCGCCTGTCGGGTCTCCGTTCTCGTCTACTTCTTCACCTTTGATGCCTTTGATATCAATTTTCCAATTGGTGAGTCGTGCAGCAAGTCGAACATTTTGCCCAGATTTTCCAATAGCCAGAGAGAGTTGATTATCAGCAACTTCAACACTTGCCATGTGCTCTGCTTCGTCAATAGTAATATTAACTACGCGAGCTGGTGCGAGTGAATTTGCGATAAATTCAGAAATAATCGGTGACCAGGGAATGATGTCGATGTTTTCCCCGTGGAGTTCGTCTTTGATTGTTTGCACACGAACACCTCGTTGTCCTACACATGCCCCAATTGGATCAACACTTTCATCGTTTGACCAAACAGCTATTTTTGATCGAGAGCCGGCTTCTCGTGATACAGATTTAATCTCAACCGTACCGCTTGCAACCTCGGGAGACTCTTGGATGAATAATTGAGTAATCATCTGTGGATGTTTTCGAGAGAGTCGCAATGTTACTCCACGTGGAGTTTCGTCAATTGCATAGAGATATGCCTTGATGCGATCACCTGGCTTCCATGTTTCTCCTGGGATTTGTTCTGTTGTATGGAGAATTCCTGTTGCTCGATAGAATTCAATAAAGATATTTCCTCGTTCGATAGTTTGGATAATACCACTCATTAGTGTTCCTTGCTTGTCAGTATATTCTCGTGCGATGGTTCCTTTTTCTGCTTCACGGAGTCGTTGCATGATAACTTGTTTTGCGGTTTGTGCTGCAATTCTTCCGAATTCTGCGTCAGGTGGATCGAGAGGGAAAATCATTTCTTGGCCAACTTCTGCATCACTTTTCATGATTTTTGCATTCTGGATGTACATGTGTTTTTCCTCGTCGAATCGTGGAATGACTTCTTCGCCTTCTGCTGGTTCTGGGTCTTGGAATCCTTCGGCGATTTGTTCTTCGGTGAGTGCAGGTCGTACAGTATTTTCATCAACGATGAGTTTTACTTGAGAAAAATCAACATCACCTGTTTCAAGGTTGAATACAGAACGGATTACTTGTCCTCGTTTTCCATGATCTCTCTTATATGCTGCGGCGAGAGCTTGTTCAATAGCATCAATAATAGCTGCTTGGGGGATTTTTTTCTCTTGTTCGATTTGTTCAAGAGTGGATTTTAAAATTTTTAGATCGAATAACATATATTTATTTTTTAGATTATTTATTTGTTTATAATAAAAGCTCCTTGGTGGGAACTTGTTAGTATCTTATCACAGGACAGACTTTTTTCCAATCATACAACACATATACAAAGTTATCCACAGTTTGCTCGATAACCCTTGCTTTTTTTGAAATATTAAGTATAATTTGAACCAAGTCAGTGCATTGTTCATTGTAAAGAAAATAAACAATGAAAAACAATATCACTCTATTCATCTATCTTGGTTTTTCAACAAGGCAGCAACACATAATACATAACTCAATTATACAAAAAATTTATTTAACAAAAAGAAATTACATAACAATAAAATAATTAATCAATGAAAACAAACAACAATTTTACCAAATGGCTATTATTGATAGTCATGGTAGCAGTGTATGGCAGTGTGTCTGCCCATGAGGGGTGTGGTTTCATCGCTCCTGATGTTGATGTTCTATCATCATCGAATCAACGAATTCAATCCAATGGATGTGAACCTGTTGATACTGATGACGAGGTAATATTACCTGTGGTAATTCATGTATTGAATCCAACAGCGAATAATCTCATCAGTAAAACTCAAGTGGATAGCGCTATGGCGCGTTTGAATCGATCTTTTGCTAATACGAACGGGTATGGACCTGATACGCGTATGCGGTTCGTTCTCGCGAAACGCGACCCGAACGAGAACCCTACTAATGGGGTGAATTATGTTGATGCACGGAATTTCCCAGGATATGTAGAGTATGGGTTGCAATATGATGGAAATAATGGACTTGATGTTCAGTATTGTTTCGATAGTATAATGTGGTCTAGAAAATCCTATATCAATGTATTTATTGTGCATAAATATGACTATAGTGGTAATGGATTAGCTGGTTTTGCTAGTTTTAACAACTATTTAACAGTACGTGCTAATTATTTTTCAGAAATTAGTTATACCTTTGAACATGAAATGGGACATTATTTTAATTTATATCATGTGTTTTCTGAAACGGGAGCTTGTTTTCCGAATGATGATTGTAGTACTCAAGGTGATAGGGTGTGTGATACACCACCAATATTTATTGAAGATGTTACTTCATCTCCTTGTTATGCTGGAGATATTAGTAATTCGGCATATAATATGATGGGGAGACGGAATGACCCCTTAAAAGAACGTTTCACTCAAGGACAAAAAGACCGCATGCGATCGTTTTTATTCAATCTGAATCTATACTATGGTATGTATTCCCTTATGTCGTCTGATGCATTGATTGCGCCGAGTACTATTAACGAAGCTCGTCTCGTTACTATTGATAACGATGGAGGTTATCCTTATCATGATAAAATCAGTATATGCAATGGATTATTCGTTCCTCAGATCACCATAAAAAATCTCGGAGCAAATATAATTACCGAACTCACTGTAGAAACCTACATTGATGGTGTATTAGGAAGCACTACACAACGCACAGGATTACATATTCCTAGTGGTGATAGTAGTAGTATATTCCTCGATACTTTGTTCGTGAGCGAGGGAGATCATAATATCATGTGTATGATTACCAAGGTTAATAATGTGCAAGATTATCTCAATACGAACAATCAAGCATGTAAAGCATTTGAGTTTATTCATTCGAAGTATTATTTTTCTCTATCAGTATCAGGCGAAGAATTATATGGTCAAGTTGTTACTTCTGGAGAGGGGTATTATCCTTGTGGTGATACGGCGGTTTTTTCTGCATATATTGATAGTAATAATGTATATTTACTACAGAAATATGAATTTGATGGATGGTATGATGGGGCAACTTTAATTTCGCGAGATAATCCATACCGGTTCATTTCGAGTAAAATGTATTATGTTGCTTATGGTGGTTTTAGTGCGAGGTTTAAGATTAGAAATTATAGTTTAAATGTTATTTCGATGAATACTACGCATGGAACAGTACAGGTAACTCAAAAGGGGAATAATCAAGTACTGAGTGTTCCTATTACAGGATTAGCACAAACCGAATATGTACTCAAAGCATTTTCTAAATCTGGCTATCAGTTCATCGGTTGGTATAAAGATGGACAATTACACGCTACTACAGCAACTATTACGATTACCTTGAATAGTAATCAGGAATATGTTGCTCATTTTGCACCGAGTACGCAGACTATTACGATTACTTCGAACAATAATGACTACGGTAGAGTAAGTCTCTCTGGCAACACAACCTCTGGGAGTATAGTAACCGTTAGTGCTATTCCGAATAGTTGTTATGAATTCCTCCGTTGGGAAGAAAATGGCATGAAAGTTTCTACTGATGCCTCATACAGTTTCACTGTGTCAGGTAATAGGAATTTGGTTGCGATATTTGCTGTGAAATGGCTCACTATTACAATAACTTCAGCAACAGGTGGAACCACATTAGGTGCAGGAACTTATATATGTGGAAACATGGTAACGGTTACTGCACAACCGCAGAGTTGTTATGTTTTCCTTCACTGGAAAGAGAACAATGTCATCGTTTCTACGAATGCCTCATACAAGTTTTCACTTACTGGAGACAGAACACTCGTACCTATATATACACAGAAATCTTTTACGGTTTCTATTGGTACAGTGATTGGTGGAAATACAGATGGTGAAGGTAATTATGTATGTGGTAAAACTGCAATAGTTACTGCTAATGCTGATCCATGTTATACATTCACCCACTGGGAAGAGAATGGTAACATTGTATCGTTTAGTGCTTCATATCAATTCTCTGTAACTACTAATCGCCATCTCGTTCCCGTATTTATGCGGAATATGATACAAATTAATGCAATAGCTACTACGGGTGGTACTGTTGAAAATCAGGAAAACTTTTTCTGTGGAGATCTTGCTACGATAATTGCATCTGCAGATTCAGGATACCAATTCCTCCATTGGAAAGAGAACGGTGTAGTAATTGCTACTGATAGTATACTCACTTTCACGACATCACATGATAGGAATATTACAGCCGTGTTTGATAAAGCAACAGGAATGTTTAATACAATAAAACCGCAAGTACTTGGTATCTATCCGAACCCTGCAACAGTGTTCATCAAGGTAGGTCAATCAGGTACCTGTTCCATTGTAGATATGCAAGGATTACAGGTTGTGCCATCCCGATCCGTGCAGGCAGATGAATACATCTCTATTGGAGAACTTCCCGTAGGAGTGTACATTGTTACACTTGTGAATCGTGAAGGGGAAACCTCGATCGCGAAACTGGTGAGACAATAGTTCATTCACAAATTTAATAAAACAATACCAGCCCTCGAACATTATGTTCGAGGGTTTTTAATTTTTCCACAGATTTGTCCTTGACGAGGTGGGAAAGGTTGCACAGGAATAGGTATGTTGCTATACTTGAGATATTATT
>CAZUGR010000002.1:0-46441 GCA_964620145.1 uncultured Candidatus Saccharibacteria bacterium
CGTATTATAATGCAGCATGTCGATATTACGGAGCGTGTTCGATATATGGAACTTCAGTAATGAACAAGACTTCTACAATTCGACAAACAATCAATCAATTAGAGCAATTGAATCGATAGTTTGCAAAAATATCAAAACATGCTATAATGGGATATTATGAAAAAAGACATTCATGCACAAAATTATCGACCTGTAGTATTCGTTGATGCAAACAATGAGGCAATGTTTTTGACAGGTTCAACGATTGCAACTAATGAAACAGTAGTATTTGAAGGTAAAGAATATCCAAAATATTCTGTAGAAACTTCAAGTGCCTCTCATCCATTCTATACAGGACAAGAAAAACAACTTGATACTGCTGGACGAGCTGAAAAATTCAAAACTCGAGCTGCAAAAGCTGGAAAGAAATAAAAATACCCAACAGGGTTTTTTTTATTGATAAAATAAGGTTTTTCTGGTATTATAAAAAATTATGGATATTGCAGAATTAAAACAAAATCCCCGTATTCAATATTACGCTCAGGAACTCGAGCGTGTTTTACAGCAACAACAAGAAACTGAAGAAATGATTGCGTCTGATCCAGATATGGCAGAAGTTGCAACAGAAGAACTTGAAAACTTGAAGCAAGTTCAAAAAACAATCGAAGGTCAAATCAAGGAAATCTTGGATAAAGAAAAAGAAGAAGACGAATTTCCAAATGAAATTGTTTTAGAGGTTCGTGGTGGTACAGGAGGAGACGAAGCCGCGCTATTTGCATTTAATTTGTCAGAAATGTATGAACGATATGCAGAAAAAATGGGTTGGTCATGGAAAATTATTGATACATCGGTAAATGACATTGGTGGGTACAAAGAAGCGTCCTTTGAAATTCGTGGAATTGATTGTTATAAATTATTGCAATATGAAACAGGTGCACATCGTGTACAGCGTATCCCAGCAACTGAAAAACAAGGACGTATTCACACAAGCACTGCAACGGTTGCGATTATGCCAATTCGCAAGAAAATCACAATCGAATTAAATCCTGCAGATTTGGAATTTGAAATGTCGCGAGCAGGAGGAGCAGGAGGACAAAACGTAAACAAGGTAGAATCAGCGGTTCGTGTCATCCATAAACCAACAGGGATTTCATTCCGTTCGACAGTTGAGCGTTCACAACTTGCAAACAAGGAACGAGTGCTCAATTTATTAAAAGCAAAATTACAACAGATCCATGATGAAGCAGAGCTCGCAAAACATTCATCAAATCGTAAAAATCAGGTGGGAACAGGGGATCGATCAGAAAAAATCAGAACTTATAACTATCCACAAGACCGTATTACTGATCATCGTATCAAACAAAACTTTTCAAATATTCCAAGTATTATGGCAGGGAATATTGATAAGATTTTGCAAGCACTTGCTGATGCAGAAAGTTTTGAAGATGGGGAATAAAAAAGTACTAAGAATCTCAGTACTTTTTGTTTTCTTTTAATAGTTTTAGTTTTTTAAATGGAATCTTTTGGGTTAAAGGGCGGTCCAAATCTTGGAAGGTAAAGTCCAAAATATCCTAATATAGAAACAATAATACCCATGATAGGAATAAGTAATAATGACCAGGCGTACATTTTCCATGAAATTGGTATTTTTGTTTCAAAATAAATTGTAAACATAACCAATAATCCACCGAAAGCCCAAAATAACACCCCGAGAAAAACTATAAATAAAATCTTCTTTTTCATCTCTTAAATTTTAAGTGAACAATATTAATATAATATATACAATATATTAATATGTGTCAACTTTAGTATATGTTGAAAATCTTATTACTCCAAACTGATCTTTCATTACTTCAGATTGTGGTAATAATTGCTGAATTTCCTCTACCTGTTCTGGTTCATGTTCCATCCATAAAATACCCCCAGATTTCATAAAATTTGGGGCATTTTGGGCGATTTTGGTGATAATTTGCATCCCTTTACTTCCACCAAATAACGCCAGTTCTGGCTCAAATTTGAACACATTTTCACCAATTCTGTCAGATAGTGCTGGATCAATATAAGGAGGATTGGTAATAATAATATCGTAGGTATCGGTAATATTTTCAAATAAATCTCCACCATAAATTCTTGTTCGGTTTGTATCAATACTGTTTTCGGTAATATTTTTTAAAATAGTCTCATGATGTGATTCATCAAGTTCTACAAAATCAACAGTACTTGTAGGTAGTGCTTTTAATAATGCAACACCAATACAACCTGATCCAGCGCACAAATCCAAGATTTTCAAATTTTGTTTATTTGATAATTCTGTAATGATTTTGCTTACCAAGTATTCTGTTTCTGGGCGGGGAATGAGTGGATGAGAGTCAAGGAAAATTTTTGTATTACAAAATGGTTGCCAACCGATAATATAGGCAAGGGGTTCGCCTGATTGCAATCGCTCTACATCATGTTCGAATTCAGGAGTTTTTATTCCATTGTATTTATCTTGTAGCAACCATGTAACTTCTTTGGAAAAATTCATATTTCAAAACTATCATTTCAAAATTTTTTGTCAAAAAAGAGAGGTCTCAAAACCTCTCTTTTGCTTACTTAATAAGATATTTCCAGAAATTTTCTTCTGGAGTATATCCAGCAATTTCTGTTAGAAGTCCAATTTCAAGAGCTTCTTCTGGGAATAAAAAACGATCATTTTGATCACCATCTCTTTCAAGTTGTAAAAGTTTTTCCGGAGAAATCTTTAATTGAGAAAGTAAAGCTTTTTGTTTTCTCTCATGAAGTAACTCACTCTGAATTAATTGATTTTTCACTTGTTCATCTGGAGAAACTCCAAATGGGTGATTATGGAGAACTGAGATAGTAGTTTTCATGCTATGAAAAAGGTAGCGAGAATGAGGTAGTCCAATTCTTTCGATGCAAGCAGCAAGAGGGTATAGTCCTGCTGAGCTACACCTGTTCACTCCGTAACCAATAGTTTCTACTGGCGCAGATCTGATTGTATCATACATCCGTAACCCCCAAGAAGGAGCGCCGCCATTAGTTCGAAAAATAATCTTAATGGCTTCAGAACTTTTCATGCATAATAGAAAAATCCCCTCATCAATTTCATCAGAACGTTCCCGGTTGATTTCTCCGTCGATTAACAAAAATCGCTTCTTAAGTAATTCTTGTTTTAATTCTTTAATTTGATTCATGTTGTACTTTTTTTATTTTATGTTACAATAACATTATTAAATAATTATGTCAAACAACCTCGGAAAACTCTATATCGTTGCAACCCCTATCGGAAACTTGGCTGATATGACTTTTCGTGCGGTTGAAATATTAAAAACGGTAAGTTATATTTTATGTGAAGACACGCGAACAACTGGATCATTATTAAAGCATTATAAAATTCCTAATAAAAATGAGGCAGGGCAGAGTAAATTAATGAGTTTTCATGCACATTCAAAACTTACCAAAGTAAACCAAATTATCGAACTCATTGAACAAGGAAATAATATCGCACTTGTATCAGATGCAGGAACACCGTGTATTTCTGATCCTGGTGTTATGTTGGTTGCAGAATTACAAAAACATTTTGGAGATGAATTTATTACTTCACCTATTCCTGGAGCAAGCGCATTCATTTCTGCATTATCTGCATCAGGGTTACCAGCCCATGAATTTATTTGGAAAGGATTTATTCCTCAAAAAAAGGGTAGAGAAACATTTTTCAAGGAAATCCAAGATACTCAAACGACCGTAATTTTTTACGAGTCAGTACATCGAATTATAAAAACTTTAGAATCTTTAGTCGAATATATCCCAGATAGAAACATTGTTGTTGCTCGAGAGATTACCAAAATGTTTGAAGAATTTAGAAAAGGCGTCCCATCAAAAATATTAGAATACTATACATTACATCCAGAAAAAATAAAAGGTGAATTTGTAATAATAATTCAAGGAAAATAAAAAACAGACTCTAGAAGTCTGTTTTTTATGGGAGGAATTGTTCAATAAAACTTTTTGTAGAATCTTTGATATCTTTGAAAACTTTTTTTAACGAAATTTCTGTTGATCGATATTGTGGTTGCTGATTACCAAGGAGGCAAACTCCATATACAGCAAGCCATGAATTATTGAGAGATTTTTTACTTGGAATAATTTTCTCTGATTGGATTGTTTGGGTTGGTAATTTCAAATGATTACGAATATGAGTATTCATGTGTTCGTAATGACTTCCACCGCCAACAAGAGTAATTCCACCAGGAAGTAATCTGTCACGATTCCACAAGACAAGTTTTTTCTTGATAATATCTGCCATATCTGTAATTCGAGCTTCAATAATATCTTGAACACGTCTTCGAGTTACTGTTTTTTCAGTTTGCTTTCCAAGTTTAATCATTTCTGCATCTTCGAGTGAAATTTGTAATCCAAGCGCCAAGTCGTTAGTGATAAAATTTGCTCCACAAGGAATAACTGCAGTATGAACAAGTGTATTATTTTCAAAAATCGAAACAGACAAAGTTTCAGCACCTATATCAATAAGTGCAGCTCCAGCAGCTTGAACACGCTTTGGAAGCGAAACGGTACTTGTAGCGATTGGTGACGCAACAATGTCAGTAATATCTAATCCTGCTTTGCTTATAACGGAAATAAGACTGTCACGATGTTGTGTGAGACAACTTACAAGTGCATATTTAATAGAGAGCTTATCACCATTAAGTCCAACTGGGTTTGCAAATAATTCTTCACCATCAAGATAATAAGTTAATGGAATAGTGTGAAGAAGTGAACGATTCTTTTCTTGATAATTGAAATCATCACTAACCTGGTGAACAATATAGGTGATATCTTTCTCTGAAATTGTCTTTTTTTCAAGCGAAAGGGAGTTGGTTACATGAGTGGTTTTTAAGCTAATACTGTTCATGCATACATATACACGATCAAGTTTTACTCCAGCCATTGTTTCTGCCATACGAATAGCAGAAACGAGAGGTTGTAATATTTCGTCCTCATTAATAATGTAGCCTTTAGTAACACCAGAGGTAGTACTTCTCCCAACACCAATAACACGAGGTAGATTTTCATTTTCTACTTGTTCAGTAATAATTACTCGGATAGTGTTACTTCCGATGTCGATACCGGCAATAATTAAAGGAGATTGAGGTGTCATATGATGTTATTATAATATCATAAAACATTATTAAATATCAAATTTTTTCCGTATTTTTTGTTCAAAAACTTCCATGGCGTGACCATGAACATGTCCTTTGAGATGTGCACAACCATGAATAAAGAGAAAAGCGACATAATTTTCATATGTTCGATCAAAATTTATACACTCAGTTTTTGCTTGATCAAGTGAAATAAAAATTTCTCCAACATTTTTTTCAATAGGGAACGAGAGGATATTTACTGGCCCTGGTTTGTTTTTCCAATCTTGATGTAGTTTAATGGCAGTTTTTTTGCCAGGAAAAACCAAAGAAAGTTCATATTTTTTTCCAAGAATAGTGTCTTTGATTTTTTGCCAATCAATGGTAGGAATCTTCTTCCTAGGTTCGTGTGCAATAGATAAGTTTTCAGAAATATTATTAATTTTCATAATAGTTATTAAATAGTATATCAAAAATAAAATACAAACAAAAGAAAAAGCAAGAAATTATCTTCCTGCTGTTACTTCACCTGCTTTTTCTTTTGCTTTGAACTCTGCAGTTCTTTTGATTCGAACGAGAGCAGAGCGTTTTGTTCGGAGTGTTGATTGTTCACGGTTAAAGTATCGATTTCCTCGAACTTCTTGTAAAAATCCAGCTCCTCGAACTTTTTTCTGAAAACGGCGTAGTACACTACTTGCGTTTTCGTTGTTATTTTTCTTGATGTCTACGTTAATTGCCATAATGTAAATAGTTTAGCATATTTAAGAAAAAAAGCAAATCAAGCAATAGTAATCCAAGGTGTTTCAATCTTGATTTGTGCGTGTCCACGGAGTATTTCCAAAAATCTGCGTAATTTCTTTGATTCGAGTGTTTCTTGGAGAGACCACTCTTTACTATTAATGTGAAGCATTGCTTGAAGAGTATATGTTTGCGAGTATTCAAAAAAGTTTGATGTAATTGTATGTTCAAAAGACTGAATTGATTGTTTCAAAAAATCCTTTGCTTGATGGTGGTCTTTTCGAGAAATATTTTCCATTGTAATACTTATCAATGTCGCATAAGGTGGAAAATCATATAACGAATAAAGTTTATTTTCTTCTTGAATCAAGTGTTCCAAGTTTTGTTGTTGAAAATCTTGTAAAAAATTTTGCCCTACGTGTTTTGTTTGAATAATATAATGTTCTCGAGTTTTTTCCAATAAATTTTCCATTATCCAGAGAGCTTGAAGTGATGTTTGAAAATGAGGAATACTTATGATGTGTTCAAATGATGCGATTATTGTAATATCTACTTCTGAAATAAAAGGAATAATTTTTTGTGTACCAACAAGAATTCCACCTGTTGTATTCCATTCTTTTACTAATTTCTTGCAAGCAGTATCTGTCTTTGTAAAGTTTTGATTACCTTGATAGAGTGGAGTATTTGGGAAAAGTCGTTCCAGTTCTTCAACTATTGATTCTGTTGTAATCCCAAGTGGTCTAATATTCCAACCAAGACAATCTGGACATCGATTCATTGGAGGTATTTCTGTTTTGCAGAGATTACAATGAAATACTCGATCGTTTGTAGCGAGAGGATTTGTTTTTATCAAGGTCATAATTGATTGGCAGTTAGGACAATGAACTGTGTATCCACAATCACTACAAGAAGTAATTGTTGCAATTGATTTTCGAGCTGAGTAGATAAAAACTTTCTGACTCTTTTTGAGATGTTGAGGAACCGCATTGATGATTTGAGAAGAAAAAAAAGGTGATTGATAGAGTGGGGAATTTTTCTGTTCTTTTTCAATGAGGATGATTTTTTCTTTGGCTATTTTTTCTGAAGTGGTTCGATCGATAAAAGCTTTCCGTTTCTCTATTAATAAAATTTGCTGAGGAGAAAGAAAAGAATCAGCTAGATAAAATGAAAGTCCCAAAGTTTGTAGTAAAGGAAGTAATATATTTCGAAAATCAATAAATGATGAAAAATCATTTTGATAATATGGTGAGTTTATAGATTCAAAAATACAAGTCTCTAGATTGTCATCAGGAATAATTGCATATTGTGGAGTTGTGAAAAATATGGCTGGTTTTTGATTTGTAAGAAAATTGTTATAGGTAGACTCTTTTTTTTGTGATGAGAGTGATCCGTTTAATAGTATTGTCTGCATTTCTGAGGGAATACTTGCTTTGAGTTTTTCGTGTAGCTGATTTTGCTCTAAAACGGTTGGTGTAATAATGAGTAAGCTTTTTTTCTTGATAAAAATTTCATGAATAAGTGTTTGGTATGCAGTGATTCTTTTTAAAAAGGGAAGTGTAATAATACGGAGTGTGTGGTCTTGTTTTTGTGATACTGGTTTCCATTTCATTATTTTTTTAAAAATAATTTCTGGGAATAAGGTGCTTATTAATGTTCCTATAGGAATAAGTGTTTGTTGAGAAATAATTTGGAGTGTTTGAAGTATTTCCTTGGGAAATTGCTGATCATTAACAATATTACCAATTGATTTTAATGAAAAATTACCTGTGCGTATATTAGATTTTACATCTCGAGCCATTTTTTGAGAGATTACAATTCCTTGAATCGTTCGTGATTGTAGTGGAATCTCAACAACAGAACCTAACTGAACTGGACGAACTGAAAAATACGACAAAGAGTCGAGAGGGATTCCTTTTTGAAGTGGTATTATTTCCACTATATACATAGATATATCGACTATAGCACAATTTAATTTTTATTAAAGAAAGAGTTGTTTATATGTAGTAATATGAATAACTTATCGGTATATATTAATTACTGTGTCAAATAATCGCCAAAAAACTTTTTTTGTGCTAAATTCCGTGTATCTATGAGTATTTTTTCTCCAAAATTAGGTATTGATTTAGGAACGGTAAATACGTTGATATATCAACCAGAAAAAGGGATCGTTCTGAACGAACCTTCCGTTGTTGCAATTACAGAACATGATCATGAGATTCTTGCTATTGGGTCAGACGCACGCGAAATGCTTGGAAAAACTGTTGATGGATTAATTGCGCATCGCCCAATGCGTGCAGGAGTAATTGCGGATTATCGAATGACTATTGCCATGTTGGCGCATTTTATGAAAAAAGTCCTTGGCTTTTGGTCATTTATAAAGCCAGAAGTAATGATCTCTGTTCCTGCGAGTGTTAGTTCTACTGAACGACGCGCAGTAGTAGAAGCTGCTCTCAAAGCAGGTGCTAAAAAAGCTCATGTAGTACGCGAACCAATCGTTGCTGCTATTGGCGCAGGAATTCCAATTAATGAACCAACAGGTCACATGGTAGTAGATATTGGTGGAGGAACAACAGATGTTGCTGTGATTTCACTTGGATCTATTCAATCATGTCTTTCAGTTAAATGTGCAGGTAATAATATTGATCATGCCATTGCATTGCATTTGAAAAAAGTACACAATCTTGCAATTGGTGATCGAACCGCAGAGAGGATTAAAATAAAAATTGGATCAGCTGTTCCTATCGATGAACCATTAGAATTAATTGTAAAAGGTCGCGATTATTTATCAGGGCTTCCTCGATCAGTGACTATTAATACAAATGAAATTGTAACAGCGATTGATAGTGAGTTGTGGCAAGTTATTGATACAATCAAGATCGTTTTGCAAGACACACTTCCAGAACTTGCCTCTGATATTATTGATACAGGAATAGTACTCACAGGAGGCGGGGCTCAATTACGCAATTTAACAGAATTAGTATATCGCAGAACAGGAGTACGATGTATTTTAGCAGAAGAGCCGTCATTGGCAGTAGTTCGAGGAATTGGTACAACGTTGAATCATATTGATCAATATAATCGAGCGTTAATTTCTAAGCCTTTTTAAAAAAACACCTCACGGTGTTTTTTGTTGATTTTTTCTTGAAAAAAGTATAATTATATTTAATTAAAAAATAAAATATGAAAAATAGAGAATTAGAATTACAAGAATTATGTAAAGATTTAAGAGTGGAAGAGATAAGGGTTTCTCCAAATCCTTCTAAAATATTACAACTGAAGATTGTATTAATCACGTGATTGAAATTTTATCAGATTTCAAACACGAAAGTGAAAAGGGTATAATCGGAACAGAAAATTCAATATTTTATGAATTAAAACAATTTAATACGTTCTAAAAAATAAACTATATTACGCAGGTAATATAGTTTTTTATAAATAAATATAGTATGGTATACTTGATTATTATGGAACAGCAGAAAAAAAATCCCCATCACGCATATATTATGTTTGGGAATTTGCAAGAACCTCGTAATAATCTATTAAATATATATCAAGATTATTCAGATACATGCCAATGGATTGAGTATTCATACGAATCACTTGGAGTAGATGAGGTTCGTGAATTACGAGATTTTTTGTCACAAAAGAAAACGGGAACTTTCTTGGTAATTAATACGAAAAAATTTTCTACTGAAGCTCAGAATGCCTTTCTCAAAATCCTTGAAGAACCAACTGATAATGTTTACATTTTTATTACACTACCTCCACATGTTTTCGTTCTGGAAACCATACTCTCGAGAGTGATTGTTCTTAAATTAGATTCCGTTCTTGATCAAGGGCAAATTATTCCTGTTCGGCAATTCTTGTTAGACTCTGTTGCAGAACGATTAAATACTATAGAAATTTTATCTAAAGGTCGAGATAAAGATGAAGCATTACAAGCACATGAAATTCATTCCTTCCTTGATAAAATTGAATCATCACTGTATGCATTATTTGTAAAAAAAAGGAGTATTCATTTTCTCGAAATGTTTACAGCTATTCGAGATGCTCGAAAATGGGCAGGACAAGCCAGTTTTCCAATGAAAAATATTTTGGACTACATTGCCATGGTAATACCCGAAATTGGCAAGAAGTAAAAGAGTTATCTTTATCAAAGGTGGCTCTTTTTTAATATGTATATATATGATATAATGAAAATCTATGGCATATAATTTTTCAGATACAAAAACAGAATTTGCTAAAATTGAAGATTGGTTAAAAACTCAATATTTACAAATTTCAACTGGTCGCGCAAATCCAGCATTAGTAGATTCGGTTATGGTTGAGTCATATGGAACTTTTCAACCTATTAAAAATATCGCATCAATCACTATCGAAGAAGCTCGCGTATTACGAATTTCTCCTTGGGATAAAGGTGTTATCAAAGAAATAGAGCGAGCAATCCAACAATCAGGACTTCCATTGTCAGTTATTTCTGACGGGAATGGTATTCGTGCAAGTATTCCACAATTAACTGAAGAGTCACGAAAAACTGTTGTAAAATTAGTAAAAGAAAAACTCGAAGATGCACGTGTTTCTGTACGACTTGAACGACAACGAGTCGACAAGGATATTGATGCACAAGAAAAAGCAGGTGAATTTGCCGAAGACGACAAGTTCCGAGCCAAAGAAGAATTGCAGAAATTAGTGGACAGTGTGAATGGTCGCTTAGAAAATCTGTTCCAACAAAAAGAAACAGATATTATGACAGTATAATTTCATGAAAAATATTATTCAATTTATACAAAAAAATAAAACAACACTTTTGAAAACTCTCGGAATTGTTGCAGTACTTGGATATTTTACAGTCAAAAATCCACAAACAATGCTATCAGTTTTTATTTTTATTCTCTTGTTAGGTGTTTTGGTATTTGTTCATGAATTAGGACATTTCTCGGTTGCAAAATTTTTCGGTATTCGTGTTGATGAATTCGGAATGGGATTTCCACCACGAGTCAAGAAATTATTTCATCACAATGGAACTGACTACACGTTAAACTGGATTCCGTTCGGAGGATTTGTAAAAATTCACGGAGAAGATTCTCTTGAGCAAGGTAAAGAAGATCCTGATTATCATCGGAGTATGCTTGCAAAACCTTGGTGGCAACAAGTTCTTGTTCTGGTGGCAGGTGTTACTATGAATATATTATTAGCATGGGGATTTTTTACACTTGCTTTTATGGTAGGAACACCAGCGACACTTTCTGGTGTTGCTTATCCAGAACAAGTTAAAAATCCACAACTGACTGTATTGTCAGTATTACCAGAATCTCCTGCAGAAAAAGCAGGAATACAAGCGGGTGATGTAATTGTTTCTTTTGAATCACTCGAAAATAATTTTACAGGTGACATACTCACCGCAGAAAATGTCACACAGTCTATTCGTCAAGTTGCACCACATACTCCAGTATTACTTGGAATTCAAGATTCAAAAGGTGTACAAGAAAATCTTCTTGTTATCCCTGAATATGGAATTTCTGGTGATCAGCTTGCAATTGGTGTTTCTCTCGATCAAGTAGGAATGTATCGTGAAGGTTTTTTTCAATCAATTAAAAGCGGTATAACGCATACAATATATGTAGCAGGGCAGACAATACAAGCTTTCGGACAATTATTTGCTGGAAAATCAAGTTTAGATAATCTTACTGGACCTGTTGGACTTGTTTCTGTGGTTGGTGATGCGCAACAAGTTGGATTTACTTCTGTAATTACACTTGCTGCTATTATTTCAATCAATCTTGCCGTTATTAACTTGATTCCTTTTCCAGCTTTGGATGGTGGAAGAATTGCCCTTGTCTTTGTTGAGGCGATTACTCGAAGAAAAATTAATCCAAACATTGTTGTCTGGATTAATGGTATTGGATTTTTCCTCTTGATTGGATTAATGTTATTTATTACTGTAAAAGATGTAATTAAATTATTTTAAAATTAAAATACATAAAAAAGCCTGCTCGAAGAGCAGGCTTTTCAGTTAGTAACTGAAATTAATTTTGACCTGAAAATAAAAAACTAGAACCTTTTTCTTTGTTAGTTGAAAAATCAATTCCATAATGAATTATTGTGTTTACCACTATTCTTGATATTTCATCTGGATTAGGAAAATAATTTTCATCCTCATCTTCGTTGTCATTTTCTAAATTAAGCTGATTATTCTCAAGATTAAGCTCATCTTCTATTTCTTGTAAAACTTCATCTTCAATTTCTAACATAACATCGAGTATTTTTATTACTTGTTCATCAATGTTTTTGAATTCCTTGATAGGAATATTCCTCGACAGATGTATAATAGCAATTTCTGAAAAAATTTGCTGCATGAGTGCATCTTCTTCTGTAATAGAAAAGCTAAAAACAAAATTAACAAGATTAATTATAAGTGTAGTATTTTTACTATCATCTACCATAGTGACGAGAAAAATAACACACCTTTTTGCTATATCGTCAATTATTTGCTTTTGTTTCTCTGCTTGTTCTGCTGTTTCGTTTTCATTGATTCTCTTGATAAGAATATTCATTGTTTCTGTTAACTGAAATATAGTTGCAGATTCATGAAGTTTTAATAAAAAGAGCGTGCGAATTATGTTATTCGCATAAATTTCTGTTTCTTCTTTCATACTATTGATTTTTATTTGAATTTACAATAGTATATATACAATGAAAAGTCAAGACTTAAAAAAATTAAACCTTCCTAATACTCCTGGTGTATATTTTTGGAAAAAGGGAAGTGAGATTCTCTATATTGGAAAAGCAACGAGTCTCCGTGATCGTGTACGGAGCTATTTTGCGCGTGACTTGATTACAACTCGAGGTCCTGGAATTGTAGATATGGTAACGATTGCGGAAACAGTGACCTATGAACAAACAGATTCAGTTCTCGAAGCATTAATACTCGAAGCAAACTTGATTAAAAAATATCAACCTAAATATAATGTAAAAGAAAAAGATAACAAGAGTTTTGCATATGTGATAATTACCGATGAATTATTTCCTCGAGTCGGAGTCGTACGTGGACGAACATTGCAAGTTCAGAAACAGCTAGTCACTTTTCAGGTAAAAATAAAATACACCTTTGGACCATTCCCAAGTTATTCATCATTACTCACAGGTCTCCGTATTGTGCGGAAAATTTTCCCGTATCGAGATTTGAAAAGTCATAATCCAGCTCATGATCGATTTTACCAACAGCTCGCACTTTCTCCTGATGCGACTGATGCAGACGCACAAAAAATATACACAGAAACAATTAAAAATATTGTAAAATTTTTACAAGGAAACAAAAAAGGAGTTATTAAATCACTTGAAAAACAAATGCATGATTTTGCCAAGAAACAACAATTCGAACAGGCAAATCATGTAAAAAAACAATTGTATGCATTGGAACATATTAACGATGTTTCATTAATCAAACGAGATTTCTATGACGAGTCTATTGATAACGCTTTCCGAATTGAAAGTTATGATATTGCACATTTGTCAGGAGGGAATACGGTTGGAGTAATGACTGTGGTGGAAAATGGATATGTTGACAAATCAAGTTATCGGAAATTTAAAATTAAACGATTAAAAGAAGGTTCGATTCATGATTTGGCAAGTTTACAAGAAGTTCTCGAGCGACGGTTTACTCATACTGATTGGAAATTTCCTCAACTCATTGTTGTTGATGGTGGAGAAACGCATTACCGTCATGCAGAAAAAATATTACAGTCATTAAAAGTTATTATTCCCATTGTTGCAGTAGTAAAAGACGAACGACATCGACCAAAAGCAGTCATTGGAAATGAGAAAATTATTAAACAGTATAAAAAAGAAATCCTGCTTGCAAATAGTGAATCACATCGATTTGCTATTGAATATCACACACTGTTACGGAACAAAAAATTCA
Source organism: uncultured Candidatus Saccharibacteria bacterium (assembly GCA_964620145.1). GTDB lineage: Bacteria > Patescibacteriota > Minisyncoccia > Phycocordibacterales > UBA1006 > CALMMZ01. The sequence goes on from CAZUGR010000002.1 coordinate 13,780, forward strand.
TCTCATAATTAATAACTTGCCAAAAAAACAAAAAAATAGTATAACTACTGAGTCTGTTTTAAGGATAATTCATTGCTTGCAAAAAACCATGATTTGATTATAATTATGATGGATTGTTCTTAAGAATTAAATGATGTATGTGTTCTGGATTTTCTCGAACAGATACATTGTTAGCGAACCAAAGTTCTGATGTAATCAGAACGCCATGGTTGCCATGGTATGGATAAGGTTCGCGCCTGGGCCCTTAGCTTAGTTGGTAGAGCGCTTCACTTGCACTGAAGAGGTCAGCGGTTCGAATCCGCTAGGGTCCACATTTTTTGTTTTTAATTTTTGTGTTATAGTATTTTTATTATTAGCCCAAATAATATTTAATTATATGTCATACGAAGATATTGAGGATATGTTAGATGAATTAGAAGATCTCGATTCAGATGAACGAGAAGACGCAATTCAGGAAATACGAGATAAAATAGAAGAAGAAAGAGATACTGATTTCATCACGGGTGCGGCAATTGGTGGAATGCTCGGAGGAGACTTTTTTGGAAAAGATGAATAAAAAACTGCTGCGGCAGTTTTTTATTTTCTTTATAAGAATATATCAAGTAAGTCAATTTGTACGTATTTTATTTTTTTTGATATACTATTGAGTGTATGAATAAAAATCAAACTCTTTTAGAGATTGTAAATAGGTTTGAGGTTAATGCTATTTTTGCTCAACATATTTTACGTACTGGAGATAAAAAAAATATTTTTGAAGATGTTTCAAAGATTATTAAAAACAAACCGAAACCATTTGTAAAATGGGTTGGTGGAAAACGACAACTTTTAAATCAATTTCGATTAAGAAATTTATTTCCACCAGAGTTATTTGATTCAGCAAAAAATACTTACTTTGAGCCATTTGTTGGAGGTGGTGCTGTTTTCTTTGATCTTCTCCCTGAAAAAGCTGTTTTATCTGACATGAATAATGAGTTAGTCATTACTTATAATGTAATTAAGAATGATGTTGAAAGACTTATTCTTTCCCTTAAAAAACATAAAATAACAAAAGAGTATTTTCTTGATATTCGATCAAAAGATACTGCAAAGCTTTCCGATGTGGAGATTGCCTCACGGTTTATATATTTAAATCGAACATGTTTCAATGGTCTTTATCGGGTTAATAAATCAGGTAAGTTTAATGTTCCATTTGGTAAAAATAAGAATCCGCTTATTTGTGATGAATTTAATTTGCGCCAAGTTTCTGAAGCTTTGCAAAAAGTTACAATAAAACATCAAGATTATAAAGGAGTTTTACAAAAAGCTAAAAAGGGGGATTTTATTTATTTTGATCCTCCTTATTATCCTATTAGTAAAACTGCCTCGTTTACCTCGTACACCAAAGATGCTTTTTTGGATAAAGAACAAATTGAATTACGAGATGTTTTTGTAGAGTTAAATAAAAGAGGTTGTTATGTAATGCTTTCAAATTCTGATGCGCCATTTATTAATAAGATTTACTCAGAGATTAAAGATAAAAAAATTCAGATTCATAAAGTTGAGGCAGGGCGGGCGATTAATTCGAAAGGGAGTGGTCGAGGGAAGATATTAGAAGTTGTTGTAACTAATTATTAATTTATGGGAAAGGTAAATTCATGGAGAGAGGATGCTTGGGAAGATTTTCTACAAAAATTTTGGGATAATAGACCTAAAGGAGCTAGTTCTGTTCTATACACAACAAAAGATCTTGAATCTGTTTTATCGAAATACACTAAATCAGGACAAGGTGAAATTCGTATTTTTCACTATGGAAATGAAAAAATAAATGCGGTTAAGAAAAGAGGGGTTACTAAAATTCCAGTTACAAGAAGTTCTTGGAAAATTGTTGAAAAAATAAAGTCATTTGAATTTGAGGAGCCTGTCGAAGGCGGAGTTTTTGTGCCTGCTGTAAAATTAACAGAAGGTATGACAATAGGAATTACTGATACATTAGGAACAAAATCAAATCCTGGAGAAACGACCTTGCTAGCAATAGCTAATCATGCTGGGATAATTTCTGATTTCTATAATCTTAGTGAACGAGGCATTCTTTTTACTGGAGGAAGACAAAAAGCGGGTGTAAGTCTAATGATAAATGGAGATCTAGTTGATATGTCAAAGGCTCAAATAGAAATAGATGGTGGTTTCGAATGGTCAAATTTTGTAGTTATTGCTGAAATGAAAAGTTCATTTAAACAAAAAAATTTTGACATAAATCAAGCAATGATTCCTTTTTTAAAATGGAAAAGATTATTTAAAAACAAACAAGTAAAATCACTGGTCCTTCTAGCAGAGACAAATTCATTAGGGATAGAATACTGGGCTTATGATATACAAGATTTATCAGATGATGTAACTCTAAAAGCAGGGATTATAAAAAGTAAAAAATATATTATAAAAATTTAGATGTGTATAACTGTAAACTAATTAGTTTACATATAAAAATTAACTTGATATACTTATTATGTTAGAAGAAAAAATAAAACAAATAATGAAACAAAAAAATCTTGCACCGATTGATGTTTATCGACCACTTAGGATTAATCGTGTAAATTTTTATAAAGCACTCAAAACTTCTAACCTTGAAAATAAGTCACTTAAAAAAATAGTCAATTTTTTAGGTTTTGAATTATCAATTAATCTTTATAAAAAAAATGAAAACAAGAACGAGTGAGTTTTTTGAAAAATTATATATTATTGACATAAATAGTTATGCAATACCTGATAAACAAATGAATTCTTTTGTTTTATGTGGGGATAATAACTGGGATTACTATTTTGAAAGATTGCTTACAAAATATCCAGAAGAATTTGTTTCTGAGGTGAATAATGTTTTTTTGCATGAATTTAGTAACGAAGAAGATCTTGTGTATTTTTTAAAAAATACTGATAGGAAAAAAATTTTAGATTTGTCTACCGAAAGAGATTTTCATGCAGTTTTACAATTAGTTTAAACATAATATATGGATAAGGAACTAAAAATTCATCCCGGAGAATTCGACCTAGAATGCACTACCGTCTGGGCTTTTCCTCGTAGAGGTAATTGGGCAACCCATAAATCTGACTGGCGAGGAAATTGGGCTCCCGAAGTTGTTAGAAATCTTATTCTTAGATATTCTGAAGAGGGTGATATTTTACTCGATCCAATGATAGGGGGTGGAACTACGGCTATTGAGGCGAAAATTTTAAATAGAAATATTATTTGCTCTGATGTAAATGAGAAAGCAATTGAAAGAACAAAAGAATCTTTAAAATTCAAAGTTGATAATAAGTCTTGGCAAAAGGTTTTGAAAAGAGATGCAAGAAATTTAAGTAAAGCAGAGAATGAAAGTATTGATTTTATACTAACTCATCCACCGTATGCTGATATTATTAAGTATAGTGAAGGGAAAATCGAAGAAGATCTTTCAAATATTCATAATATTGAGAAATTTGCTGACGAAATGGAAAAAGCAGCAAAAGAATTTTTTCGTGTTTTAAAATCTGGAAAATTTTGTGCCATTCTTATTGGGGATACTCGAAGAAATAAGATGTATCAACCGCTTGCTTATAAGGTGATGCAAAAATTTTTAGATGTAGGTATTCAGTTAAAAGAGGATATTATAAAAAGACAATTTAATTGTAAGGCTACTGGATTTTGGGTAAAAAGATCCCAAGAAAGTAATTTTTTATTAATAATGCATGAGCATTTGTTTATCTTCCAAAAACCTTAAAAAATAAAAAACCACATTCTGTGGTTTTTTATTTCACCAAAAACTTATCCATAACACCTCCGTGTTCTTTCAAGTATTTTTTAATATGAGATTTTGCAAACGATGTTTTACAGAATTCAATCCATTTACGATTTGGTTTCTGTTTTTCGCTTGTCAACACTTGAATAATATCTCCTTGAATTAATTTTTCATGGAGTGGAGACATTTTTCCATTAATAATTGCACCAGTTGCATGGGTTCCAATTTCCGAATGGATGGCATAAGCAAAATCCAGAGCGCTAGCAGATCGAGGAAGTTCAATTACGTCGCCTTTTGGTGTGTAGACAAACACGCGTTCTTGGAAAAAATCGAGTTTCAAATGATTCAAAAATTCCTCGGGTTTTTCCATTGTTTTTTGTACCTCGAGTAATTGTTGAGTCCATTCTGTTTTCTGGGAAATTCCACGTTGCTTTTCTTTGTAATTTACATGGGAATAGATACCAAATTCGGCTTCTTGATGCATTTCATTTGTCCTGATCTGAATCTCTACAACACCTCCAATTCCGTCAAAAATGGTCGTATGGAGCGATTGATAACCGTTTGGTTTTGGCAGTGCGATATAGTCCTTGAATCGTCCTGGGAGCGGTTTATAGAGCCCGTGAATGATGCCAAGGGCTTGGTAACAATCTGATACGGTAGGAACCAAGATTCGCAAGGCAAGGATATCGTGAATTTTTGAAATATCGTAATCGTTGTATACCAATTTTTTCCAGAGACTGTACAAGTGTTTTACTCGATAATCAAGTCTCGTAATGTCTGCTTCGAGGATTTCCAACTCTTCTTTTAATTTTTCTGCAACTTGTATGAGGTGAGGTTCCGAAATATTTTGGAAATCTTTCAAGATATTTTTTACTCGATTAAATTCTTCAGGATAAGCAAAAGGGAAGGCAAGGTCTTCTAATTGTGCTTTGATGCGTCCCATACCCAATCGATCGGCAAGTCGTGCATAAATTTCCAATGTTTCTATAGCGATACGATGTTGCTTTTCTGATTTTACATATTCAAGTGTTGATATATTATGGAGTCGGTCGGCAAGTTTGATAGCAACTACACGAATGTCATTTGCGCTAGCGATAAAGAATTTCCGTAATGATTCAGCGTGTCGTTCAACTCCTTGGTATTTTAATTTTCCAAGCTTGGTTACTCCAGCAACAAGTTGTGCAACATTATCGCCAAATTCTTGGACAAGAAATTGTTCTGTAGTAGATGTATCTTCCAATGTATCGTGGAGTAATCCAGCTGCAATAGTTGTCGCATCTGCATTCATGTTGCCCAGGATTTTTGAAACCTCAAAAACATGAGTAAAGTAAGGTTCACCACTGTTACGCTTTTGGCTACTGTGTGCCTGTTCAGCATAGAGAGAAGCTCGTTCAATTAACGATTGCTCTTCTGGTGATAAATGAGGCAAAGTATCGAGTATTTCTTTGATATTTGTTGCTTTGTTCATTATTTAATAGTGTATGCTTTTTCTGTAAAAAAACAACACCTTGGTTATGGTGTTGTTTTTAATTCTTTTTGAATATCTAATTTCTGAAGAGTAGTTTCTTGGTTGTTTTGAATTGTTTCAACTGGTGGAATTTCTTTGGTTTCTTGCGGTAGTTTTTTAACTGGTTCCGTTGGAGTTATTTTTTCAGGAACTTTGATATTGTATTTTTTTTCACTTGCTTTTATTTTTTCTCGATCAGAAATGTGTTGAATAATTTTATCAGTGATGATAATTATTTTTCCATATGATTTTTCTTGATATGCAATTTCTAGTTCTGTAATGAGATTTTTAATAACATCATCAGGATTTTGTTCTGATGAATTATTTTCTAACGGAATAGCTCTTGCGAGAGTTAAATTCGCTACATCTCCTTCAGTAGCTGCAGGAATTATTGGATTAGTAGACTCAGAGGTAATTATTTTCTCTGTATTTTCTTGTGATACAGTAGCAAGAGATAAAATATTAGTATCCACATTTTCGCTCTGTATTGCAGATATTGATTCAGGTGTTTCAGTGTTTTGTTTTTCTTGATTTAGTTTTTCCAAGAATTGTTGAGCTTCTTGATATTTCTTTTCTGCAAGTTCTATTGTTACCTCATCAATATCTGCTAGAACAATTGTTTCAAGTTTTTTGGTTTCATTTGAAATAATATCTGCAGTTTGGTGAGCTGCTAGTACAAGTTTTGTTGGTGTGTGAATACTTGCAAGTGTTTCAGAATTTGGTTGTTGGTCAGAGATGGCAAGGAGAATCGAACTTCCTGTCTTGAGGATACTTGAAAGTTCATTAGTATATACAAGTGCCGTTGCTGGATTTTTTTCTGCGATAATATTGGTTTGACTCTTGATATCATTAGTGTGTTGTGAAATTGCTTGAGCAAGGATTTGTTCAGATTCACGAGTCATTTTCTTTTGAGTGATGAGCGTGTTTGCTTCGTTGAATCGTTTTTCAAGTAAATCAAGGTCATAAGCAACTTTATTTTGAGGGTTTTTCAAGGTAAGTGTTTTTACGGATTCTGTCGATCGTTTAATTGGGTAGAGAAAATTTCCTGGAAGAGAACCTTGAGATGCAGAAGCAAGAATTCCACCAGTACTAATTACAAGTAAAAATGAAAATGCAAGCACGCTAAATCTGCGTACCATTACATACGAAGGAGTTTTTTTCTTATGAATATAATTTGCAATATTTTTTCGCATCACAGACTTTTCTGATTCTGTGAGGTGTAAATCTTTTAATGCAGAGAATATTTTTTCAAATGGTGTTTTATTCATACAAGTGAGAAAGTTTCTTGCGAGCATGTTCCAATGCTCTATGGATTCGTACAGAAGCAGCGTTTTCGGAGATTTGGTACATCTCGGCTATTTCTTTAACAGGTAGGTCATGAACATGCCTGAGAATAATAATTTCTCTGTATTGCTCATCGAGTAATTCCAAGTGTTCGGAAATGGTTGTAATATCATGTCGTTGCTCAGGAGATAGATTGTTATCTGTGAACGCAATTGGTTCAATAGTTGAAGTTGATTCATTTTCTGTAAAAGTTGCTGCTAATGAAGAAAAAGGAATTGCAGATTTTTTACGAGTACTATCAATGAGTGTATTGCGTGCAATTTTGAACAAAAGTGCGCGCAAGTTTTGGACTTGAGACATTTTTTCTGGATTTTTTACAAACTCATTCCATATTTTATAAAATGTATCTTGGGTAACGTCAAGTGCTTGTTCTCGGGCACGCAAGCGAATATAAGAAAACCGAAAAACATCATCAGAGTATTGATTATAGAGATCCATGAATATTTTTTCGTAATGTTCAGTTCGGTTCATAAATAAAGACGATTGAAAGAGGGGAATCTTACAGAGATTTCCATTTCTTGTAATATTATTTCGTTAGCAATATTATAACATACTTTTTTGTTTTTTGAATATTTTCTCGAGTATTTCTTGTGGATAATTTTATGCTACAATAATAGTATATGTTTCAAACAAAAAAAATAATTATAGTAGGAGGTGGTTTTGCAGGAGTGCAAACTGCATTAGAACTATCAAGAAAAAATAAATCAAAACACTTGGAAATAGTATTAATTTCTGATAATGAATATTTTGAATATCGTCCGTCACTTCATGGATTTTTATCAAAAAAAGGTCCTGCAAAGTTTCATCGATTATTATTGTCTGAAATTTTTAAAAATAGTCGAGTGCAAATTATCATAGATAAAGTTATCGAATGTGACTTATCAAATAAAACAATCACTACAAAAACAGGAATGATCTTGAGTAGTGATTATCTTGTTCTTGCATTGGGATCTGAGCCAGCATATTTTGGTATTGAAGGATTGCAAGATACTTCATTTCCATTTCAAACTGTTGCTGATGCGCAAAAGTTACGAACACATATTCTTGATATATTTGAAACACATTGTACCGAAGAAAAAATATCTGTTGATTGTGTTGCTGGATTACACTTCATAGTAGTTGGTGCTGGACCGAACGGTGTAGATCTTGCTGGAGAATTAACTGATTTCTCTCGATCACTTGCACGAGAAAAAGGTTTTCCAGAGTCATTTGTTGCTGTTGATTTGGTAGAAGGTGCACCTACAGTGCTCCCTATGATGTCTGAACAAGTTCAAAAAAAAGTTACTCAAAGATTGTATAAGTTAGGAGTAAATCTCCTCTGTAATCGTCAATTGTTAAAACAGGATGAATTAGGAATTGAACTTGTTGATATGAAAGTCGGAACAAAAACAGTAATTTGGACAGCAGGTTCAACAGGGAATAATCTCACTACAAAAATTTCCAATATCACGCTTCAGAAAAAAAATCGAATTTCTGTGAATGAATATCTTGAAATTGAAGAATTTCCTAATTGTTTTGTTGTTGGGGATATTGCTGATACGGAATTTTCTGGGCTTGCGCAAACTGCAATTCATAATGGATTGTATGTTGCAAAAATTATTAATAACAAAATTCAAGAGAAAGCACTTGCTCCATATCAATCAAAACCAGTTGCGTATAATATCGGCGTTGGGCATGGGTGGTCGGTTATGCAAATTGGAAATATTGTTGTTTCTGGAAAAATTGCATCATGGGTACGAAGTTTAATTAATATGAAATATTTCTTTTCAATTTTACCGATGCGAAAAGTTTTTCAATTATTTTTCCATACAAAAAACCATTAATTGCATTAATGGTTTTTTTCTTTTGAAATTTTCTGTAAAATTTTTGGAATTTTTGCAAAATCTTTCATTAAATTTTCACGCATACCACCATTATATAACGCTGCGGCAGGATGATAGAGCGGAAGGAAATGATGAACAGGAAAATTCGGAAATATATGATGAATATATTCACCATGCATTTCTCCGATTTTTAGATGGGGGAACCAGTGATTCATCGAATGTCGTCCGAGAAATATGATGAGTTTCGGCTGGATCAATTCCAATTCTGCACGGAGCCAGTCCGCACATTGTTCTTTTTCCTTTTGGTCAGGATCACGGTTATTTGGCGGGCGATATTTTACAATATTAGTAATATAAATATCTTCTCGCTTCATTTTTATACTTTCGAGCATTTCATTTAAAAATTTCCCAGCTGTACCAATGAAGGAGATTCCTGCCTCGTCTTCTCTTTTACCGGGAGCTTCACCAATGAATACTATTTCTGCATCAGGGTTTCCGTTTCCGAATACTGGACGAGTTGCGATATCTTTCAATGTACAGGTACAATCATGATGAAATTGTTCGTGGAGTTTTCGAAGTTGTTTCGATCGGTTCATGTCCATCAGTATAGCACAAAAAAGAGTCATGGAGACTCTTTTGGTTTTTTATTAGCATCGTTGTACCTTTTTCTACTTGGACTTTCATCAGGTACCTTTTTTAAAAAGTCCGGAATAAATCTCAAGATGCTTTCTCCGATTTTGTCCAAAAAACCATCCGTAGGCAATTCTTGTTGCGTGGGTTCTTCTTTCGTTTGAGCAGGAGAGCTTTTATAGCGTAATTGAATGCCGTTGAATCTCTCTGGCTCTTTGAGGAGGTACTGTTTACAATCTTCATATAATTTATGAAAACTGCAAGGTTCTTTATTTTCTTTCATATTTGCTTGTTTTTGTTTATACTATAACATTTACGAGAAAAGTCAAGTTATCAATAGTATTATTATATGATATTATAGAGAGTATATGTTTAAAAAATTTGTACTCAAAAAATTACTCGGATCAAAATTGAAAGATGCTGGAGTGTCCGATGATCAGCTTGATATGATTCTCGAGATGGTGGAGAAAAATCCAGATTTCTTTAAAAAGATTCAAAATGAGGTAGAAGCTAAGAAAAAACAAGGAATCAGTGAGCAAGCTGCCATGATGACCGTAATGCGTGAACATCAGGCAGAATTGCAGAAAATTATGACGAGTAAATAGTAAATATAAAAAAGCCACTCACAGAGTGGCTTTTCAGTTTTAACTGAAAATTTTACAGAGCCTTAGTCCATCCGGACTTGTTTCTCGCATCGAAGTATCCTTCATATTTTGCGGATATACGATTTGAAAGTCCAGTTGGGCTTTTTGCATGAGTCATGGTGGCAGTAAACAAAAATGTTTGCCCGCTCCCATCTTCTCGTTTCAGACTTTCAATCCTGAGCTGGTACTCATAATTGTTTGAACCTTTTACAGAAAAGTTGTTTAACCCGTCTGCAAATTTTGTTAGTAAACTCATTCTGTCCTCAGTTACTGTAGAGAAATAAATGGATTTTGCTTCGATGATTTTGATTGTTGCCATTTTGTATTTTTTTAAATTGTGATTTGATTGATATTATAATATCATAATTATAATAAAAAGTCAAGTATTTATCAAAAACCTTTATTTTTCCTTAATAATTTGCTACAGTACTTTTTATATGTCACTCTCAATTGGAATTGTTGGACTTCCTAATGTTGGAAAGTCTACATTATTTAACGCACTTACAAAAAAATGTGTACCAGCAGAAAATTATCCATTTTGTACTATCGATCCATCGGTTGGTATTGTTTCTGTTCCTGATGAACGATTATATGCACTCGCTGCTTTTTCAAACACTCAAAAAACAATTCCCGCAGCCATTGAATTCGTAGATATTGCAGGATTGGTAGCAGGAGCGAGTAAAGGTGAAGGGCTTGGAAATAAATTTCTTGCGCATATCCGTGAAGTAGATGCAATCTTGGAAATGGTGCGAATCTTTGCAGTTGCTGATGGAAAAGAATCAATTAATCATGTGTACGGAGAAATTGATCCATTGCGAGATATTAAGGTAATTAATATGGAATTGATTTTGGCAGATTTGGAAACCGTGGAAAAACGAATCAGTAATTTACAACGTGATGTAAAGCGAGGTGATAAAGTTGCGATTTTTGAAGAGTCAGTTGCTCAAAAATTCCTTGCAGCATTGTCTGCAGAAAAAATGGCAAATACAGTTGTGTTAACTGATGAGGAACAAAAAATTGCCAAGCAATTGAATTTACTTACCTTGAAAAAGTTTATTTATGGATTGAATAAACGAACAGGAGGAAAAAATCTCGATGAAACTGATCCAGAAAAATTTGCACAAATTTGTAAGGAAATCGAAAGTTACGGATCAGAATGGGTGATACTGGATGCGAAAATTGAGCAAGAGCTTTCTGAGTTCGAAGGAGAAGATAAAGATATCATGCGTGCAGAGATTGGTCATCATGATGATGGTGTGGATACGCTCATTAAAAAATCATACAAACTCCTTGGGCTTGCAACATATTTTACAACAGGTGAAAAAGAAACTCGCGCATGGACGATCAAGGAAAATTCTACTGCACCTGTTGCAGGTATGGCAATTCATACCGATTTCAAAGACAAATTCATCCGAGCCGAAGTAATTTTCTGGAAGGACTTACTGGGTGCAGGATCGTTCGTTGAAGCAAAAGCAAAGGGGTTATTACGAACAGAAGGGAAGGAGTACATAGTCAAAGATGGAGATGTAATGGAATTTAGGATATAACACCTTTACGTAAGAGGTTTTTCTTCATCTTTGGAATACATTGACAAAATATATCAAATGTGCTATCATACAGGTAATAAAAATTTTAAATATGAACAATAAAAAATCAGTGGCAAGAAAATTAGTACTTTCGTTGCCAAAAAATAATGAAAAATGCGAGGTAGAGAAAACCTTGCATAAATTTGTAAGAGGATTCGAATATCTCTTACAGATTCATCCGAAACCTGCCAACGCATTTAGGGTAGGAGCCCAGTTTTCTCTGGGGATTCCTCTTGAGGAATTAAATAATAATTATTTTGAACAAATGAACGTTTTCATCCAGAAGTTTATTAAAGCGTATGGATTAAAGTTAGATGAAGACAATCTGGGTTGGAATGTTATCATGACAGGATCTCCTATTGAAAAGGATGGGAAGTATTTTGTTGGTATTATTTCAACCACGTTCGACAGTGCAGCACTCGCTGTACTGAAATCTGCCTTCCAGCAGATGGAGTCAGAGATGCTCTAATAATAAAAGCCTTGCACTGTGGTGCAAGGCTTTTCTCTATCGTTTCTTTTTCATTGTTTCACTACTTAATAATGCTGCAAATTCTTCGGGATTTGCTTTTTCAGTATCAAAATTATCGGGCAAATAGATTCGCTTTAATCCTGACTTGATAAACATTCCTGATTTTGATTTTAATACCTGCATTTCTTTTTTACTTTTTGGGTGAACAAATGTTGCTACAAGTTCCGTTCCTTTTGGTAATGATTTTGGAGTATTAATTAATTCCAAAGCTTGTTCCAAGGTAATTGTGTACGGATCAAGATTACTTGATTTTTTAATTGATCGGAATTCTCGTCCTCGTCCAACATAGGGGCCAAATTGTCCTATGTTTGCAATCACTGGTTCACCTGTCGCTGGGTCGTTCCCGAGATCTCTTGGGAGTTCCAATAATTTTACTGCCATGTCCAAGGTAACATCGCCTGGTTGTGTGCGCGGTGGTAATGATGCACGACGCGGTTGAGGAAGTAGTTTTGCTTGTGCGATGGCTTCCTTTTCTTGTTTTACGAGTTCTTTGTCTGCATCAGTTTTTTTATGACCTTTTGGAAATTTAGTCAATTTTGGAATTGTCGGAGATTCTCCTAATTGTACATACGGACCAAATCGTCCAGTGAGTAAAAAGATCGGAAGTTTTTTTTCTGGATGGTATCCGATCGGTTCTTCTTTGCCGACTTCGGCTCCATCCATGGTTAATGCTCCGTCACATTCTGGATATCGGGTACATGACAAAAATTTTCCACTGCGTCCCAATTTTACCATCATTGGTGATTTACATTTTGGACAAGTAAATTCACTCGGCGCATCACCTAGATTGGTTGCTTTTTCCAACTTTTCTTTTTCTACAACCTCAGCAGAAAATGGTATATAAAAATCTTGCAGTGTTTTTACATAAGTCCGTTCACCACTCGCAATGTCATCCAATTCATTTTCCATTTCTGCAGTGAATGTGTCACCGATATAAGTTGGGAAATTAGTTTCGAGGAATGTTGAAACGACATCTCCTGTGTCTGTTGGGAATAATGTGCGTCCTTCTTTTTTAACATATTCTCGATCTTCAAGCGTTTTCATAATAGACGCATAGGTTGAAGGTCGTCCAATGCCTCGTTCTTCCAATTCTTTAATCAATCCTGCTTCGGTATATCGATTTGGTGGTTGGGTCGCTTTTTCTGTTTCGGTAATATCAATCAATTGAATACTTTGTCCGATGGAAAGTTTCGGGAGCTCTACATCTTCGCCTCGTGCACCTTTGTCTACCGTTAGCCATCCTGGGAAAATAATTCGAGAACCGTTCGCGGTAAAATCAGGAATATTTTTTGTATCAATATTCGCTACTAATTTTGTCTTGAACATTTTTGCATCTGCCATTTGTGATGAAACAGCTCGTTCCCAAATCAATCGATACAATGATTTTTCTGCATCGTTTGCTCCTAAATCTGTTTTGCTCACACTGGTTGGACGAATTGCTTCATGGGCTTCTTGAGCATTTTTTGATTTGGTTGCATAGGTTCGGAATTGTGTATATTCCTTTCCATATTTACTTTCTATCAATGCCAAGATTTGTGCCTGAGCCTGCTTGGAAAGATTGGTCGAGTCGGTACGCATATAGGTAATGTGTCCGGCCTCGTATAATTTTTGTGCAATTTGCATCGTTCGAGAAGGAGAAAATCCAAATCGAGTTGATGCAGTTTGTTGTAATGTTGATGTTGTAAACGGAGCTCGAGGAGATCTTTTTTGTTCACTTGTTTTAATATCTACAATTGACCAAGGTTGTTTTTTTGCAAGGTCGAGGATTCTGTTTACTTCATTGATATCACGAGGTTCATCTGAGCACACAAGAGGGAATTGTTCTTTTTCTGCAGAAAAATTTCCTTGAATCGTCCAATAAATTTCTGGAACAAATGCGCGAATTTCTCGTTCCTTTTCCATAATGATACGGAGTGCAGGAGATTGAACGCGTCCAGCAGATAATCCATAACGAACCTTTTTCCAAATGAGTCCAGACAAATCATATCCTACCAATCGATCTAATACCCGACGAGCTTCTTGGGCTTGTACTAATTTTTTATCTACCGAGCGAGGGTTTTTTAATGCTTCGGTTACCGCATCTTTGGTGATTTCATTAAAGGTTACTCGTTTGATTGGAGTGTTTGTATTTTTTTCTTTTAAAATTTCTTCCAAGTGCCAAGCAATGGCTTCACCTTCTCGGTCGGGATCGGGTGCGAGGATAATCTCGTCAGCTTTTTTGGCAAGGGTTTGGAGTTCAGAAATAACGCGTCCTTTGCCTGCAGAAATTTCATAATGGGGAATAAAGCCACCTGGAATATCAATGGCGTCTTTGTTTGATTTTGGTAAATCACGAATATGCCCGATTGATGCGCGAACGGTATATTTTCCGTCCAGATATTTTTCAATCGTTTTTGCTTTACTTGGTGACTCAACAATTAATAGTTTCATATAATATATAGTGCGACCTTAGTTTTAGTAATGTTCTACTACATAACACGAAATGAGGTTGTTTGGCAAATTTTGTAAAAAAAAGAGTTACTATAAGCAACTCTTTTACTATAAAAAACATCTCTATTTCTTTGTGAAAACAAATACTCCCATACCGCCCAATTGTTTAAGTGGTCCGATTTCATATTTTTCTTTCAGTTTGAAATTGTAAAGCGATAATTCTTCTGCAAAAACATTTATGGAAACCTTGTAATCTCCGCGGTTGAAGTTTTCGTCAGAAGAAGATTCGGTTAAATGTTCAGTTTTACGTTTTATGTAATCAAACATATTACGGATTTGATTATTCGCTTCAAAGTTCAACCCGGCCACAGATCCGTGAGTATAGAACATTTCATTTATTTTCTTTGCATAAGAATAAATGATTTGATCAAATACATATTGTGATGCGTGACCAGCATACTTTGTCCCAGAAAAACAATCGTCAATCAGATTCTTTGCTTCTTCCTCGGCAAGTTCATCGAATCCGCCCTTACGAGCTTCATCAATGATGTGCAGGTAGAATTTTGCAACATTCAGAATGCGTCCTTCCTCGGATTCATAATCACTAATGAATTCGTCACCGATAATTAAGATACCACCTGGTTTCAAGTAATTAAAACTTCTGTTCAGAAACATTGATCTGTCTTCCCCGTGAATGTGATGCATCACACCTTGCATAAAGATTATATCCAATGTTTGGTGGTTATCATTACTTTTCAAGCCGTATTCTGCAAAGTTGCGTTGTTGGAATTCGATAGTACCTTTGCGGATTTCATTTTTCCAGTAAATCTTATTTGCGTGAGAAATGAAATTTTCGGAAATATCAAGTCCAATAATGTGACAATTATTTTCCGCAATAGAAAAAGTTAATCTTCCGGGCCCACAACCAAGGTCAAGGATTTTTGGGCAGATGTTACTGTTTTCTTGGCAATATTTTCTGATAAGGTTTCGAATACATTGATCTGCCTGCGGAATGTATTGATGTCCCTGCAAAGCATTAATATAAAGTTCTGGCGTTACAGTCTTGCCGTAATCTTGAATGATTTCGTTTCCCATTTTAAATTTTTTTAAGGTGAAAAATATTTTTAGTTATTTTATTATATAAATTAAATATTGTCAAGTTCTTCTGATTTCACCACCAACATCCTTAATTAATCCATTCAATTCCATTTGCGATAACAAAATATTTGCTTTGTGGACAGGAATACCGAGCTCTCGGATTAGATCACCTTTTTGTTTTGGAGATGATAATAATTCAATGACGGATTGTTCCTGTGGTGAACATTGTGAGAATAAATCCAATGGTGCGGTTTCGGTAATATGAAAACCAAGCGCTTCTAAAATATCATTGGAACAAGTAATTGGTGTTGCGCCCAGTCTGATGAGCTCGTTTGTTCCTTCTGAATTTTTGGAAAAAATATTTCCCGGAACTGCTAGTACATCACGATTGTATTCTGTTGCGAGTCGTGCCGTAATGCGTGTTCCAGATTTATGTTCTGCTTCGATAACGAGTGTTGCGATTGATAATCCTGCCATTAATCTGTTGCGACTTGGGAATGTCCATTGGGCACTTTCTTGATTATTAGGAAATTCTGAAACGAGTGCGCCACCAGATTCAAGGATTCTCATAGCAAGTTGGAAATTTATTTTTGGATAGAGAGCCTTATCATCGAGCCCTGATCCAGGAAATGCGATGGTTGGAATATTGTGTTCAAGAGCTGTTTCATGTGCGATTGCATCAATTCCCATAGCAAGTCCAGAAACAATTACAATAGGATATCCTGCAAGTCCTGCGATGAGAGTTTTACATACATCTAATCCATATGCAGAATGATTACGAGGCCCAACCACAGTAAGGAAGGTGAATTTTTTCATATCAGGAAATGTTCCACGAATCGAGAGTTGTTTTGGTGGTTGCGGAATATGTTTTAGTGGCTCTGGAATTGGAAATGATTGAATAGGGAATTGCATATTTGTATATTTTACCATATTGTAATATTTTTCCTACAGAGTTGTTCAAGTAATTTTTATTTGCAAAATTTAAAGATATATGTATAATAATTAAGGAATCAATAAAGGAGGTATTCTTACATCTAAATCCTTGTCTGTACAATAATTCTCTTTCACCAAAAAGCAAAAAACAGACAAGGAAAGGACACATATTTATATGTGTCCTTTATTTTTTACCTCGACAGTGCTATAATCACGACTATATGTTGGATATTAAATTTATTCGTGAAAATCCGGATCTTATCAAAGAAGCGGCTCGCAAAAAACACATCGATTTTAATGTTGATGAATTAGTAACTACTGATCAAAAAAGAATTGAAAAACTTGCTATAGTGGAATCATTACGATCAGAACAAAATACGGTTTCTGATAAAATTCCAAGTGCAACACCTGAAGAAAAATCAAGCCTTATTGCACAAATGTCAATTCTCAAAGAAAATCTCAAAAAACACGATGAAGAATTAAGAGAGATTATGACTGAGTGGCAAAAATTAATGTTGCGTGTACCGAACATTCCTGATATTTCTGTTCCAGAAGGTGGTGATGATACGGGAAATGTTGAAGTGAAAACTTGGGGAGAAATTCCACAATTTACATCTACTCCAAAAAATCATATTGAATTGTGTGAAATGCATGACTTGGCAGATTTTGAACGAGGTGCAAAAGTTTCTGGTTTTCGAGGATATTTCTTGAAAAATGAAGCAGTACAAATTGAAATGGCATTATGGCAATTATTCAATGAACGATTAATTACAAAAGGATTTACTCCGATGATTGTGCCGTCATTGGTGAATAAAAAAACACTCATGGGAACAGGATATTTACCGGGAGGTGAAGATGATCTGTATCGAACTCAAGACGAAGACTATTTGGCAGGAACAGGTGAAGTGGCAACTATGTCGTATTATAGTGATGAAATTCTTGAGGCGTCACAATTACCAATTAAAATGACTGCATTTTCTCCTTGTTTCCGTCGTGAAGCAGGTTCTCATAGTAAAGATACAAAAGGATTGATTCGAGTGCATGAATTTTTTAAACTTGAACAAGTGGTATTATGTGAAGCATCGCACACAGAATCAGTTGCTCAACATGAAGCAATTACCGAAAATGTAGAAGAAATTCTCCAAGAGTTGGAATTACCATATCATGTAGTAGTAAATTGTGGTGGAGATCTCGGACAAGGACAAGTGAAAAAATACGATATTGAAGTTTGGATGCCATCGCAGAATACGTATCGAGAAACGCACAGTGCGTCCTATTTTCATGATTTCCAGACACGACGATTAAATATTCGCTATCGTGATGAAAATGGAAAATTACGATTTGTTCACTCATTAAACAATACAGCAGTCGCAACTCCACGAATCGTTGCATGTATTTTAGAGAACTATCAACAACTAGACGGAACTATTAAAATTCCAAAAGTATTACAAAAATATATGAACGGAAAAGAAATTATTAACGGAGTAAAAAAACCATAGATTAAAATGGTTTTTTTTGTTATAGTTGGTTATTATGGAATTGAACACATTACGTCCTTCACAGAATAATTTTACAAAACCAGTAGTTCGTCAAAAATCTTTTTTATTGAGAATTATTTTTGTCTGCATACTTTTTGTTTGTATTATTATGGGTGGAATTATTTCTTTGATAAGGAATAAACAATTTCAATTTACTCATACAGAAGTTTACGGTGTAAAGACTTTTTCTGGTATAGAGATTAATCAATTTGTACAGCAATATTTTTTAGGTAATCAGATCAAAGTAATACCACGATCAAGTACTATTTTGTTTTCAAAATCAAAATTAGTTCGCGCGCTACAGAAAGAATTTCCTATTATTGCAATGGCACATATCACACTTCCAGAGCCAAATATCCTGAATATTTATATCCAAGAAAAACAACCTGTTTGTATTTGGTGTTTTACTGAAGATGATTGTGTATTTTTAGATGAAGAAGGAATAGTATACGGAAAAGCTCCTAATTTTTCAGATGGGGTATATCCTGTTTTTACCTCAGAGGAAATCAAAAATTTTGATCAATACAAAGGAAAACAAATTATTGAACCGGATACAATGAATCGTTTTATTGCACTTTTTAAAAATTTACAATCTGATGATATTACATTATCTCGAACAATTTTTTTAGAGAATGGTGATATTTCTTTTGCTATAGAAAAATTATTTGATAAATATCCAGATCGATCGGCAAAAATTCTTGGAACTTTTAATCAAGATGATACAATATTTATTCGTGATATGGTAACTGGATTAAATCATCAAGCTTTCAAAGATCAATATAGAACACAATCAAAATCTCTGGAATATATTGACTTGCGATTTCCAGGAAAGATTTTTTATAAATTTAAAGGAAAAGAAAAACCTCTAGAAAAAGTTACTCCTCAAAATACCGAAACTCATTCTGAACAAACAAATAATGAGTATGAAAATGAAGAATAATGAAATCACCAAAAGGTGGTTTTTTATTTACAAAAATAATATATAGGGTAATCTAAGTGTATGAATTTTTGGCAACAACTATTAGAAAAAAGAAAAGTAACAGGAAAGCCGTTTTTTTGTCTTGCGCCAATGGCAGATGTAACTGATGCAGCTTTTCGTAAAATTATAGCAAAATATGGAAAACCAGACGTTACGTGGACAGAATTTGTTTCTGCTGATGGGCTAGTTCATCCAATTGGTCGGCAAAAACTCATGGAAGACTTGAAATATTCAGAAATTGAACGACCTATTGTTGTTCAGTTATTTTCAAGTAATCCAGAAAATATGCGTAGTGCTGCAAAGTTTTGTGCAGAACTTGGCTTTGATGGAATTGATATTAATATGGGGTGTCCTGACAAAACTATTGAGAAACAAGGTTGTGGTTCTGCGATGATCAAGAATCCAGAAAAAGCAATTGCAATTATTCAAGCTGCAAAACAGGGAATTAGTGATTCAGGAAAAAATATCCCACTATCAGTAAAAACACGAGTAGGGTATTCATATCAAGAAATCGATACTTGGATCTCATTACTACTTGAACAAAATTTAGCAGCACTCACTGTTCATGCACGAACGCGCAAAGATCTCTCTCAAGTTCCTGCAAATTGGAGTTATGTAAAACAAGTTACTCATCTGAGAGATTCTATTGCGCCAGAGACAATAATTATTGGAAATGGTGATGTTGTTGATATGATGGATGGAATTGAAAAATCAGAACAGACCCATTGTGATGGAATTATGATTGGGCGTGCAGTATTTGGTAATCCATGGATATTTAATAAATCAATTGCAATCAAGCAGCGGGGAAGTTGGCGTCAAAACTTTCTCTTGAGATTGTTGCCAAATCAATGGTCTAAAAAAATAAAAGGTGACACACGATATACTATTTCTGATATTACTTTAACAGATAAATTGCGAGTAATGATTGAGCATACAGAATTATTTGATGAACTTTTGGGTGGTGTGAAAAATTTCTCTATTATGAAAAAACACTACAAAGCATATGCAACAGGTTTTCCTAATGCAAAAGAGTTACGTATTCAATTAATGGAATCAAAAGATAAAAATGAAGTAAGATCTATTGTTGAAAATTTTTTGAAAAAAGATAGAGATTAAAGTATTGACTTTTTTGCAAAATATATTATATTTTAATAAAAACAATAAATTATGGCGTTAAATCTAGAGGACGGTAGTGTAAGAAATCTACCAACAAACAAACCCTTTCTTTTGCCTAGAGAGCCTTTCCCAAGAAGACTTGTATCAGAAAGTGTGATTTCGAAAAAGAAAGGTTTTTCAAAAATTGAAACCTTTCATGGAAGTATTTGGGTTTCAGGTTATATTAGTCATGTAACACTGAAAGCTTTGATGCCGCTTAATTTTATTTAAAGGAGCCATTAAGAGAGATATATTTGGTATGTCTCTTTTTTATTATAAAAAATCTGCTATAATGTAATCATGTCACATCTTGCGCTGTATAGAAAATATCGCCCACAATTATTCGCAGAAGTTCGTGGTCAAGAAAACGCTATTGCGTACCTTGAATCAATTATTGCTTCTGGACGTATTCCACATGCGTTACTTTTTACAGGTACTCGAGGAATTGGAAAAACTACCCTCGCTAGAATTTTTGGAAAAACACTAGAAGTTGATGCTCATGATATTTATGAAATTGATGCTGCATCAAATAATGGTGTTGACGGTGTGCGAAAATTAATCGATGAAGTGAATACATTACCATTATCATCACAATATAAAATATATATTCTAGATGAAATACATATGTTTTCAAAGCCAGCTTTTAATGCATTATTAAAAGTTCTCGAAGAACCACCAAAACATGTAATTTTTGTTTTTGCAACAACAGAACTTCATAAAATTATTCCAACCATTATTTCTCGTTGTCAGGTAATTCAATTAAAAAAACCTTCTGATGCAATTATTGCAGAACAAGTTATCTCTATTGCAGAACGAGAAGGTTATACAGTCAATCTTGAATCAGCTCTTTTGATAGCACATAGAGCTTCTGGTTCTTTTCGTGATGCTTTGGTTGTGCTCGATCAAGTACTTGAACAATCTCTAGGCAAAGATATTACTATAGCAGATATTGAAAGAATTGGTATTCGGATGACTAACCATCTTGTTATTGATTTTTTAAAATATTTTCGAGATAAAGATCAAGATAAAATTTTCTCACTTATTCATCAAGTTGAATCTGGTGATGAAAAAGTATTAATTGATTTTATAGAATCATGTATTCATGCAATGCGAATTATTCTCTATATAAAATATGCTCCAACATTATGGAAGCAAGAACGAGAAATTTTATCTAGTGATTATATTGAATGTTATCAAATTTGTTCAGATCAAGAAGTAATCACTCCTAAAATTCTTGGATTTTTCTTGAAAACATATGAAGAAATGCAAACGAGTTCACTACCAAAAATTCCTTTGGAGCTTGCAATTATTACTATTTTTGGTACTATGAAAAGCGTTCCTTAATAAATACTATATATTTTGTATAGTATTTATTTATTACCCGATCGTCTAATGGTAGGACACCTGGTTTTGGTCCAGATAATTGGGGTTCGAGTCCCTGTCGGGTAGCAAATAATATTGTTTATAAATAAAGCAATCTCTTATGGGATTGTTTTATTTTTTGTGATATAATGAGGTATTATGAAAAAAACAATGATAGGTATTCTTTTTTTAGGGATTTTTTTTAGCACTACACAATATATTTCTGCTCAAGAAGTAGAAGTTTCTATTGAATCTGGTGACAGAGATTTTGTACAAGAAAATTTGAGTAAAATAAAATCTTTTTCTCTAAATCAATATGAAAAGATTGATGTATGGAGAATGACACAAGTAGATACTTGGAAAGCAATAAAAACAGAAAAAGAATTACAAATTATTGAAGGAGAATTAGAGCTTGATGATAACAGAAATGAACGCGTTGATCGCGTATTAAATGAAGAACAAGTTTCCCTGATAAATAATTCAGGGCAAGATTTTGAAAAAACAGGAAATGTCTTTTTATTAAAATTATATACAGCATTGCTTGGGATTTTTGTTTTTGTTTTTTCGACACCAGTATTTTTCTATGGAATTATTCTTTTTATTATAATTATAATTATTAATAAAATTTTTAATCAACTGTTTAATAGGAACAATTTTTAAAATATGCAAGCATTAATGATACGTCTACTGAGTGTTGTAGGGTTATTTATATTAGGATTAATTTTTCCTTGGTGGGTAGTAATTATCGGTGTTGTGATAATGTCGTTTATATTTAATCATTTTTATGAAGCGGTGATTATTGGTGTAATATATGATATTTTTTTCAGAAATATAGGAACTGAATGGTACTTTTCTTTCTCACATACACTTATACTTTTGATTGTTGTCATTATTATGTCTAATGTCCAAAAAGTTATGCGCAGACCAAAATTATTTTCTTGATTTCTATGATTTTTAGACGACCAAAAAAAATTCTTTATAATTCCATTGACCCTGATCAGATTCTTTTAGATTCCCAAAACAGTCCTGGTTTTAATACGCAACAATTCGAAGGAGTTATTGAAAAATCAATCAGCAAGCGTTCTATTTATACGCTTGGTTTTTTGGTTACTATTATATTTATAATTTTTGTTGGACAATTACTCAAGGTACAAATTGTTCAGGGAGAGAAATTTTTTACATTAAGTGAACGTAATCGACTTGATCAGATTCCTATTTTTTCAGAGCGAGGAGTTATTTTTGATAGAAATAATAAAGCAATTGCTTGGAATATTCCAGGGCCAGAAGAAGAACCTTTCTTGTATCGGCAATATATTGAACAAGGTGGTTTTGGACATTTGCTTGGTTATGTTGGGTACCCAACTCGGGATAAGTCTGGATTCTTTTGGCGTGAAAATGTAATTGGGAAATCTGGAGTAGAGAAAAAATTTAACCAAGAGTTATCAGGCACTAATGGGAGTAAAATAGTCGAGGTAAATGCTGAACAAAAAATTGTTACTGAAAACATGGTAATTCCACCAGAGTCAGGAAGTAATATTATTTTAACTATTGATAGTGATATACAATCAGAGTTATTTAATGCAATCAAACAACATGCAGAGGAAAATAGATTTGAAGGAGGTGCTGGAATTATTATGAATATAAAAAATGGGGAAGTGCTTGCTATGACAAGTTATCCTGAGTTTGATTCAAATATTTTATCACAAGGAAAAGATGTTGCTATTATTGGTGATTATGCAGTTAATCCACGAAAAGTGTATTTGAATCGTGCAATTTCTGGGCTTTATACTCCTGGGTCAATTATGAAACCTTATTTGGCTATTGGGGCACTCCAAGAAGGTATTATCAACCCAAATACAACCATCTTTAGTTCAGGCCAAGTAGAAATACCAAACCGTTACAATCCAGAACAGCCTCAAATTTTTCGCGACTGGAAAAAGGGAGGGCATGGACCAACTAATATGTATACTGCGATAGCTGAATCAGTGAATACTTATTTTTACGCCATTGGTGGTGGTTATAAAGATCAGACTGGTTTAGGTATTTCAAAAATTGAATCGTATGTAAAAAAATTTGGTATTGGTCAATCTACAGGATTTTCTTTGGAAAATGATAAAAATGGAGTAGTTCCATCTCCAGAATGGAAATTAAAAACTTTTCAAGATGGTGCATGGCGACAAGGTGACACTTACAACTCTTCTATTGGGCAATTCGGGTTTCAAGTATCTTTACTGCAAATGGTGCGAGCAGTTGGTGCATTGGCAAATAATGGGGAACTAATAACGCCGCACATACAAAAAGATATTCCTATTGAAAATTCTGAACGATTATCTGTTACAGGTATTGATACAAAAAATTACAAGATTATTCAAGATGCAATGAGGCAAACAGTTACGCGAGGCACAGCGCAATTATTAAATGTTTCTTATGTTTCTGCAGCTGCAAAAACAGGAACAGCACAAACTGGGGCAGCAAATCGCTCTATGAATTCTTGGGTAACTGGTTTTTTCCCTACAGAAAATCCTACCTATGCATTTGTTGTTATGATGGATACTGCTCCTTCTACAAACGAAGCAGGAGCTTCACGTGTTATGAGAAATGTTTTTGACAGTATATATAATCGTGACCCTAATTTTTTCAATTTTTAAAGTATTTGTTTTCATGGTAGAGCTATGATATAATGGAAATTGTTTATGAAACATTCTAATATTATTTTAATTATTGGTATTTGGCTTATTATTGTAATGATTGCCGGTATTCCAATGGGAATGAAAAAAATTCTTGTCATTTTACCAGCATTATTTCTCGTTGCTATGGGTATTACTGCAATGCGTAATGAATATAAAGTTAAGAAAGAAGTTATTGCTCAGCATAATGAAATAATCCAAGATATTGTTGAGGATATTGTCTCTGAGTCAGAAGAAATTATTGATCAAGAAGTTAAAAAATTGCGAGACATTCTTTAGTTTTACTAGTTTTTGTTTTTCTATTTAATTTATTTTTTTATGATATCAAAACCAATTGTGATCACAGGTATATTAGTTACGATCATTGCTGGTTTTTTTGTGTTTGGACTTGTTCTTGCTAAAAACACAGATAATGCCTTATTTGATTTTTCGTTCTCAAATAATTCGCAACAAGAAAATCACTCACAATTTGTCGAGTTAAATGAACTTGAACAACAAGAAAATAATAATTCTATAGAAATACCTCTCATTGAAGAAAATCAAACAGAAGAATTTCAAAAAGTTGCACATATCGCAACACCTAAAGAAGTAAAAGCTATTTATATGTCAGCCTGGATTGCAGGTACCAAAAAAGAACGAAATCGATTAATATCGTTAATAGAAAATAGCTCATTAAATGCGGTTGTAATCGATATTAAAGATGCGACAGGAAGAGTTTCTTTTCTTGTTGATAACCCTATAATAAAAAATACAGGATCTCCAGTAAAAAGAATTTCTGATATTTCTGAATTTATTGAAGAATTACATGACAAGAATATTTACGTTATTGGTAGAATTTCTGTTTTTCAGGATCCATATCTTGCTCAAAAGAATCCAGATTGGGCAATACAAAGTGTTTCAATAAGTGACCCTTGGAAGGATCGCAAAGGTTTATCTTTTCTTGATCCAACAAATAAAAACGTTTGGGAATATACAACTGTATTAGCTCAAGAGTCTTATAATATTGGTTTTGATGAGATTAATTTTGATTATATTCGGTTTCCTTCAGATGGTAATATGAAAGATGTTCTATATCCAGTCGGTTTAGGCAGTAAGTCAGATATGATGGAATTGTTTTTTAAACATCTTCATGAAAAAATGTCTCTTGCAAATATTCCAACTTCAGCAGACCTTTTTGGTTTAGTTACAGAAGCTGCAGATGATTTAGGAATTGGACAAGTACTTGAAAAATCTCTTCCTTATTTTGATTTTATCTCGCCTATGATTTATCCATCTCATTATGGGAAGGGTTATAATGGGTTTACTAATCCGGCAGAGCATCCTTATTCTGTTATTTCTCGTGCAATGAAGGAGGGGAATCGACGTGCACAAATACTTGGTTTTGGTCCAGAAAAATTCCGTCCATGGATTCAAGATTTTGATATGGGGGCTCGATATGATTACAAGGAGGTAGTTGATCAAATAAAAGCACTCCAAGAACAAGGGATTAATAGTTTTATGTCTTGGGATCCAGCTAATAAATATACACCAGAAGCTTATTAATTTATTATGAAATCATCACATCACAAAAGAATTATTTTTATTATTGTAGGAATTTTAATACTTGCTACTGGTTTTTCTGCTGGATTTTTATTTGGTAAAAGTAAAAATATTGCACAAGGAAATACTTCTGTGAATTCTTTTGAACAAGTTGTTGGTTTAGGTCAATTTTGGAGTGTGTGGAATTTACTTAATGAAAAGTATCCATTCAAGGAAAAGATTCCTACTGATACTGATCGTATTTATGGAGCAATTGCCGGCATGGTTTCTTCTATAGGTGACCCGTATACAGTATTCTTTTCACCAAAAGAAGCAAAAACATTCGCGGAAGACGTGAAAGGTGAGTTTGGTGGGATTGGAATTGAAGTTGCTAATAGGGATGGATTACTCACTGTGGTAAGTCCTTTAAAAGACACGCCAGCAGAAAAATCAGGAATTCTTGCAGGTGATGTTATTGTAAAGATTAATGGGAATACTACCGAAGGAATGACAACTGATCATGTTGTTAATATTATCCGTGGTAAAATTGGCACAACAGTTAATCTAGATATTTATCGAAAGGGGGAGATTGATTTTAAAACATTCACAATCACTCGAGAAAATATTGTCGCTCCAGTTATTGATACAAAAATTGAAGGAGATATTTTTGTAATTAGCCTTCATAGTTTTTCTGAATCATCTACTCGATTATTTAAAGAGTCTTTTCAAGAATTCAAATCTAGTGGTTTGAAAAAAATGATTATTGATGTTCGAAATAATCCAGGAGGTTACCTAGATTCAGCTGTTGATATTGGGAGTTATTTTGTGCCACAAGGAAAAATTCTTGTACGAGAAAATAATGGCGATATTATCCCAGAAAAACTAATTCGCAGTCATGGAAGCGATACTGTATTACCTAATGGTTTTAAAATGGTAATTCTTACTAATAATGGTTCAGCTTCTGCATCAGAAATTCTAGCAGGAGCATTATCTGAGCACGGCATTGCTGATATTGTTGGAACAAAAACATTTGGTAAAGGTTCTATTCAAGAACTTGTCTCACTTCCGGACGGATCTTCATTAAAAGTAACTGTTGCAAAATGGTTTACACCTAATGGTGTATCTATTTCTGAAAAAGGCATTACTCCAAAATTTATTGTTGAAGAAAAAGCTACAGAGGAAAATAAAGATCCAATTTTTAATAAGGCCTTTGAATTGTTAAAAGGTCAGAGATAATTTGTAAAAAACATATGAAAGTTTTGTTTATAAAAAATTTAAAAGGAAAAGGTAAAATTGGCGAATCAAAAGAAGTTTCTGATGGATACGCACTAAATTTCTTGATTGCAAATGGATATGCAATAAAAGCCACAGAACAAGTTTTATTGCAACAAAAACAGTCAGAACAAGAAAAAGATCAACTTTTTCAAGAGTATGATAATAATATCAAGAAAAATATTACTGAATTACAAGGAAAGAAAATTAACATACTAGTTACAAAAAAAGACTTGAAAGGGAATTTGTATAAGTCAGTAAGTGTTGAAGAGATTATTTTCTCCCTCCAGAAACAATTGCAAATTTTTATTGATAAGAAATATATTAAAAAATATACAGGAATAAAAACTATAGGAATACATACAGTTTCATTTGAATATAAAGATGTCACTGCAAATCTTCTTGTCGAAGTTCAATAATAAAACCTCCTTTAATTAAAGGAGGTTTTATTATTAAATAACGTTGGCTACTTTTTTTTGTTGAGTAGTCCCGTCAAATTTTGCTTTTCGTTTTGTTGAAAATTTAACTTTACCTGGTTTTGTTGCAAATAAAGTATGATCTTTTCCAACTGAAACATTTGATCCAGCCAAGATTCTTGTTCCTCGTTGTCGAACAATAATTGCACCAGCTTGTGCAAATTCTCCGTCATAGAGTTTTGTTCCCAAGTATTTTGGATTTGAATCAGTTAGGTTTTTTGCGGAACCTCCCGCTTTTCTTGTTGCCATAATTAATAAATAAGGTTAAATAATTACATATCTTGGTAAAATATGATATAATAGTAGTATAACCTAAACTTAAAAAATAATCAAGCTTTTGTATGGATGAAAAGATTGTAAAATTTATTAAACAAGCGTCTGTATTACGTTCAATTTATTTCATTGGATGTATGGTTATTTCTTTTGGTGCAGGTGTTATTGTTCACGCTCATGTGATTAATAATAGTAATCAACCGGTTATTCTACTACCAAAACAACCTATCCCACTGGCACATCGTTATAAAAATCCAAAAATAGAAAATCCCTATGACTTAACCCCTGCAGTAGAATTACTTGACGATGATAGTGATGAGCTTGTTTTAATGGAAAATAATTCTCAGGTTTCTAATATTACTATTACCGCACAAAATGAAAAAAATTTTGTTGCATCAAAAACTGGCACAAAGTATTATCCTCTTGATTGTGGAACCGCTAATAGAATCAAAGAAGAAAATAAAATATATTTTTCAACGGAACAGGAGGCGCAAGAAAAAGGTTTTGAAAGAACTTCTACTTGTAAATAAATTATATTCATTATGAAAAACAAAAATACATTAACTTTATTCATTGTTGTTATTACAGTTATTGCTGGATATTTTTTTGTGTTTGAAAAAAATGCAAAAAGGGAATTAGAAGTACTTGCAAATACAGATACAGCAGATCAAATTTCAATAGAATTGCTTGATGGAATTATTTCTGAACTACCATATAATAATAATCAAAAAGAAATATCGAATAATATACAAAAGAAAAAAAATATTAATCAAGAGAATATTTTGAATATTATCAATTTAGAAAGAACAAAAAGGGGATTGCTACCACTCAAGCAAAATATTTCACTGGATAATGCGGCAATAGAAAAAAATGCAGATATGTTTGATTTTCAATATTTTTCTCATAATTCGCCACATAATGACGATAAAGATTTTTCCTATTTCATAGATAAGCAAAATTATCACTTTATTCGAGTGAGTGAAAATTTGGCAATGGGTGACTTTACTACTGCACAAGAGGTAGTTGACGCATGGATGAAGAGTGTAACACATAAGGCAAATATTATTTTTCCTCACTATACTGAAACAGGAATTTCTGTTGAGTACGGTAATATGGAAGGAAAAAAGGTGGTCTCTATTGTACAGTATTTTGGCGTACCAAGAGCAGTATGTCCTACAATATCTGAATCCATAGTAAGTCTTATGAAAAGTCTCGAGAAGGACGCACTCGATGCTCATGAGTCTGTAGAAGATCTACAAAGTGAGCTAGACTTGACTGAAAAGCTGGAAAAAAGAGATACAATCATTTCTACTTTAATAGAAAAATATAATACGAGTGTGAGGACTTATAACCAACTAGTGAAAGATTTTCGAACTATTAAAGAAGAATATGACAAGCAATTAAAATCATACGAGACTTGTATACGGAAACTTGATTAAAGGTAGATAAATAAACAAGGGAGCACAAGGGCAAGGTGAAAATAGGATTTAATCCTATTTTTTTGTGTATTTATTTATTATTATATAATGTCGCACAATATATCTTTTGCGACATAACGTCTGCTTTTTTATGCCACTTATGATTAAGTGGCTGTGTAGTATTTAAACTTTACCTCTTTAGGCACCCGAGCTTTTCGTGGAGGTATGCAATTTCAAGGTTCTGGTTACATTATAAACTCCCCCCTGAATATAGCAAGCTTTTTGACAAGTCCTTAATCTGCCGGCTTAGCCGGTCTTATGATGCTTTATTTAACTTTGAAGGAGCGAACCTTACTAGGATACCTTTGATGGTCTTCCTATCACGGCCGAATAGCTTCCCCAGTGTATTTGTATTGTAGAGCTTAGGATCTGTCTCATATAAGGTAACAATGGCTTTATTTCTAAGCCATTCTACCTTTCCACGCCCACCTTTGGGCTTAGGAATTGTTACTTCTTCAACTGTAGTCATATAAGAGAATCTATCACAAAACTCCCACATTTACAATGTAGAATTATGCGACTTCCATTGCCTTATACGTGCTAATTAATGGATTTGCTATCGGTTGATTGAATCTAAGTCCCACAAATTTCTCAACAACATCGAGAGATTCTTCTTTACTGAATCTGAGGTATTGCATACCTGCTCGAGGGTTATTATCTGAGTGTCCTAGGATCAATCCGATGAATTTGAGGCTCGCACCTTGCTTAACAAGCTCATGAGCGCCACCGTGCCGTAAGGCGTGGCATGAGATAGCTTTTTCTATTCCTGCTTTCTCACGGGCAATTTTGAGCCAGCGTTCAACACTTCGGGTCGCAAGCCTTTGGCATGATCCATTACTTTCGTGAACGAATAATGCTTCATGATCTGAGAATGCTTTTCTTTTCTCTACGTACTTCATAAGCAATCGATGTGTATTTTCGGACCACATAATCCATCGTTTCTTGTAGTTCTTTTTACCGATTATTTCCGTAAAGTTCTTTTGCGACACTATGTCGCTAACATTTAGATCTACAAGCTCACTAACACGTATCATTGAGTCCCACATCATCCTGATCGCAACGAGTCGCATCAGGTCACTGTAGGAATTCTCATTTAGGGTCGCACACATTCTTTCAACTTCTTCAGGTGTGGCTACCGGCCTTTCTGGAGGCTGGAATCGAGGATTACGAATAAGGAATGGGTGGACATGCGTAGCTCGACTGGCCTCTAGCCATTTGTAGAAGTTTTTAATTACATTATTGTGGTTAGCAATGTTGCCGTCGTTGTACTTTAATTTCAGCGACGCTCGGAATTGCGAGATATCTTCGAGTGTGATTTCGAGAGTATCTTTGTTACCAACATAATTGTATAGATGCTCAAGATACGGACGATAGACTTTTGCTGCCGTACGAGTCTCTGTCTGTTTCCAGAGCAGATATTTTTCAATTGCGTCTCTTAGTAACATGGTTTTGTTATTTTAATTTAAGATCAAAGAGACCTTTCAAATTGCAGTTGTTTTCCGAGAACAACAATAGCAACTCCCACATTTTTCAAGGAACGAAGAAAGGCATGATCTGGTCAGGCCTGATGTGGGCTTCCCCTCGGTAGGGACAAAAGGTCAAGGCTAATAATGGTTTTTCAGCGCTACCATTCTCCCCTGCTTGGCACGTGCGCATAAGAAGAGTGGTTACTTGGCATTATACTCCCACATTTAGAAAATGCAAATAGCAATAAAATAAAGGACATTTGTGGATAAACTCCCACAAATAAAATAGGGTATTTTGAGAGGGTGTCTCCGGAAGGACTCGAACCTTCAACCTTGGCGATAGAAGCACCTTGCTCTGTCCATTGAGCTACGGAGACATAACAAAAACCGCAAAAGGCACCGTAGTGATACGATGTCGTTTTGCGGTTTATGATCTTCTCCTGTTTGATTTCATTTGTATTTTTATAGTATCAATTATTTTTTAGTACCAGCAAACATCAGCTGTCTCCCCTATTTTTTCCTCTACATATTTTTTTGCATCTAGATATCCACCAATCTCATCAATGAGTCCTAGTTCCTTTGCTTTTGATCCAAGAACAGAAGATCCATCAGCAATTGATCTGACCTTTTCTATCGGAATATTTCTACTGTCTGCAATATCTTGTATAAAGTTTTCGTGAACAATTTTTAAGTCTCTAACTATAAGTGCTTTTTCTTCTTCAGTGAGTGGTTTGTCTGGACTACCTGCATCTTTATATTTACCAGCGCTGAGCTGTACATACTTGAGGCCATCCTTTTCATTTTTTTCTACATTTTCTAGATAGGAGATAGTTACATCAATACTACCTACGTCTGAATTTTTTGATGCAAATATTTTATCAGCAGTAATTATGGACCAGTAGGCAGCAGATGTTCCGCTTTGACGTATAACAGCGATGACAGGTTTTGAAATAGCCTTAATTGTATTTGCGATTTCTTCACCGGCAACAGGATATCCACCAGATGAATCAACTTCAAGAATCACTGCCTTGATTGATTCATCGGAATCAGCTGCAAGTAAGGATGACATGACATCTTCACTGCTCACCACGTCTTTTTCACTCAGCATATCATCGTCGTTTGATTCTGGAATGTATGTATAAAGATCACCGTGTAGGTTTATTCCTAGAACGTTACAGCTACTTGTGTCACTTTCATCGGAGCCTGAAGAGGTTGCATCGTACGCAGTTGTATTTCCAGTTATAGCATCATAGGCATAATGACTTCCGAGACTCAAAATAAAAAAGAGTAGCAAAATACCGACTGTGTAAAATTTAAGTCGGTGCTTGGCAATAAATTCAAGTGCTTTTTTCTCTGAGTGATGCATGGATATCTTATATCTTATCACTTTTACATTTCTTCAGCTATCTCAGCAGCTTCGTCTTCATCAAGACCTTCATCCATGAGTTCGACTGCAGTGTCGGCGGTGTCTTCATCAAGACCATAATCCTTTATGAATGTTTTCTTTTGCTCATCCATCTCAGGATCAAGATCGTATTCGTTTGTGTCATTATCGCTAGGCATACTTTTCTTCATCTTCACCTTCTTCAAAACGTCGACGTCGTTCATCTAGGGTTTCGTCTTCATATTCCCAGTAAAGCGTTCCAGCGACGTTATAATCGATCCCTAGGGCCAATTTAGCCGCTTCTGAGAGGCTTCTTACTTCACCTGCATATTCAATTTGAGTATCATTTATTACCTTACAAGTAACTTCAGGGTTTCTTGTAAAAGTGAGAATACTTCCAACAGGAATTTTTACCATTTCAAAGTTGAATTTTGCACGCATCTTTCTGGCCTTATCAAGTGCGCGTTGTTCTTCTGGAGAATCAACAAAGTCTTGATGAGGAGTAATGTTTTCTACCTCAGCTAGTTTTAAAGCAGCAACAACTCGTTCTGGTGCAATTTTGAAAAACTCTCGATTGGGAGCTACTCGATTGTCGCCGAATGCTTCATGGATCAATCTTTCTGCTGCGTGCATATCTCTAACCTTTGCAGCATAGAAAACTTCGAATGGGAGTGGTACTCCAGATGCACGAGAAAGATCACGGACACGTTGTTCAAGGTCGGTAGTTTTTCCGATCTTCACATATCCAGGCATCGCTTCGTTTATTAATATATAAATAATGTTGTCCATATTTGTATTCTA
>CAZUGR010000003.1:0-43906 GCA_964620145.1 uncultured Candidatus Saccharibacteria bacterium
TGGGCGGCTTGCTTATTTGTAATGAGAAAACGTTAGTAATCTACCCGCTGGACCTCAATCATGTCTCGGTATTACAAAAACTCTACCAAATTCTCAACACAAGTCAAGAAAAAGATCCTCCATCACTTCCTGCCTAAATTTTATTAGTGATTTTTTTTTTTCCATTACAACACGCGGGGCGCCGTAGGCGCCCCTGATTTTTGTTGTTTTGAATTTTATTCAATTGTTAAAATTTCTGGTTTTCCGTCAGTAATTAAAATAGTATGTTCAAAATGTGCAGCGAACGATCCATCAACTGTCGCAAATGTCCAATCATCATCAAGGACTTCTGCCTGTGGAGAACCTAAGGTAAGCATTGGTTCAATCGCAATAGTCATACCTGCAACTAATTCTGTTCCCTGTTTTGGTTTTCCATAATTAGGAATGAAAGGGTCTTCATGAATTGCACGACCAACCCCATGCCCAGCTAAACCTTTTACAATACCATATCGCTTGTTTACAAATTGCTGAATTGCGTATCCAATATCTCCAGTTGTATTACCAGAAATAGCTTGTTCAATACCAATCAAAAGCGATTCATGAGTATCATCGAGAAATTTTAATATATCCTTTGCAACATTTCCTACAGGAACAGTTACTGCTCCATCAAGAAAAACCCCTTGATAACATACTCCTAAATCAAGAGAAACAATATCGCCATTCTGTAAAACTCTATCAGATGATGGTATCCCATGAACAATTTCATCATTAACAGAAATACATAATGTTGCAGGAAACGGTGTTGATTGACCTTCTGGTTTATAGTTCTTGAAAGCTGGCTTGGCTCCGAATTCTCGAACAAGTTTTTCTGCATATTGATCAAGTTCTAATGTTGTAACACCAACAGCAACTTTTTCCACAACCATACGTAATACACGAGCATGAATTTTTCCACCTGCACGCATTGAATCTATCTCTTTTTGAGTTTTGATAATTATCATAAAAATATAATAACATTTATAAAAATTATGTCAATGAATTCGAGATTTCTTGTGCAACTTGTTCAATGGTTTGTTCCCCATTTATATTCATCAAGGTATATATACTCTCTTGTTTAAAGAAATCTATCACAGGAACTACCTGATCATCAAACCATTGTAATCGCTGTTGCATACCTTCTTGTGTGTCGTCAGCTCGATCGCGAAATCCCATATGATCAAATACCCATTGATTACTTACCGTTAATGTAATCACATATCGTTCTTGGATACCTAAAAAATCAAAAGCTGAATGAATAATTGGAGCTTCCTCAATACGACGAGCTGTACCGTCAAGAATAACATCTTCAACTCCTGTATATTGCTCTACCAATTCTCGTGACCATAGATAGATAGGAAAAAAAGATGGCATAAGGTTTCCTGATTCAACCACGGAACGAACATGATTTCCCATAAAATTATCATGTGATTCAATAAAATCACGGAAAAGTTTTCCTGTTTCGATGTAAATAATTTTTTTACCTTGTGATTCGAGTTGTGATTTTAATATTTGAGCCTGAGTACCTTTACCACTTCCAGACTTACCATAAAACATATATACTGCCATATTACTCAGTGTATCATGAAAAAACTTTTTATCAAAAAAGATATCCTCATAGAGAATATCTTTATAATTGTTATTTTTTGTTTTTGTAATTTCGAGGAATGATGACATTCACAAAGTTTTCATCATTTTTAATGATTCTTTCTATAGATTGCGTAACCCATAAAAAATTTCCTGTCATATCCTTGATAATTTCTACCAATGAAATTTGCTTGCCTTCTTTCATAAGAAAAAATGCAGATCCATCAAACCGTAAAAACTCAAAACCTTTCGTTCCTAAAAAATCAACGATTTGATTCTTGGACATATACGGAGACTTATCCGTGACTCGTTGAAACTGACTTGTTATATTATTCCCCCATTGTTTATTAGGAAAAACTATAAATACATCAGCATTGAGATTCTGCACATTGCATGACGCACACCAAGCCTGATTAGTGTCTAATTGATTCTGTTGCGATTTCATTTCTAGTTGTACCAACATGCACAACACACATAGCGTAATTACTTTTTTCATTGTTTATTTATTAATTTGTTTCAAGAATATATTACTGAAAAAATGAAAAAAGTCAAAAAAACCGTTCTCATTACATGAGAACGGTTTGGTAAAAGATATATTTTATTCTTTTATTACTTTTTCAGACCATTTGTTACCAAATTCATCAGTGAATACAATAATGTATACACCTATTGCAAGATTTGATATATCAATAATAGTCTGTGTATCTCCTTTTTCGAGAGATACTTTTTTCAATTTTAATATTTTTCCAGATAGATCAACAACTTGTATGGCTGCCTTTCTATCCTTCCAAGAATTAATTCCTATTATTACCTTTCCTTTTGTAGGGTTTGGGAATATTCGGAATTGTTCTGGAATTAAATTTTGAATTGATTCAATTTTAATAATCGAACTATATTCAAAAGTTTCATCATTATCAATCATTTTTAATCGATAATAATTTATGCCGAATAATGGATTTTCATCTTGGAAATTATACAAGGTTTCCTCGTATTGACTTCCTATCGATGCAACCGTTCCAACTGAGTACCAATTTTCTCCATCAGAACTTCGTTCGATTTCAAATCTATTTGCATTCAATTCGGAAGCCGTTATCCAATTCAGAATATTAACATCGTTTTTAAAAAAACCTGTAAATGAAATTAATTCAATAGGCAACGGTCCTCCAATTCCGCCATTCGTATGAAAACGAAAGGTGGAAAAACTTGGAATAGATAATTCATATTGATATGAACCGTTCGGACCACCTGAAACAGATGACACCATATCAATCATTTCATCCTTGGAAACAACTAAATCATTTGGATTAAAAGTATTTCCATAACAAAATGTATATGGTTTCGAAAAATTAATAAAATCAATATCATCCCTATACTGAATCCATTCGTCATGTGTGAAAAACAATCGAATAGTTGATGGAATAGATACTGGCTGATTTTCTGGAACGATAGCATACCATCGTTTCAATGATAACTCATTTGTTCCAAGACATGTTCCATTCACTCCAAGTCCTCCATCAAGATGTTCTGGAGAAGAATATTCCACATGGGCAGTTATGGTTACATTTCCAAGATTTTGCCCATGACTATTAATTGCCGCAATAATTCTTGCTGAATCATCACGGAAATAATGCCATTGATTATCATTAACCGCACATGTTCGCGTAGTTGTCTGCTCCACCAAAACTCCTTGACTATATGCATCTGTTGCATATATCTGTAATTCATAGGGAGAACTTTGACAAGTAACCCCTGAAACTGTAGACAAAGTAGTCCTCCTAAACCAAGTTGTTTGATTCAAGGTAAACGTATTTGAAGGACCATTTCCAGACAATGAATGGAAATTAATTCCATCATAGCTGTATTGCCATTGATACGTAATACTTCCACTTCCTACTCCTAATGTATGATTGGTTAAATTAACTACTGTTCCATGACAATAAGATAATGCAGTAGTTGTAAACCGACCTGCGGTTGGTACTGTTTGTACTACAACTGTTGTCGTAGCACATGATGTATTATTACAATAACCTTTTATTTTTACAGCATAATCTGTATTAACTATTGGATTGACTGTAATTGAACTTCCTTGCCCTATTATTGGATATTGACTCAATGTTATAAAATCTATTTCCACATTAGCTCCTAATGTTGTAGCCCAGTCAAAACGCCAACCAGTTATTGAACCAGTCCAATTTGTACTCGTACTCATATCTATACTTAAAATATTCCAATTCCCATCATTGTTATAAGTACGATTTACTACCTGACTTTCACTTAGTCCGTCATTATTTGGTAATTTTGAATAATATATCTGAACACCTGTAGCAGAACTCGTTCTATAACGAATATTAATATATCTATACATAGATGCATTAAAAGAGCCGAGGTCAGACATATGCACCATTGGGTCATCAGTACCTGCAGTCAGATTAAGAATTCCATTTGTATTAGAATTTACAGTAGTAGCAGCTAATGAATACGGTTGAGTATTCCAATCTTGATTAAATGCATCATCACCACAACCACCTTGATACCAAATATATGTACCACTATGCCCAATAGAACCATCTGCTGCAGTTAGTGTAGTACTTCCTCCTAAACAAATTGTTTTATCACCACTTATTGAAGTTGGATTAGTTGGCGGGTTTGTACTTAACGAATAAGTAAACGATAAACGGTTTCCGCCAGTATTATCATAGTACTCAATCTCCAAGTCATGATTTCCTGATGATAAATATACAGACACATTTGATGTTCTATATGCCCCATCCGTCCAATTATTGATAACAGTAACGCCGTCAATTTTTAAACGATATCCATCATCTGCACCTACAGTAAAAGAATACAAACCACATTGATTAAAATTCTTTCGCATTCGATAACGAGCACTAAATGTTTCTGTATAAACATAAGCTGCAGCCTGTCGAGTAACATTATCATTACCAAACAAACGATAATCAACACTACCATCTGGACCGTCGGTTATATTTTCAAATTGAATATCAAAAATTTCCGACTCTGTCATATATCCACGATAATTAGTAAAATTTGTATTATCATAAAAAGCTCCTAGCCATTCTCCATTACCATAATCAGATTGAGGATTTGCATAATAATTCCCCCAACGAGTTTTTACCCAACCATTACCAGAACCAGAAGAATTTAGTTTTTGTTCATTCCATTGATACATTGGAAAGTTTCGATACGAATAATTAGTAGCCACCGAAGGTCCGTTACAATCACCTCCATGACCACAATCCCAAGAAATTCCATCATCTCCAGTTGTTCTAAACCAAAATTCCAAATTAGTAATACTTGCAGGGCGATTATGTCCACTAGCAACTACATAATTATGAGCACCTCCACAATTAAAATTTCTATTTCTTGGATTCAGACGATTTTGATTATTTGTTTCAAATCCAAGAAAAATATTGTCATTATAATTTCTCCCTCCAGAACCCTGAGAGGTTTCATAACAGTCAAATTCATAATTCATATCATCAGTTCCATTATCTTCCTCACAATTCCATTGACACTGATTATTATTAATACAGTGCTGCACTCCCGATACTTCAACAATATAGTTATACTGCGCTAAAGATGTAAGAGGAATTAATAATAAAAAAATAATCATCACTCTTTGTAAAGAATGATGTCTGTAAAACTTGGTATCTAATACCTGTCTGTGAAGATTGACTAATCCAAGCCAATACAACAATTTGTAGAATGTTTTCATCTGTTCTGTTTTTTGATTGTTTAAAAATAATTTCCTTTTGTCTGTTTTTTCTTGTTTATTCATTTTTTTAATTTTATTTTGTTTACAAATAACTTATATTTCGTTTTGATTGTACCATAATAATTATACAAAAGCAATATAAAAACTACTCATCCGAGTAGTTTTTATATTAATATTCACGCATCGAAGCTTGAGCTGAGAGCTTCTTCATCAAATCAGTGCATACCGATACTGCAATCAATAATCCCGTTCCTCCAATTGCAAACAATTGGTTTCCAGTAATATTTTGCATAATAAATGGCATTATTGCAATGAATGAAATGAAAGTTGCTCCAATGAAAGTTGTTCGTGAGAGAATAGTCGCAACATAGTCAACAGTTGAATTTCCTGGTCGAATACCTGGAACAAACGCACCATTCTTTTGTAAATTATTAGCCATTGATTCAGAGTCAAAGGTAACTGCAGTATAGAAATAAGTAAAGAAGAAAATCAATACAAAATATACTACCATGTACCAAATATTTGACGGAGTGAATCCTGCGAGTTTTTGAAGAATTGCGATCAAAGTTTCATTGGTTGTATTCCCAAACAATGCTACAAGAATTTGTGGTAATTGTAGAATTGAACCAGCAAAGATAATTGGCATTACTCCAGCAAGTGAGATACGCAATGGAATATATGTATCTGTTCCACCTGTTGCATATCCTGCACGAACTTGTTTTGAATAATGTACCGGAATTGGTCGTTCTGCCTCAGTTACAACTACAGAGATAAAGATCATTAGAACAATAATCAATACCACTGCAACTAATAATGGAACTTGTGTTGCGTCATAAGTAGTTAATCCTTGAGTGATTGAGACTGGAAGTTGTGCAATGATACCTGCAAAGATAATCAATGAGATACCATTCCCAATTCCAAATTCAGAAATCAACTCACCAATCCACATTACAAGTACTGCACCAGCTACCATCATAACCACAAGAATAGCATGCGAGAACAAAGTATCAGAAGTAATAACTCCTATTGACTGCATCCATGCAGAAAGCCCAATTGCCTGGATAACACCGAATCCAATAGAGAGCCATCGAGAAATCTGATTGAATCGTTTACGTCCTTGTTCACCTTCTTCGTGATACATTACCTTGAGACTTGGAATCATCAATGTCATCAACTGCATAACAATACTCGCAGTAATGTATGGACCGACTCCCAATGCTATAAGTGATAATTGTGTTAACCCTCCTCCAGAAAACATACTCAAGAAAGCAAAGAATTGATTATTTCCTAAGAATGACGCAAGAGCTTCAGGATTAATTCCTGGTAATGGAATAGTTCCGAGTAATCGGAAAATTATCAACATTACTAATACAAACCCCATCTTCTTGAGAAGAACAGAATCAGTAAAAATAATTTTCATTTTGTGTAAAAAGTTTTGAAACATAGAGAAACGCAAATATGCGTGGATAAAAAGAAAGATAATTCATCCTTTTCAAGACACACGCATACCAGCCATATTAAGCGACAGATCCACCTGCTGCAATGATTTTTTCTTTTGCAACAACTGAAACTTCACATTTCGAAACAGTTACTGCATGAGCAATAGTTCCTGTTCCTAAAATTTTAACGCCATTTTTTGCAAGTCGAGGAGTTGCAAGTCCTGCAGTAACTAATGTTTCTGGAGTGACTACCGCACCTTTTGATAATGTTGCAAGTGTTGCAACATTAATCACTGCAAATTCTGGTTTTACATATGTTCCACGAGCTCGGTTTTTACCATAACCTCGTCGTTTTGGTAATTTCTTGATGATATCACGCAACATTGGACGAATTTTAGTATTTCCTCGAGCTTTTTGACCTTTGGTACCACGACCAGCAGTCTTTCCGCGACCAGATGATTGACCACGTCCAACTCGTTTTGAAGTTTTATTCGGATTATTCCGAGAAAGAGTATGCAACATATTATTCAGTACGAGAAGCTTTTGGCATTGCAAATATTTGTAATGCTTTTAAAGTTGCTCGTGCAATATTAAGCTTATTTTTTGACCCAGAAATAACACGACCAGTTATGTCAGTAAGACCTGCAAATTCCACCACGTTACGCATTGC
This sequence comes from uncultured Candidatus Saccharibacteria bacterium, assembly GCA_964620145.1. Lineage (GTDB taxonomy): Bacteria > Patescibacteriota > Minisyncoccia > Phycocordibacterales > UBA1006 > CALMMZ01. The sequence continues at coordinate 7,448 of CAZUGR010000003.1, forward strand.
ACTTCCTACCACTACTCCTCGTGACTTGTTTGGCATTAACATAACTCGAGCTGAATTATATTTTGCTTTTATTTCATGAGGAATTGAACCTGTTTCAGTGGTTCGTATTTTGATCATATTTCGTTTTGCATCATTGAATGCTTTATTGATCGCAAGTGTTGTATCAGTAGCTTTACCAATTCCTACACCTACTCGCCCCTTCTTGTCTCCTGCAACTAATGTTACCGAGAAAGAGAATCGTCGTCCTCCCGCAACTACACGAGTTACTCGTCGGATTTCAAGCATTTTTTGTTCGAATTCTGGCTTTGGTCGTTCACCACGTAGTGGACGTCCTCCTGTTCGTCCTCCTGGACGTCGATTTCCTCCTGTTGGACGAGAACCATCAGATGGTTTTCGTGGTCCACGAGGTGCACCTGTTCGAACTGGTCGAGTTGATGCAGTTCGTTCTGTACGAGGTGCTGTTTGAGTTGTTTTTGTTTCTTCCATAATATAACGTAATTATTTGAGTTTTAAAATTGAAGTCCTTTTTCTCGAGCTCCTTCGGCAAGTGCCATAATTCGACCTGTGTAACGAAATCCTCCTCGATCAAACACAACAGTAGAAATTCCTACGGTTTTTGCTTGTTCGGCAATTTTTTGCCCAACAATACGTGCTCGATCAACCTTGTTTCCATTTTCTTTCATGTCACTCACTGAAACAAGGGTTTTTCCTGTTGTATCATCAATGATTTGAGCGTAAATAAATTTATTCGATCGGAATACTGATAATCGTGGTCGATTTTCAGAACCTGAAACACGAGATCGAATTCTCTTGTGCAAACGCTGTCGTTTTGCAAGGTTATAATTTTTGATAGTTTTCATAGAGATATTTTTCTATTTAATTATGCTGATTTTTTACCTTGCTTGCGTCGAATCACTTCATCATTATATCGGAAACCTTTACCTTTGTATGGTTCAGGCTTTTTAAGTGATCGCACATAAGCAGAAAATTGACCGACCTGTTCTTTATCTGTACCAGAAATAGTTACTACGTTTTTTTCTGCAGTTACTGTAAGTCCTTCTGGGATTTCAATTTTTACTGGGTGTGAAAATCCAAGCGCGAGATCTAAAATATTTCCTACAACCGCTGATTTAAACCCAACTCCTTCAAGGACGAGTTTTTTCTCGAATCCTTGAGTAACTCCAGCAATCATGTTTTTCACATGTGATGCATACGTTCCTAAAAGACTTCGTGAAAACACGTCAGTACCTTTTGTGGTTACATGAATCTGATTTTCTTCAATTTTAATTGAAACTTCAGAACGAAAATCACGAGTTAATGTTCCTTTTGGTCCAGTAACTGTAAAAGTTCGATGTTCTAAAGTTCCCGTAACTCCTGCTGGAATTTCAATTGGTTTTTTTGCAATTCGTGACATATATATTTGAACAAGTTAAAAACTTGTTTAATTAAATTACCAGATTTCAAAAAGTGTTTCTCCACCTACGTGCTCACTCTTTGCTTGTTCACCGGTTAGAATTCCTTTTGGAGTCGACAACACCAAAATTCCATGACCATGTTTTACAGGACGAATCTCGTGAACACCTGTGTACAATCGACGAGATGGTTTTGAGATTCGTTTCACATCATGAATTCGTGGGGTACCACCATTGGTGTATACAATCCCTAATTCTAATGCGTCATGACCATTACGAGTAATTTTTTTATATGATGCAACATATCCAGCATCGAATAAAGCTTTTGCAATTGCTGCAAGATTTTTTGAATATGGGAGCACTGCAGTATCTTTTCCTGCATTTCCACCATTTTTCAAAGAGATCAAAAGGTTTGAAATCTTATCCATAAAAAATATTAATTACCAAGATGACTTTCGTACACCTGGAACTTTTCCTTCGTTAGCTAATTCTCGGAATTTGATTCGAGACAATCCAAAGTCTCGTAAATATCCTTTTGATCGACCAGTAATTCCACATCGATTTTTGTATCGAACTGGAGAAGAGTTTTTTGGAAGTTTTTGGAGTTCTTCCCAATTCCCTTCGGCTTTGAGTTGTACGCGTTTTGCAGCGTATTTCTCAATAAGTTTTGCACGCTTTTCATTTCGTGCGACAACTGATTTTTTTGCCATGTAGTTATAATTAAGTAAGTAGTTCTTTGGAAAAGACTACTTGTCTTAGCGAATAAAAAGACGTGATATCGCATAAAATCTTTTTCAGTGAACGGAAATTCATTCAAAAAACATTATATGGATCAATCTGTCTTTTGTGGTACTATTTCGACATAGATACACACGATTCCTATAATAGCAGAAGTTACTGTTCTGGTCAAGGAGTTATATGACTCATTTCAGTTCTCATAAAATCTCTCCAGGACAAGAAAAAACAAGATAATTTAAACTATCTTGTTTTACTATAGACAATTTATAGTTTTATACCCAAGGATTCAAAGGAGAAAATAATACTGAAGTTCTTTTATTTACCTCCTCAAGATCAACTATTGTATTAATAGGATTCCAAGTAGAAAACTCAACCACTGAAACAGGATACATATTTTTATGTTGCAGAATTGTTTGCGGAATCCCTATTTCGTTCCCTTTCAAAAAAGTATAAGGAAAATCAAAAATTTGATCATCCAACACATACGTTCCCGTTGCAATTCGCACACCAGATTTTTGTTCTTGCTCTGTCTGTTTTTCAAAAGAATCTAATATCCCATTTCGATCCTCAACTTTATAATAGTTTGGCATTACCACATGTTGAACTGCAAACGATCGATGATGAATCAACATCTTTTCAAGATCACTTTTTGCAACAAGATCATCACCATTAAGTACTAAGAACCTTTCTCCTTGAGAAATTAAATGTCGTACCGACAAAAGCGCAGCCAATGTTCCTTTCTGGTCTTTGATCTGAGGAACACATTGCAGAGAAAAATGAAATTTGCGAGCATTTTCTTTACAAAAAGAAATAATTTGCTCTTGTAAATAATCCACGATAAGTATCACCTCATGAATTTCATTAGGAAGATTTTCCAGAATATGTTCCAAAATTGTTTTTCCTTTTACCAACAAAAGAGTTTTCGGGGTCGTATCAGTCAAAGGTTGTAACCGAGTTCCTCGACCTGCACACAAAACGATAGCTTTCATATATACAAAGGTAACAAAAAAGCACTGTTTTCACAATGCCCTACTTTTTAAACATAAAGTTTTCCAAGCCAAGTTGCATGATCACGCAACATCCCTTCTTGTAAAATTCCTGTTTCTTGAAATTTTAAAAAGGTGAAAAATTCCCAAAGTGGACCTGAGGAAAATTCTTTATACCTCTCAAGAATTTCCAAATAAGAAAACCAATGAAAATCTGTATGCTCGTCACTCAATGTAATCAACGGATTCTCATGAAGAATAACTCCGTGGAGAAAAATAAGACCGAACTGAACCTTGTGTTCTTCTATAGTCTCCTTACGAAGTCTCTGTCCCAAAATTCCAACAAGTCGTAAATCTTGCCTCGAGACAACAATTCCTGTTTCTTCTTTTATTTCACGGACCGCCACACCTCGGTAATCCACCTCATCTACATCAAATCCGCCACCTGGCAAATCCCAAAGATCTTTATCTTTTCTTTTGAGAAATAAATATTTTCCATCGTAGACAATAACTGAAAACGCACCATTTATCATAATATCCTGTTTTTCTTTTTTATATAACAAAAAACCGCTCATTGCAAGCGGTTATTTAATGGGTGATTAAAAAATTAATTCGTATTTAATCGATTACGGACTTCGAAATATTGCTGATAGTGAGATTTTTTGTTATAAACCTCATCTTTTTTAACAAAGACCGGAACTAATCCTTCTGTCTTTTTCCCTTCCAAAAACGCAACCGTTCCTACTCGAACCGTCTTCCATTCCCTCTTTATTTTTTCAATATCCTCATTGCAGGATAAATTCAAAAAGAAAAATTCATCCTCTTTTTGTTCAGGATGAACCAAATCTAAAACCTTTTTTCTTCTATTAACATAAAAACAAATTTCCAAGAAATATATCACAAGGAAATAAATCTTGCAAATAAAAATACCCAAAGAATTCTAAAAAACTCTTTGAGTATTATTTTGTTTACTTACAAATTACTCTCGTAACAAAGTAATATCTCCCTCTTTTACTTTTACTGCAATAATTTTTTTATCTGTTAATAATCTCATTGCAGTCACACTATCAATTGCTAAGTTATAGGCATATCCCTCACTTTTTATATCAAGAGATAAGTTCCAAGAATCCAACTCAATAGCATAAGAAATACTTTTTGGTACACCAATTATTACTGGTGGTACCGATTGGGCAGACTCTAAGCGAACTGGTTGAATAGGTATAGAATGCACCTGTCTATCATTACTACTAGTAGATGGAATTGGAGTTGAACTAACCCTTTTTCCAGATTTTGATTCACAAGAAACAACAAAAATGGAAAGCAATGAAACTATTGCTAAGAATACTAAATTTTTCATTATCTTTAAATTTAAAATGTGATCGAACAATTTTGTTCAAAATATATATTATCATAAATAAAATAATTTGTCAATATATAATAAAAAACTACCTTTCACAAGGCAGTTTTTTATTATCGAACCCCAAAACTCGCTCGAACTGTTACCATAACATCTTTTTCAATTTTACTTGTATCATATGATCCGTAATCAGAAACTTCAACAGATCCTCGAGAAAGCACTTGTACTACCCCAGAACTCGCTGATTGTAATGATCCTACTCGTTGTCCACCAGCACGTGCCATACTTTTTGCACGAGCCTTTGCATCAGCGACTGCATCTGACAACATTTCTACGCGAAGGTTTGCAAGGTCAGTATAATAATATTCAAGTCCGTATGATTGAAATAATACTCCTTGATTAATTAATTCACCAACTCGTTGTGCGAGAGTTGTAATTCCTGCAACATCTGCAGATTTAATTTCGATATTTTGTGTTAGTGTGTACCGTTTGAATTCTTGAGCTGTTGGACCGTTATTATTCCAATCTTCATTCATAGCGATCGGTTGCACCGTAATTGACTCTGGAGCAACCGCGTTATCTTGCAAGAATTTTTTTACAATTTCAACATCTCGATTCATTTGAGCGTATCCATCTTTCAGTCCTGAAAAACTTACACTACGAGTAATTGCCGTTCTCCAAACAACTGTATCAGATATTACTTCTTTTCGAGCGGAACCAGTTACTGTTAATGTCTCGTTAGTATTTTTCTTGTTAACATAATAATTACCACCGATAACGGTAACAATAATTAACGCTACAGAAAGCGTAATTGCAAGTGCATTTTTTTCATTAAAAATTGCATCCCACAAATTTTGCACAGACTCTTTGTTCATAAAAAAGAAATGATTTAAACTAATAATTATTTAATCCGATACGTCACAGAAACATTTGAAGTGATTGTTTGTTCACCTACTGAAATTTCTGGAGATGTATTTTGCACTTTTGCACTCATCATCATATCTTCTCGAGCATATCCAACAAGAGGAGAATATCCACCACTATTTGATTCATTAAATGAAGTAATTTTTCCAAGACGAACACCTAATTGATCTGCAAGAATTTTTGCTTGTTCATTTGCATCAATAATTGCAAGTTCTCGAGCATTCAATTGTAATACATCAGTATCATCAATCGAAAGACTTGGACCAGAAACATTGGTAATTTTACTATCAGCAAATAATTGTTGTACATCTGGGACAAGTTCAAGAGTGCGTACTTTTACTGAAAGTGTATGAGATGAAACCCATCCAACTAATTTTTGTTCACCTGTTGCGTGTACATATTGATAATCTGGATAAGTACTTACATTTTCTGTTTTAATATCTTTGTCTTCAATCCCAAGATCTTTCAATCCTGCAATTACAATGTTAATTTTTTCAGATGCTTTTGCAAGTACTTCTGATTGAGTTCCTGCTTTTTCTGAAGCTGATATTGAAAACCGAGAAACATCTGGCACTGCTTGGATTTCCCCTTTTCCAGTTACCGTAATGATTGACGGAGTGTCACTTTTTCCAAAAGGATTTTTAATAAGGGTTACACTTGCAACTACCAAGAAAGCCATCATTACTACTGCAAGAGAAATTTTTACATATTGAGTTTTTTCTGAAATATTCATAAATTTTTTTATTTTATAAATATATTGTGTGAAATATTTTTGAGCACAACAATTATACTCAGACTACTGCAAAGCTGTCAGTAACTTCTGCGAAAAATTATTTTATACAATATATTTATTTTTACCATTTTTATTAATCTAATAATACCTAAATTATAGCACTTTTTTGCAAAATTTGTATATTGCTGGAAATATCACCATTAAATACTGCCGAACCAGCTACTGCAGAATCAATGCCTAACTTTGTAAGTTTTGGAATTGATTGCTGATTGACTCCACCATCCACAGAAATAACTAAGTCTGGATATTTTTTTTGTAATTGCTCGATAATGGTAATCGTCTTTTCCGAGAATAATTCACCTTGCTTTCCAATGGTTTCAATTCCCATAACTTGAATATTTCTGATACCAAGTTTTTCGTAATAATACGCAAATTCGGAAAGATCACTCTGATGAGAAATTGCAATCATCGTAACATCTCGATGAAGAAAATCATGAGGACCATCATCTGGCGCAAGCCAAAGTGAAACTGATTCCTTGAAATATTCTGTATCAACACTATCTAAATGAATAATAATTCTCTCTGCTTGCAAAGCTTCGCAAAGTAAAAATATTCCTGATGAGTATTCCATCATAATATCAATATCAATGAAAAAGTTTTTGAGTAAACCTTTTAATTCTATATCATTTTCAACCATTTCAACCAAGTCAAACATATCTTGTTCCTTAGTTTTTTTATCAAATGGATAAGTAACACTCGGAACAAAAACTCCATCACATAAATCAATTTGAATTCGTCCGGAATATTTAGCTTCAATTAATCGCTGTAATCCAGCAATTAATTCATCTCTATTTTTTGGTAAAATTGCGGGAATAATATTCATACTCTTTTTTAAAATTTATTAATTCGACGAATATGACGCTCTTCTCCAGAAAATGCAGTCGTAATAAATGCGTGCACTGCTTTTTGTACTAATTCATGATCCATAACAAAACGAGCACCGATTGATAATATATTTGCATTATTATGCTCTCGCAATAATTGTACAATTAAATCTTCTCGTCCATAAAATACTCCTGCACGAACTCCTGGAATTCGATTTGCCACCATTGCTTCACCTTGTCCTGAACCTCCAAAAATAATACCAATACTATCTTTGTCTTCTGCAACTGCTTTTGCACAAGGAATAATAAAGTCAGGATAATCATCATCTGCATCAAAAGTATATGCTCCATGATCAATAACTTCATAACCAGAATCTTCAAGTTGTTGTTTTACTTGTTTTTTTATTTCAAAACCTGCATGGTCGGTTGCTAAATGTATTTTCATATACAATCATTATACCAAAAATCCTACCATTAAGGTAGGATTTTGATTTTTAAAATCTTTTATTTTCCTAGGAAAAACAATATTACAATTGCTCCTACAAATAATACAATTGGGAATCCAAATATAACAACGAGTGAAAGAGCAATACTTTCTCGATGATTATCAAGTTCCTTCTTCATATTTTTGACAAATACAGTAGATAATTTTCCTGCTTCGTCTAACAAATAAGATTTCTTCATATGTTATTATTTTTTACACAATAACATATTCTCGTTATAAAAACAATTAAATAAATGTCAGTGCACTTCCCTTGTTCGTACCTCTTCCAGTACGTCCAATACGGTGAACATAGGTATCGTATGTTTGCGGAATTTCATAATTAATCACGTGAGTCACTCCTGAAATGTCTAATCCTCGCGCAGCAACATCTGTTGCAATGAGAATTTGAGTTTTTCCTGATGCAAAACCTTTCAATGCAAATTGTCGTTCACGATGCTGTTTGTCTCCATGAATAGAATCAGACTTGAATCCTCGAGCACGTAACTCTTGGTGAAGTTGGTCTACCATTTTTTTAGTTTCTACGAATACCAGCACTTTTTCAAAACTCGCATCACTTAACAATCCGGCAAGGATTTCAAGCTTCTTGGTTTTATCTGCAACACGGATTACATCTTGATCAACATTCTTTGAAGTGTCTCGTGATTTTACAGAAATTTTAACTGGAGATTGAAGGAATTCATGAATAAGTTTTTCAATTGCAGGTGCCATTGTTGCCGAGAACAAAAGCATTTGTCGTTGTTCAGGAATATGTTTCAAGAAATAACGAACATCTTCGATGAATCCCATATCCAACATTCGATCAGCTTCATCGAGAACAACGGTAGTAACTTTTTCAAGAGATAGTTTTTTCTTGTCAAAAAGATCTTTTAGTCGTCCTGGAGTTCCAATAATGATATTATGCTTTTTTTCTAAATCTTGAATTTGAAATCGAATTGGAGCACCTCCTACACACAATACTGCAAAAATTCCTAAACCTTTGATTAATTGAATAGCTTCTCGTTGAATTTGCAAGGCAAGTTCTCGTGTTGGCGTAATAATAATAACTTGTTGTTTTCGATCTTGCAAAATTTTGTGAATGGTTGGAATTAAAAATGCTGCTGTTTTCCCAGTTCCTGTATTTGCTAATCCAATAATATCACGGCCATCTAATGCGTGTGGAATTGCTTGATCTTGGATTGGACTTGGAACAGTAAATCCTCGTTCTGCGATTTTTGACTTTAATCGATCGTCAATAATAAAGTCAGAAAATGTATGCACTGGAGTATAAATTTCTTCTACTGTTGTAGTAGCACGATTAATAAATCGAGAAACATCAATATATTCTCCTATTTGTTTTTTCCGTCGTGGTGGGAATCGACGAGGTGTCGTCCCTGCTCGTTTTGAAAAAGAAGATCGAGAAGAAGATTTTTCTGTACGTGGACGAGAAAATTTCTTTTCTGGATAAAGTGGCGCTACCGTATCTGGGCTTCTAAATTTCTTTGAAGTTGCAGATGAATTACCACGAGATGTGCCACCTCGTGGAGTGCTTTTTTTACTATAAGTCATAAACAATAAAAATGGTCGCTGATGCGACATGAGTCTGACTGAAAAAGAATATTCTATTCAAGAAAAATCAAAGACTCGGTTAGTCGGTCATTGTCTTCGATGATAAAAATAGAGAATGAATAATTCTCAAGAAGAGAACAGGTTTTAATAATCCCTGTAATGAAGAAAATAACACTGAAACAAGTATAACATACTTTGTTTATAATGTAAAGAAAAAACTCCTTAAAAGAAGTTTTCTATCCCAACTTAAATCGTCTTCCCTGTTTTCACCACATGCTCTACCAATGTATGCGTATATCCCCATTCGTTATCGTACCATGCGAGAACTTTTACCAAATTCCCACCAACTACTCGAGTCATGGCGAGGTCAACAATCGATGCATGTGTATTTTCCAAAATATCAGATGACACCAATGGTTCATTAGTTACCGCAAAAATTCCTTGCCATCGTTTTTCACCTGCAGCTTTTTTGAGGAGTTCATTTACTTCGTCTGCTGTCGTTTCTCGTTTTGAGATAAATGTTACGTCTACAATTGATCCAGCTGGAACCGGAACACGGAGCGAAATCCCGTCGAACAATCCTTCTAAACTTGGATATGCTTTTGCAACCGCAATCGCAGCACCTGTTGAACTCGGCACAATATTTTGTGCTGCAGCACGACCTTCACGGAGGTCTTTTTTACTTGGACCATCAACGAGTGCTTGTGACGCTGTATATCCGTGCGTTGTCGACAACAATGCTTTTTCAATTCCAATTGATTCATCAAGAATTCCAATCAATGGCGAAGCAGCGTTTGTCGTACATGATGCATTACTTGTAATATCACATGTTCCAAATTTATTTTCATTCACACCAAGAAGAATTGTTTCTCCATTAATTCCTGCGTCTTCACCACCTTTTGCTGGAGCACTAATTACGACTCGTTTTGCTCCTGCAGTAATATGAGCATTTGCTTTATCATATGCAGTAAACAATCCAGTAGATTCTACAACCACATCAACCTCAACTGATTTCCAAGGAATTTGTGCTGGATCTTTTACTGCAAACACAGGAATTCGTTTTTCATCAACAATCAAATATCCATGCTGTGAAACGGTTCCATCATTATTAATAATTGGTTCCACAAGTGAAACAGAATGACCCCAATTTCGATACACGGTGTCATATCGTAACAGGTAAGCTAATGATTCAAGAGAACCAAGGTCGTTAATACCAACAATCTCAACATCATCACGATCCCAAGCTTGTTTAAAGAACGCACGACCAATCCGACCAAACCCATTAATACCTACTTTTATTTTTTTACTTTTATTGAATAACATATGATTTTATTATACCTAAAAATGAAATAAAAAACAAAAAAAAACGAACAAAGAGTCCGTTTTTTATTTATCTAAATTTTCCTCTGCCAACATTTTCTGCATTCGTGCACAGTGTTCACATTCGGTGTTTCCAAAACCTTTTGCATTACACGTTCTGTTTACCCACTCCCCATTTAATAACAATTCTTGGTAATCAGTGATATCACGGATGAGTAATTCAATTTGCTCCTGATTGATTCGCGTCCTGTAGAGTGCATTTTTATTTCCTTGATCTTCTTCGAGGAACATTAATCGCAATTCTGTTGGGAGCACTTTATCACTTCCTTGGATTAAGTATCCGTACATCGCAAGTTGTCGCAACAATGACGACATGCGACCTTCCTCATCAATTTTCTCAATCATACTTCCCGTTTTACTTTTCCCTGTTTTGAAATCCGTCACTATAATAGAACCGTCTGGTAATGTTTCCGTGAGGTCAATTTTTCCATACAATGAAAGATTTGGAAATTGCTTGTCCTTGAATCCGATACTGCGTTCTGTTTGATAGTTTTTTGAGAGTTCATTGTAATATCCCTTGATCCAATTACTGATCGCAATCTGTGCATCTCTAGTTAATTGATATAAATCTTTTTCTTTGGTCACTCCTTCTTTTTGTAATGACTCAATAATTTTTTCTCGGATTTCGTTTTCACTTGGTAATGTTTTTATTTTTAAAATAAATTCAATCGTCGAGTGAACCGCAGAACCGAGAGCAAGCGAAACTCCTTTTACCTCGGGAATTTGCAAGAAATTTCTGAAATACCATTTCCATGGACATTCATAAAAATTATTAAGGAGTGAAACAGAAATTTTCTTTTCGGTGAATCGTTCTTTTACAAAATCTTGGATAGTATCAATTAATGGAGAATCATTGATAACCTGCTCTATCGAAACATAATTTTTTGGATTATCACCAAGAATTATCTGCTCGTTCTGTTCTGCAGATGAAGTGTTTAAAAATTCTTGAGGTAAATCTTGAATAATCCGTAATAATTCAAGTTCTCCTCCGATCTCCCTTTTTTGTGCGTAACTCATCACACAATATTGTTTTGCTCGTGTAATTGCTACATACAATTCTCGCTTTGCTGTTAACACGTCTCGTTCTGCAATTTTTTCTTTTACTTTTTCAGGAAGTGTGAAAGCACTTGCCTTGTTACTCATAATTATTTCCTCATTCATGTGACCAATCCAAACATGATCAAATTCGAGCCCTTTTGATTTATGAAGTGTCATTACACGGATTCCATGAGTCGCACCAATTTTTGCAACGTCAACATTGTTTCCATATTGATTCACTCGATCAAAATAATTCAAGAATTCTCGTAATGTTCCTGTAGGATTTTTTGATTCCCAATGCATACTGGTATGTAATAGACTCCGTACGATTTCAATGGATTCCATAAAATCATCGTGATTCTTTGCTTGATCAATCAATAATTCATTTCCAATCATACTCACTATGTACGAAACTTTTTCATACGTAAATCGAGTAATCCATGATTCGATTTTTCTCCCAAAAACAACGACTGAATTATTTTCTGCAAACATTCCATCATTTGATCCATAGGTAATGAAATCTTGTAACGTAATCAAGTCAGTCTTTTTTACTGATTTCAAAAAAGTATGTGCGTCAATCGGTGGAACTTGACTTGTACTGTCGAGAAGTGACTCTGCAAGTAATACCGCATTAAATGGATCTGTGATAAGTCGCATAATACGAAGCAAACTTTTTGTTTTTGCAATTTCCAAAAGTGAAACTGATTGTTCAGAAACTACTGGAAGCCCAAGCGACCGTAAAATTTGTACCGCACTTTTTACTTGTCGGTTTTTTGGTAAAAGCAATGCACATTCATTAGAACTCGTTCCGTTTTCAATTTGTTTTTTAAAATACAAGCCTGCACCAATAATTTCATCTCGTCCGTACATGAATTCAGAAAGCGTTATCTTTTCTTGATCTTTCAATTTTGAATTACTATTCAATGATTCATTAGTCACCGAACTTTTCAATAATGTATCAGCAAGTTCCAGAATTGGTTTCGTTGAACGATAGTTTTCTGTAAGTGTAATTAATTCTGCTTTTCCAAAAGCAGTTTTGAATTCTGTAAAATAATCCAAGTTTGCACCAGAAAATCCATAAATCAATTGCCGATCATCACCCACCACAAAAATATCTGGACGCTCAACTTCTGACCAGGTCGCTTTTAAGAAATCATTTTGTACCCCTGATGAATCCTGATGTTCATCAACTAATATATAATGATAATTTTCTCGCACATCGGCACGGACATCTTCGAATTCTTGTACCAACTGCACCGCATATTCCAAAACATCATCATAATCCATGAGTGAATGTTCGCGTTTGAATTGTTCATATTGTTCATAAAAAGCAACTACTTCGCGAGTACGGTTCAGACTTTCTATTTTTTTCTCAACTTCTTTTTTTAATTGACCTTTACTTGGTCCACGAGATGAAACACTATCTGGATCTTCTGCAAGTGTTTTGATTTCATATTCTACTGAACTCAAAAATTGTTCTGGGGTCATCCGTTCTCGTTTCAAAATGGAAATCAATCCACGCAAATCATGAAAATATTTTGCAGGATCTGTCCGCGGTCGCAAATATTCCCAATCTCCATTTTCTAATAATTCATCAACAATTAAAATCGCGTGTTCGTCCTCAAGCAATTGCGGAATTGTATCAAAATCAAGCAATGCAAAATTTTTCTCTACCAACGAAATTGCAAAACTGTGAAAAGTACTAATAATAACATCACGAGATCGTGTTCCAATATACCGTCCCAATCGTTCACGCATTGCCATTACTCCTGACCGAGTAAACGTTAAACACAAAATCGCATTTGCAGGTGTATCAGTTTTTTGCAAGATATTTGCAATACGCAATGTGAGAATTTGTGTTTTCCCTGTTCCAGGACCTGCAACCACCATTACTGGACCATCCAATGTATCCACTGCTAATTTTTGTCGCTCATTCAGACCATCGTAAGCTTCTAAAAAGTTTTTATCCATATATCTATAGAATACCATATTTTATAACTTAACAGGTACGCTTGACTTTTTTTGTGAAATATATATAATAATCAACGAATCAAAAAATAATATTTATGAGTACAATGCCAAAAGAAAGAAGAATCCAAGTAGCGAGAAAGGAAATCCTACCGAAAGTACAAGATTATGCAAAAACATGCAAAGAAGGTAAACCAGGCTGCAGAGAAACACTTGCAAAGGCGGTAAAAGCCTACGAAGAAACAAAGTCTTCCTTTGCACAAATGGGTATTCCTATGCCTTCAGCAAACCAAATCGGTTATGGTGCAGTTCGTGATATGCTGAACGAGCATGCTCGTCAATATGGTCTGATGAACTAATTTTTTCTTTTATATAAAAGAAAAGCGTCTCCTATGGAGACGCTTATTTTTTTAATTGTATTTTTTTATTCTGTATTATAATAAAATTCTCTAAAACTAATTGATCGAGAATTTTCTGAACTCGTTCATAATCTATAGTTAATTCTACTATCCCCTTTTGTAATTTTACCAAAGTAATTTCATTATTTTTTTCTTGTAACAAAATTTCTAAAATCCTCCCACGAATCTGTCGATCACTCCCAATGAATTTTGATTGCTTGTTATAATGTTTACTTTGTATATTGGGATTATATTTTTTTCCTGCAATATTTAATGTTCGCCCTAAATACGAACCATAATCCATCAATGCCCAATACCACATTCTGAAATCTTTTTCTGGAAGTGTTTTTTCAACAAGATCCAGAATTTGAGAATCAGTTATCTGCCTGTTGTCATTCCGGACCTGATCCGGAATCCATGTATTTTGAGATTCTAACCTAGATCCTGAATCAAGTTCAGGATGACATTCATTTTCAAAAAAATGATGAATGAACACTCGCCTGATATTTGTTTCAATAATTACTGTTGATTGATTATAAGCAAATGCAACAATCGCACCTGCTGTATACGGACCAATTCCAGGAAGTTTTTCAATCTCATTTTTTTCTTTGGGAAATATTCCATGATATTTTTGTACAATTTCCTCTGCGCATTTTTTCGTACGAAGTGCTCGAGAATTATATCCCAAACCTTTCCAGTGCTTTAAAACATCAATCTGTGACGCATTTGCCAAAGTTTGTATATCAGGAAAATATTTCATCCAATTATTAAAAAATGGAATTACCCGATCGACTTGAGTTTGTTGTAACATTACCTCGGAAACCCAAACTTTGTAAGGATTTATTTTTTCTCGCCAAGGTAAATGAGTTCGTCCAGAAATAATAAAATAATCAAGGACTATTTTTTGGAACTGCTGTATTTCCTTCTTGTTCAACTGCATATATCCTACTTTACCAAATTTATGAAAAGTGTATAGTAGAGCCATTATTAGTTTAACAAAATTAAACTTATGGAAAATCTCAAAAATGTATCAGGACGAGCAACGAATTTCATCGAAGAATTCAAAACTTTTGCATTAAAAGGAAGTATTCTTGATCTTGCAATCGGTATTATTATTGGGGCTGCATTCAATAAAATTGTAGAGTCATTAGTTGCTGATGTTATCATGCCAATAATCGCTATGATTTTTGGAGCTCCTGATTTTAGTGCGCTAGTAATCGGACAAATTAAAATTGGAAATTTCATCACATCAGTAGTGAATTTCTTGATTATTGCATTATCAGTGTTTGTCGCACTCAAAGTAATTATGCGTTGGATGCCAAAAACCCAAACACATCAAAATAATTAATATATGATTTCATCTTCTCAAGAATACCTTACTGGTAAAATTACTAAATATCTCCCAGAATTCGTATATGGATCAATTGATGGAACGGTAACTACATTTGCGATTATCGCCGGAATTGCTGGAGCAAACTTGGAAACAAGTATTGTTGCTATTTTAGGATTTTCGAACGTATTAGCTGACGGATTTTCTATGGCATCGTCAAACTATCTGTCTGAACAATCACATCAGGAACAAAACCCTGATCAAGACCATCATTCACCGATCAAAACTGCACTCGCAACATTTTTATCATTCATTAGTATTGGATCAATCCCTGTTATTGCTTATCTCATCGTAGATCAAATCAATCCTGTGATTGCATTTCTATGGACAGCCATTATTACTGGTATTACTTTTATTGGTATTGGTGCAGTGCGCGGTATATTAAGCAAAAAAAACTCAATACGAACCTCAATCGAAACATTAATCATTGGTATGATTGCCGCAGGAGTAGCGTATGGTGTTGGTGCATTTTTAGGGAATATTATGTAAAAAATAACTGCATGAGGCAGTTTTTTTATATTAAAAAAACGCGACTGACGCCGCGGTCCGAGCCTAAAACCTAAAATGCCTATCAACCAATACCAGGCTCTTTTTTAAATTATAGCATAGAAATAAAAACACACCTACTCGGATAGGTGTGCTATATTTAAATTTACTATAATCCATCTATAATTGAAGCCAATACAATATATTGTGCTTCAGAGAGCTCATCAGATGAATACCCAGAAATCCCAGACATTTCTTCGGTGAACGAATTCATTTGCTCGACAATTACCTTAAGCATTGCCGATTCCTTAGATTGGAAGATTCTACCCTCTCCATGCTTTACAGCATTCAAAGATTTTTTGGAACGATCTCGAGCATTGAGCATCATCTCAACACCTTCCATAGTAAACATCTTCTGATGAGTTTGGTAGATAATTTCTTCTACTTTTTCTTGTGGAAGTTTTGGTTCTGCCAATCTCTTTTTCAGATGATCCTTCAAATACTCTTTCAAGAAAAGTTTCATTTCAGACTCTTCTACTCCAGTGATATTAGAAAATACTTTTGCATATTGTCCAAATACATCCGAAGGATCAGGAATAAAACGACTATCCATTCTTTCGCGTTGCCTCCTCATTTCTGAGCGAAGCGATTTTACTTGTTTTACAAGTGATTGCATTTTCAAAATTCCTTGTACAAGAATCAAGAAAAAGATTGTATGCTTTCTACCTTGAGTAAGCGATACGGGTGCCTGAGTGGCAAATACTGTTGTTTCCATGCTATTAAATTTTAATTAAAAAATACAAGAATATTCTATATACTACTGATAATTACGAGTTTTCAGTAATAGCTTCCCCTCATTAAGGTTCTGTAGATATTCTTTGATATAAAGTTTACATAATAATAATAATATGTCAAGTATCCTCCCAAAATCTTGAAAATATGCTATAGTTCCCCTATCTATGCAAGAAATTGATCAATTATACAAAATCCGTCACTCGCTCGCCCATTTACTTGCGGCAGCAGTACTTGAACTCTATCCAGATACTCGGCCAACGATTGGCCCAGTTATTGAAAATGGTTTTTACTACGACTTCGAATTTTCACAACCAATCACGGAAAAAGATCTCGAAAAAATCGAGAAAAAAATGCGAGCAATTGCACCGACTTGGCATGCATTTAACCAAAGTATTTCAACTATCGACGAGGCACGGAAACTCTTTGCAAATAATCCCTACAAATTAGAATTAATTAACGACCTTGCAGAAAAAGGTGAAGAAATTACTTTGTATACTTCTGGAAACTTTGTTGATTTGTGTCGTGGTGGTCATGTTGATGATTTTGCAAATGAAGTACAACTCGATGCGTTCAAACTCGACCGTATTGCAGGTGCGTATTGGCGAGGAGATGAGAAAAATAAAATGCTTACTCGGATTTACGGACTTGCTTTTGCAACGAGCAAAGACCTTGAACAAGAAATCTGGCGACAAGAAGAAGCTATCAAACGAGATCATCGTAAGCTTGGAAAAGAATTAAAATTATTTAGTTTTTCTGATCTTGTAGGATCTGGACTTCCTCTCTTTCAACCAAAAGGACTTATCTTGCGACAAGAAGTCACTAACTATCTCTGGGATTTGCACAAATCACATGGATATCAATGGGTTTGGACTCCACACCTCGCAAAAGAATCACTCTATGAAACCAGTGGTCATGCAGGACATTACTTGGACGATATGTTCAAAGTTCATGGCGGAACGAGTAAAGAAGACTTTTTCTTGAAACCAATGAATTGTCCACATCACTATCAATTGTTTGCTGATAATCAATTCAGTTATCGAGATATGCCAGTACGATATTTTGAACCAGCAACTATTTATCGAGATGAAAAAACGGGACAACTTTCAGGATTGACTCGAGTACGATCAATTACCCAAGACGACGGACATTTATTTGTACGGCCGAATCAAATTCATGAGGAATGTATCAATATTGTAAATATCATCAAAGATTTTTATACTACCATGAGAATGATGGACGGATACTGGGTACGATTATCATTACGTGATGAAGACAAAACAAAATGGCTTGGAACAGACGCAATGTGGGAAACTGCAGAAAAAGCACTTACTCAAGTTTGTGATGACTTACAATTGAATTATCAACCAGGAATTGGTGAGGCTGCATTTTATGGACCAAAACTTGATTTTATGTTCAAGGATGCGATTGGACGAGAATGGCAATTAGCGACCGTACAATGTGATTTCAATGCTCCGGAACGATTTGAAATGTCATATATTAATGAACAAGGACAACCTGAACGACCCGTAGTGATCCACCGCGCTATTGCCGGATCATTGGAACGATTCATCGGTGTTGCTATTGAACATTTTGGAGGTGCATTTCCTGTATGGTTATCACCTGTTCAGGTTGCAATCCTCCCTGTTTCAAATGAACATCATGGAAATTATGCAGATGAAATGTATCAAGTACTCAAAAAATTAGATATTCGTGTTACCTTATTATCTGATGATTCACTTGGAAAACGAATTCGAAATGCAAAAACAAGTAAAATTCCTTATCAGATTATTATCGGAGATAAAGAACGAGATTCGAAAACACTCACCCTCGAAGGACGGAATAATACAAAAATTGAAGGAATCACCCTTGATGCATTACTAGAAAAACTTAATGACGAAATTAAAAACCGAACATTGTAAATTAAAAAACACCAATTGGTGTTTTTTAATTTACATTATCCTTGAGAACTAGTGTCTCCACTTGTAGCTCCATCATTAGCTGATGGACTATTTGTATCAGCCGCACCATTTCCATCATTTCCTGCTGGAGATTCTGGTGATGGTTCTACTGGAGCAGTTGGTTCCGATGGTGCAACAGGTGGTGTTACAACCGGAACTTCAGGTGGAGTAATTGGATCTACTGGATTAGTTGGATCCACAGGAGTAACTGGTTCTGTAGGAACAGTCGGTTCTACTGGAGTTGTTGGAGTAGCTGGCGTAATAGTTGTTGAACCGAGAGATTGTCCTCGTTTCAACGCACGCAATTCTGCCATGTTAATACATTCAGTATCACCGTCTTCACTATAGAGACATAATTCTCCGGTGAATATTCGAGTAATCTTGTTCGATGCATTACCCAGCCACGCAATCAATCCATCTCTCCACGGATTCACTTCTGTCATATTATTCAAGTCAGTAATACGCAAATTCATTTCTTGAATCGCTTTTACTAAAATTGGAGTCATTCCTCCGTAATTTACCTGGAGATATCCGTCATGTCCTGTTTTTATCAATTCAGGGAAATATTGTTGTAAGTCTTGAGCAAGGAATCCAATAGATTTATTTCCTGTTGGATTTGCACTCCAATTGTATCGCACTGTTTTTACATTCAACAATGTATCCAGTGTGGTAGATTCCAGATTTTCAATGTTTGTTTTCAATCGTTCATCTGATGAACAACTGATACCTGTTCCTGTACCACCACCGGCATCAGTACCACCTGGTATATCGATAGTACAACTTGCAAAACCTGTTCCTACGATGGTCAAATCGTTAATTGGTCGTGCTGCAGAACCGATCATAAATTGATTAGTTGCAGTGTTGGTTGCAGAACCACCCAGAGCAATACTGTTTGAGAATCCACCTGTGCTCGTGTTTGGACCGAGGAGGATGCTGAAGTCGTTTAGGTCTCCTGTATTGTTTACAGTGTCGTTGTAACCTGAATTTTGACCAATGAAGATACTGTTTGAAGCGTTTGGTGCATTATATCCTGCAAAGGGTCCAAAGAAGTTTGAGTTAGATGCACTTGTTGCATTGTACCCTGTTTGATATCCGAAAAAATTTGAGTTAGATGCACCGCCAGAAAGAGCACCTGCTGTATAACCAAAGAAGTTTGAATTAATAGCACCAGATGATTTATAACCTGAATTATTTCCAAAAAAGTTTGATCGATCTACATTGACTGCTTGATATCCTGCACCTGTACCGAAAAAGTTTGAGTCATAGGAATCAATTGCTTGATATCCTGCATGACGACCAAAAAAGTTTGAGTAGTAAGATCCTGTTGCGCCCATTCCTGCTTGATACCCAGAAAAATTTGATTCGTATGCATCTACTGCACCACTTCCTGCTCCTTGCCCAAAGAAGTTTGAGTTATTTGCACTTGTTGCATTATATCCTGCTTGTCGTCCAAGGAAGTTTGAATTAGATGCATCTGTTGCACCAGATCCTGCTTGATATCCAAGGAAGTTCGAGAAAAATGCACCTGTTGCACCATTTCCTGCAGAGTATCCAAGGAAGTTTGAGTGAGATGCACCCGTTGCACCAGATCCTGCAGCGGGTCCAAGGAAGTTTGAGAAAGATGCACTGGTTGCACCATTTCCTGCAGAGTGCCCAAGGAAGTTTGAGTAAGATGCACCCGTTGCACCAGATCCTGCAGAGGCTCCAAAGAAAATGTTATTACCATTTGTATTGCCTGTACCAATGAGTCCAGATGAATAGAGTGTAGTACCATTAACTGATATTGGTGAACTACCCCCTGAAACCGTTTCCCACGTTGGTGCTGCCCCACTACCATTTGAGGTAAGTACTTGACCAGCAAGCCCTGTCTGACTATTCATAAAAAGTGCTCCCTGACCATTGAAATACCATCCATCAGATTTTATTTTAAATATTGTTTCTACTCCTTCTTTTCGTGCTAATAATTCAATATTTCCATCTTTTGTACTTGGGTCATATATGGTAGAGACAGTATAATTATTATATTCATTACTATCCGCTGAGCCAAGGTACGTTACTAGGATATCATTATTTTGTACCATCACCGATCGAGCAACTGACCCATCAGCGAGAGTAGTACCCATTCCTACGCCAGGCATACCAAAACTATTATTTGACATTTGTATAAAATAATTACCTCCATTAGAAAGTTCATTACCAATAGTAAATGTTTTATTATTTGAATTGATAAATGTATCACTCGTCAATGTTCCTCCCAGTTGGAAACTATTTCCTACTGCAGTTAATCCGTTATTGGCGAGGAGATCAGTATCTATCAACACATTCATCTGCCCACTCCCATCATCAAGTGACCCCTCGAGATTTATACCATCACCAGCAATCAAATTAAGCTTGTTTCCAGAACCTACCACTGACCCATTCACTGATATGTTCATGGGATTCGTTTGCTCCTGCTGTTTCGGGGTTCCGTCAGTTGTTAATCGAATATTATCGATATATAAATTACGTACTGTATCTGGAGATCCTAGAGTGAACGTCATTCGTAATCGATCTGCTAATTGACCTTGAGGTATATTAAATGCAGAAATAGGAATCGTGATGAGTTGCCATTCATGGAGCAAGGTTCTGTTTAACCCCATTGTCCGAATATCAACATAGTTTCCAACTGCAGTTCCTGCATTTTTGTAGAATCTAAACTCGAATCTGCGTCCATCAGTAATTGGTTCTTCCAAACGAATCCAGAAATTCAAACTTGTCCAATCATTCACTTCGAAACTAGACCCTCTCAAGAAACTCACAACACTTGCCTCGTTCGCATTCCAAAACATTGATCGGTTATCTTTTTTGACATAGTTAGTGTTATTGAAATCAATAGTACCAATATCTGAAGCGGCATTTCCTTTTTTCTTAATATCTGATGTCCATTCAGTGTTTTCGTTATAAATAGTTTCACTAATTATTCCCGGCTCTGTTGCTCCTGCGGGAACAATAACGAGCTGAATAAGAAGTTCATCATCGTCAATAACTGGAGAAGCAGGGTTTGCAGAAGGAGTTCCTTTTATTACATAAATATCACCCCCTTCAGTAATTACAAATGCATCAATACGGTCATAAGTATTATCAGACGGATCAAGTGTTACGGTTTCTTGATTACCTTCCTTGAGTCCGTTAAAAAAGTAAGAAACAATTGAAACATCATAAGTAAAACCGCTCCCACTCCAAACAGCACCCCCAGAGATAATATATTTCCCTGTTTCATTAAAATTTGCAGAGATTGAAATATTATTACCATCTCTGTCTATTGAAGTATTTTTCCCTGCTATGATATTTGCTTGTCCTGTAATACCGTTGATTGAAGTAACTCCATTTGAAACAATTTGCACAAAACAATTTGGATCATTATCTAACGGCCCACAATCAGGATTTAATGTTTGACCTGGTAAATATCCTCCTGGTGGTGCAACAGCAAATACAAAAGCTCCATACCCTACAATAGAGAGAATAGAAAATGTAGCAATGAGTGTCTTACGAGAAAAGAGTGACGACAAGTTTTTTAATTGGTGAGAAATTTTTGAAAACATATAAATAATAATTAGTTAGCGGGTGATATTTCATTATACCAAGAAAGATTCATTGTTTGCAAGTGATAGAAATGTATTTTCAATTATTCTTGTGGAAAACTTTTCTTTTTCTTGGTATACTTGTACTATTACCAATAATAATTAAAACATCTATGAAAAAAGACAATAACAACCTTTATAATTTAACTACTCAACTCGTACAAGAACAAAAGTCTCTCTGGCGAATCAAGAATAACTATCTCAAGGATTCTGCAAAAAATAAAGAACTCAAAGAATTCTGGGCAGAAGTTGCCAAAGAAAAAGAAATCTTCATCGAAGACTTGAAAACAATTATCAAAATTGAATTAAATTAAAAACAAAAAACGCACATGTGCGTTTTTTGTTTTTTAAATATCAATTTCTACTGTTTTTGCATTTGATTGAATAAATGCTTTACGCAATGGAACATCAGTACCCATCAACATATCGAATGTTTTGTCGGCTTCAATCCCATCATCAATAGTTACCTGTTTCAAAATACGACGATTCGGATCCATGGTTGTTTCCCATAATTCATCAGAGTTCATTTCCCCGAGTCCTTTGTATCGTTGTACATTTGAAATTCCAGCTTGTTTGAGTTTTGCTTTTAATTCTTCATTAACTCCTGCGTCTTCTGATGAATCTTCTGAATTTTCTTCGCTGTTTTCGATTTCTTCTGATGATGCTTTTGATTTTTTCTTGGTTTCTGGTTCTGATTTTTGAGAACGCTCTTTTGCAAGTTGTTCAATCAGTGCATCGCGTTCTTCATCACTGAAGGCATAATGATCGGTTTTTCCTTGTTTCAATTTGTACAATGGTGGTTGCGCAATATACATATAACCCGATTCAATCACTGGTCGCATATATCGGTAGAACAAGGTCAAGAGCAATGTTCGAATGTGTGAACCGTCCACATCGGCATCAGTTGCAATGACTATTTTTTGATAACGAATTTTCCCGATATCGAATGTTTCTCCGATGCTTGTACCCAATGCAATAACCAAGTTTTTTACTTCGTTATTTGCAATCAATTTATCAAGTCGTGCTCGCTCCACGTTCAAAATTTTTCCACGCAATGGGAGAATGGCTTGAGTTTTCTTGTCTCGTCCCATTTTTGCTGTTCCACCCGCAGAATCCCCCTCTACAATAAAGAGCTCTGATTCTTCTGCATTTTTACTCTGACAATCTGCGAGTTTTCCTGGTAACGTAAATCCTTCGAGTGCACCTTTCCGCAAGATGGAATCTTTTGCAGCTTTTGCGGCTTTTCGTGCTCGTAATGCAAGTACGGCTTTTTGTAGAATTGCTTTTGCTTCGTCTGGATGCTCTTCGAAAAATGTTGCAATAGCTTCACCAAAAACTGTTTCTACTGCACCTCGAGCTTCTGGACTTCCTAATTTTGCTTTGGTTTGTCCTTCAAATTGAATCTCTGGCATCTTGACTGAAATAATTGCCGTTAATCCTTCGAGTACATCACCTCCATCAAAAGTTTCACCATCTTTGAGGATTTTCTTTTCTTTGTTGTAGGTATTTAATGTTCGAGTGAGTGCTGTCTTGAATCCAGTAACATGCATTCCTCCTTCCAAGGTATAGATATGGTTTGCAAATGGTACAATTTTTCCATCAATATCATCAACATATTGCAAAGCAATTTCAACATTAATATCGTCTACTGTTTTTTCTACATAGAACAAAGTTTCGTGAACTGGTTTTTTACCAAGATTTAATGCACGCACCATTGAAGTGAGCCCATTTTCAAAATAAAATGACATCGATGGAGCTTGGATATGTAAATCTTTGAGATATACTTCTCCGAGAAGTTCAGGAACTTTGGCTATTTCTCGTGCATCAATTGCAGTAATGCGTAATTTCTTGGCAAGGTATGCTTGTTCCCGTAAACGATTTACAATTTTAGTCCAGTTAAATTTGATCTCTTTGAAGATTTCAATATCTGGTTCAAAGGTAATAATCGTCCCTCGAAAAGTTGTTTTGCCGATGGTTTTTACCTTGGCTTTTGGTTTACCGATTGAATATTCCTGCATGTGAATTTGTCCATCACGATGCACTTCGGCGCGCATATAAATTGATAATGCATTTACTACTGATGAACCAACTCCGTGTAAACCTCCAGAAACTTTATACCCACCGTCACCGAACTTCCCTCCTGCATGTAATACTGTGAGGATTGTTTCGAGTGCAGAGACTTTTGTTTTTGGGTGAATATCTACAGGAATTCCTCGTCCGTTATCTACAACACGAATTCGATTATTCGGAAGCAATGATACCTCGATATGATTCGCATGACCTGCCATTGCTTCGTCACGACTGTTGTCAAAAATTTCAGTAATCAAATGGTGCAGACCTTCTGTTCCTGTTGAACCAATATACATTCCTGGACGTTTTCGTACTGGATCGAGTCCTTCGAGGACAGTAATTGATTCTGCTCCGTACGATTCTCCTTTTTTAACTTTTTTTGAGTCTTCTGTTGCCATAAATAAGGGTTTTTGATTAATTCCAATAAATAATTATATACCTTCATTATAGCATATTTTTGAAAAATAATTAAATGAAAAAACCTATACATCCGTATAGGTTTTACTAGATTAAGAAATTAATCCATTAATTTTTCTTTTCGATATTTCTCTATATTTAGGGAAATATAAGTAGTTGCCACTGCATATACTGCAAGTACAACTACTACAATCAATGTTATTACCATATTATTTATTTTTATTAAAAATAGTATATCATATTTAATAAAAAAGTCAACTTTTATACAGAAAATAAAAAATATCCGTCTCGAGGATATTTTTTATTGAGTATATTTAATGTCTCGTACTAAATAAATACTCTATGCTTCAATATATGGAAGTAATCCCATAAATCGAGCTCGTTTTACTGCAAGAGCAAGTGCTCGCTGATTTTTGAGCGTTGTTCCTGTTCGTTTTCTTGGTAAAATTTTACCAGTTGATCCTAGGAATTTTTTCAAAATTTCAATATCTTTGTAATCAATATACTTGATATTGTTTGATTTAAAATAACATTGTTGTGACATATACAATTCACAAAAACAAAATTAGAATGGAATATCGTCAGGATTAATATCGAGAGCATCTGCATCTGGATAATCAATTGCTGATTCTGATGGGGCAGTTACTGGTGTACTATATGCGGCAGATGGTGCAGTTCCTGTTGTATTAGGACGAGATCCGAATTGTACGTCTTCGGCAACAATTTCGGTTCGGTATTTTTTCTGACCATCTTGTTCCCAACTGCGTGTTTGGATACGTCCAATCACTGAAATTTGTGAACCTTTTTTGACATATTGTGCACAGTTTTCTGCTTGCCGACCGAATACAACAATATTGTGATATTCAGCCATTTCTTTACGTTCACCAGTTACTGCATCTTTCCAGAATCGATTCGTTGCAACTGAAAAAGTTGTAATTTTGATTCCTGAAGGAAGAGATTTTAGTTCTGGATCTCGTGTTACATTTCCTGCAATAATTGCTTTATTGATATACATATAAATTATTTCTTTGGTTAATTATCGACTAACCATTCTAGTATATCGCGACAAACAATTCCTGACAAGATTTCCAATCTTTTTATTCTGTTTCTGTTGTATTAACTGATGAATCGACTACTTCTTCATCATCGTGATTAATCGGTGTTTGTAATTCTGTTGCTGCAATACCTGGATCAACCTCTTCTTCATCAATATCAAGAACTTCATCTTCAACGATTTCTTCTCGAGTATTAGATTTCAAAATTTTTGAAAGAGGTTTTTTACTTATTACTGTATTTTCTGCAACAGTAGTAACGAGCAATGCTCGAATTACCAAGAGATGCTTTTCAACAGTTTCAAGAGTAGATTTTACTTGATCTGGAGTAAGATTAAATTTTACCCAAACAAAATATCCTTGATTGAAACGAACATGTTTGTTTTCAATTACCTTTGACATTTCATACGCCAAGTCGATAAATTCAGGATTTCCTTCACCAATGAAAGTACCTCCTGCTTGAGTAATAATATCCTTGATTTCGTTAATACGAGTATCAAGGTCTTCTTCACGAACTGCTGGTGACAATAGGAAGCTGAGTTCATACACTCGAGGCTCCAGCGTTTCAGAAGAAAGAGTAGTGATTGCCTTTTTTCGTGCCATAGTTATATAGATATAATTAAATTAAATAATAAAAAAGCACTTTGAATAGAATCCAAAGTACTCATAAACTAGCATAAATTTTTGAAAAAGTAAAGAGTTATATCCCAAAAAATTCTCTTGTGTTTTTCATCATTTGCTCTCGAACTACTGCAATTTCTAATCCTTTTAATTCTGCAATTTTCTTTGCGACTTCTATTACCATCCATGGTTCACATGTTTTCCCTCGATATGGATTTGGTGCTGCATATGGTGCATCAGTTTCAATCATGATTTTTTCAATCGGACACGCACGAATCATTTCATCGTATTCGGCAACAAAAGTAATTGGACCATCAACAGAAATCATATATCCTGCATTAATAATTGACTGCATACATTCCACAGAACCACTGAAAAAATGAAAATCTGCTTTTCCTTGATAATTCATTTCTTGTAAAATTTGTAACGCATCATAATACGCATCGTCAGTTCCACGACTTGCACGGACATGCAACATCAATGGTTTTCCAACTTTTTGAGCCAGTATAATATGTTGCTTGAAAACTTCTGTTTGTTTTTGTTTTGCTTCTGGTGATTGATCTCGGAAATAATCCAAGCCTGTTTCACCAATAGCAACTACTTTTTCATTATGTGCCATTTCATCAATAATTTGCCATTCTGATTCTGTAGGAATATGCACATTTGTAGGATGAAAACCAACTGTTGCCCAACATTGATCTGGATTCTGCTCTGCAATATCGATAGCTAATTGAGAAGTTTTTATATCAATTCCAACGGTAATCGTTCCAATATTTTGCTCCTTCATTTTTTCTAAAATTTCTTGCCTTTTTTCTGCAAGCGGTGACAAATTCAAATGTGAATGAATATCAATATAATCGAGTTTCATAGATAGTTGGAATATAGCATAAATATAAAATAACAAAAAACCGCTCCTGCAGTTTTTTATTGAATAACTCCAATATGTTTTCCTTGTTCCACACAATCCTCACAAATCACATGCAAATGTCGACGAATATCTCCACTATTAATTACATTCCCTGTTTTATTCTCACATATTTCACAGGTTCCAATTTGTTGCGTATCTTCATCAAATGACATTTTCATACGCCCATCAAAAACAAACATTTCCCCTTCCCATAATCCTTTACTTCCAAATTTTTCACCATATTTTGCAATTCCTCCGTCTACTTGATATACATTTTCATAACCTCGATTTTTCATCATTGCTGACAAAATTTCACAACGAATTCCACCTGTACAATACGTCACAATAGGCTTGTCTTTATGGTTACTAATTTCACCATTTTCAATATCGTTAATGAATTCTTTTGAAGTTTTAATTGGTGGAACGATCGCATTTTTAAACTTTCCAATTTTTGCCTCGTACTGATTTCGTCCATCGTAAAAAATTACATCATCACCATATTTTTCAACTAACTCATTTACCTGTTCTGGCTTTAAGTGAACCCCTCCATTGCTCACCCCGTTTTCATCAACAATAATTTCATCAGGTGCACCAAATGCAACGATTTCTGATTTTACTTTTACTTTAAGTTTTGGAAAATCATCTCGCCCTCCATCACTCCATTTATAGGTGATTTTTTTCATCAAGGAATGCTTGTTCATTTCTTTGGTGTACGCTTTTAAATCTTCTACACCACCACCCAATGTCCCATTGATTCCATGCTCACTAATCAAGATGCGTCCTTTCAAGTTTAAATTTTCCGCCAAGTTCCGTTGCCAGTGCATTGTTGTTTCTGGGTCAGGAATTGGGATAAATTTATAAAATAAAATAATCTTTTGGAGAGCATTTTTATTCCCTTTTGAGTTGTTTTTTACCTCGTTCATAGCGATGTTATAGCATATATTTTTAATTTTGAACAGACACTCTCTACATTTTGTAATACTTGTGCTACAATCCCTCAATATGAAAAAAACAAAAATCGTCTGTACCTTGGGACCCACAACCACAGAAGTATCAGTACTTAAAAAAATGATTCATGCAGGGATGAACGTAGCCCGTATTAATATGAGTCACGGAGATCATATAGAACACATGGAACGTATTACCAATCTCCGCAAAGCATCGAGAGAACTTGATATCCATTGTGGAATCCTCGTTGATCTATCAGGTCCAAAAATCAGAACTGGTGATTATACAACTCCTACTGTAGACCTTGTTCCTGGTAAAAAAATAATCCTTACCACAGAAACAATTATCGGAGACGAAAAACGAATATCAGTATCATATGCAAAACTCCCCCAAGAAGTTCATAAAGGTTCAGTAATCATGCTGGATGATGGACGGCGAAAATTGGTCGTAAATAAAGTTGAAGGAAATGAAATTCACTGTACGATTGAAATCGGAGGTATCATTAAGCCACGACGAGGAGTAAACATTCCGAATGGAAACCTCTCTATTGCATCATTAACTGCAAAAGATAAAAAAGACCTCGACTGGGCATTGGAACAACCTATTGATATTGATTTCGTAGCGCTTTCATTTGTACGAACTCCAAGCGATGTAGAAGACTTGCAAAAAATCTTGAAAAAGAAAAACAAGTTCCCAGAAATTATTGCCAAAATTGAAACCGCAGAAGCAATTGAACATTTTGATAAAATCTTGGAAACGGTTCATGGAGTTATGATTGCACGGGGAGACCTGTCAGTAGAAACACCTCGAGAAAAAACCCCCATCTATCAAAAAGAGCTTATCCGGAAATCAATTGCAAAAGGTAAATACACCATTGTTGCAACACAAATGATGGAATCAATGATTAATGCCCCACAACCAACTCGAGCAGAAGTTTCTGATGTTGCAAATGCTATCTTTGACGGAACTGACGCAATCATGACATCAGAAGAAACATCGCTTGGAGAATATCCAGTTGAAACCGTAGCAGTTATGAGTAGTATAGCGAGAAACGTAGAGGATGCAGAACTAAAAGCGTTTCAATTTACTACCAATATTCAATTCCCTATTACTCACACCATTGCACATAGCGTCCAAGAAGCATCCGAACGATTGAATACATCGATTATTGTCGCATTAACTGAAACAGGGCGGACAGCACAAGCAATTTCACAATTCCATGGAACTAAACCTATTTTAGCACTCACCCCCAATCAAACAACTGCACAAAAATTAAGCATTGTCCGCGGAGTAACAACAACAGTATATACACCAAAAGATCAAATTGCAGAATCTCGTCAAGAAATCAAATCAATTGCTCAAGAAAAATGTAACCTCAAGAAAAATGACATTATTATCATTGCGAGTGGAGGTGCCATGCGACAAACTGGCGCAACAAACATGATGATCATAGAAAAAATTTAAATAAAAAAACACCAGTCTCGATGGTGTTTTTTTATTTATTAAAATTAATCGTGATGATGGAGAGCTTCTGCTGCAACAGCTTCAGCCTTATCCTTGTGAATTGTTCCTTTTGGATGTTCTGCAGGAGTATAAATAGAGTACAATTTCATTGCAATTTCACCTGTATTGATTACATTGTGATTCATTCCAGCAGGAATAATAATTACAAAATCATCTGCTACATCATATTCTTGATCACCAATAATTGCTTTCCCTGTTCCTTGCTCGATCCGTAGAAACTGATCGGTATCATTATGAACTTCTGCTCCAATATCGTCTCCTGGGAGAATCGACATTACGGTCATCTGCATAAGCTTTCCAGTGAACACTTCTTTACGGAAGAAATCATTTTCTAATGTTTCTTTTTCAATATTATTTACATAAGGTGTAATCATAGTATTTTTTAATTAAAACTGCTAATATATTTATTATATCATAACTAATCACTTTTGATAACCATAGAAACTACACCCCTTGCATATATCTGATTCTCCTTCCCTATTTCTACCATTACATTCCCTGATTCGTTCCGAGAGGTCAGTACATATATTTCACCTGGAATAATTGGTTGTAAAAAATCCACAGAAAGATTTTTAGTAAGTGTTGTACCATTTTTATCAAAAAACATCTGTGCGTGAATTCCTGCAATGGAATCAATAACGAAACAAATCATCCCACCATGAATAACCCCATCATTCCCAGTGA
The DNA here is from genome assembly GCA_964620145.1 of uncultured Candidatus Saccharibacteria bacterium. Classification (GTDB taxonomy): domain Bacteria; phylum Patescibacteriota; class Minisyncoccia; order Phycocordibacterales; family UBA1006; genus CALMMZ01. The sequence goes on from CAZUGR010000003.1 coordinate 37,788, forward strand.
GCTTTTCAGGGAATGAAATCGTGCAACTAATAGAATTATTTTCAAGCGAAACATTGCGAATATCAAACTCGAGCAAATCAAGCCACTTTTTTGAAGCAGCTGCATATTTTGCAAGTTTTGGGAGTTGGAAGAGATTTTGGAACATGATTTTATTATAGCAAAATAAAAACACTTATACAGTGTTTTTATTTTCAACAAATTTTTTGAAATTTTCAAAATTTTCATCTGTACCATGAAAAGCAATATCCTTTATTTTACTTTCTGGAAAAATAGTATTTAAATAATCAGAATACAGCTCTCTTCCTTTTTGTTCAAGATTTTTAAATTTTTTTAATAGTTCTATATTTTTTATCACATATTCTATACTACTTTGCTTCTCTGATTCATCGACAAACCCTTCGAACTGACCTGTCGAAGGATCAAAGTTTTGAGAAATTTCAGTCGATTCATTTTTTTTTACCCTATCAATCTGTTCGTTAATAACAATTTCTTTATCTATACCTAACTCTTTAATACCTTCAAGTAAAAGATTCCAACTTTTATCAGAATATTCATAAGGTATAGTACTCCCATTATATTTTTTATATAAATCTTTGCCTCTAGCTTTTGTAAAAATTCCACCCCTGTAGAAAGAAATTATTTTTGTTTTTTCTTCAATATCTAAAAAATAATCCTCTAGGAAATAACTTAATTCAGGATTCTGCTCAAATACAAAATCAACCCCTTCTTTTATCTTTGGAATTTCTTGTTTTGTTTCTTGCATGTTTTTCTTCTTAAATAATGAATTTTCCATATAATTATTATAACAGAAAAAACGCTTTCGCGTTTTTTATTTCCGTCCAAACAACGGCTCGCTTGGTTTTTTGCCATCCTTGATTAATTCTGTCATTTTTTCCGCAGTTGTCGGCATGATTGGTTGCAACAATACCGCAATTCGAGCCAACCCTGTGATCACATGATGCACATCTGATCGAGCTTGATCTGGATTAACTTTGAACATTTTGAACGGTTCTGTTTCAGTAATATATTTATCCAGGTCAGTAATTTCTCGCCACATATCACTGGTCACCTCTGCATAATCAAATCGTTCATATGCTGGATGTGCAATATCGGTAAAGTTTGGAAATATAATATCTGAAACATCTACACCGTAACTTTCTGTCATGGTCAGTGTCCGCGAAACCAAATTTCCAAGCCCATTTACCAAATTTGCATTATATGCTGCTGCAAATCGTTCCATAGTAAACGGTGAATCTTCCCAAGTACTAATCTCTTTTGCGAGAAACATGCGAAGCGCATCAGTTCCGTATTCATCAGCAACTTGTTTTGGATCAATTACATTCCCAAGTGTTTTTGACATACGAACTCCTCCGTCACCCGTAATAAATCCATTGATAATAATTTGATGAGAATTTGGCAATCCTGCCGCCATGAGCATTGCTTGCCACATTGCAGATTGAAAACGATTATTATCTTTTCCACAATATTGCGTCGGAGTTCCATTTACCCAAAACTTTTCAAATAAACTTTCTTGTAAATTTGAAACAGTTTTTGAGGATGAAATCGAACCTGCAAATGCAGGTGAAGCCGAATCTTGTGAGGGAATTATTGAAGACGAAAAAACTGTTTCAAATTCAGACGGACTAATCAGTGTTGAAATATAATTAGTAAGTGCATCAAACCAGACATACATCACTTGCCCATCATCATGAGGCACTGGAATTCCCCATGGCATTTTTTCTACCTTACGAGAAATAGAAAAATCCTGAAGTCCAGTCTTTACAAATTCTTTTACTTCATTCAATCGGAAATCTGGCACTACAAAATCTGGACGAGATTCATACAATGCAAGTAGTTTTTCTGTAAATGCAGAATATTTGAAAAAGTAATTTTCTTCATCAATTAATTCAAGTGGAATTCCTGGATGATTAGGACATTCTCCATTCACTAAATCAGAATCAGTTTTTTCTGATTCACATCCAATACAATATTTTGCTTGGTAATTTTTCTTATAAATATATCCGTTTTCATTTACCTTATTCCAAAAAGCTTGTGCGAATGCAATATGATTTTCATCAGTTGTTCGAATAAAATGAATATCATCTGAAATCCCAAATTGAGCCAATTGTTCCCGAAAAGTTGCAAATCCAGCATCAACAAATTCTTGGGCCGTTTTTCCATTTTCAACAGCTTTATTATAAATTTTTACTCCATGTTCATCAGTTCCTGTATTAAAAAACACTTCGTGCCCTGTCAGTTTTTTATATCGAGCTAAAATATCTGCTCGTACGAATTCCAAAGCGTGCCCCATATGTAACGGCGCATTCACATATGGCAAGGTTGTTGTCAGATAAAACGGTTTTTTGTTCATATGCATACTATACATAAAAAGCGTATTTTGTGAAAGAGATATCATTTGACAAATACCTAAAAATTGATAATAATTATTCTAATAAAAACTCAATATCATGGAAAAGAAAAATTATTTATCTGACAATGAGAAATTATCCTTCATTTCAGAAATAAAAAACATTGTTCACGACTGGGAATATAGGTATCAAAAAATCAAAGCAGAGTACAGGAGGTTAAAAAAAAGTGGTAGCGAAATTAACTGGGAAACACTTGTAAAAATAGAACAACCATCGGAAATTGAACTTAGTGAATGGAAACGATTTTTAGCACTTATAAAACCCAAAAAAACAACTCAAAAAAACAACTCAAAAACCAAATCCCAAGAACTTATTGATGCTGAAAAAAAACTTCAGCAAGAAATAAAAAATGTTGGCGGACAAGAGTATTACGATCAAATACTCTTTGGATAGCAGCACGTAAATTATAAAGTAATCTTTTTCAAGATTACTTTTTTATTTAACAAACAAAAAAACTTCTCTTTGAGAAGTTTTTTTGTAAAAAATTACTTCATCGCAAGAACAGTATCTGCATCAATTGTTGCAATTTGTTCCATTGTTTTGGTAATTAATTTTTTGTAGTTAGGTTTTATTGTTGGTGGATTATATGCATCAAGCACTTGGGTAAGTGTCTTGCCTTTGTAATAAGGAGCAGTTCTCGGATTGTGTCCTCCCAAATTTTGAGAAATAACATCAATTGATTCTTCGTAACTTGAAAAATTAATCTTACAAGAACCCCAACCGAACGCACTATAATTTACTCGTTTACACGCATGTTTACCTCCAGTAGATTCAATGAATCCGATAGCAGCAACTAAACGCCAATCAATTCCATACTCATCAGCAGTTGCAATAAATGTTGCACCGTGTCCTGCAAGTGGAAGATCTCCTTTCGCGATGTAAAACGCATCAATTTTTGCTGCACGTTCAGCAGCAGTTAACCCATCAACAAGGATTTCCTTTTGTGAAATCTTTGAACCTGTTGAAGTAGGCACAAAAGCTTCTGGAGCTTCTGCGCGTGTTGTGTGTGCCCACAAGGAAACAATTAACATAGTTGCAATCATCGCAACGGCAGTTACTTGGGTTATTTCCTTGAAAAAGTTAATAACAGAATTATGAATAAACGATTGAGCACTCCACAAAATGTTGTTTGTATATTTCGGCATAATCGACGGTATGTGCTCCGTCAAACGCAGTGTCTGAAAAATTTTATCTCCAACCTATCAAAGTTGTTAATAAAAAGACCCGAAATGGGTACGCGAATATGGTAGCATAAAAATAACTTGCTGTCAATCATTTTTTATTGTATAATAATTATTATAATAAAAAAACCTTATAAAATAAAGGTTTTTTAAGATTAATAAAATTTTTAACTATTTGAAAAAATAAGAGTTTTTATTTTTTATTTCTGTGCAGTAAATTGAATAGTTAACATTACTTGCTCATCAACATTTGCTAAAAATGGGAAATTTGGTACTGAAATATCAAAATCTGCATAGGTAATCACTGTATTTGCTGATCCAATAATAGTTTGTTCATCTACTAATGTAGTAGTCGCCTCAAAAACCACCGATTGAGTAATTCCTTTAATGGTTAAATCACCAGTAATTTGGTATTGATACTCTTGCCCTATTGATAATTCTTGAGATAATCCAGAAATAATAGTTGGGTGAAATGTAATAAATTCATTTCCAGTTTCTACTGATTTGAGAATCATTCGAGCAATTGCACCATCTCTTTGCTCACTATCAGTTTTGAATGTTCGAGCATCAATAGTAAAATTACCAATCTGTAATGCATTATTTTCAAGAGAAACATCACCTGACAAAACTTGAGTAGTACCGATTACTTGTACACGCTCTCCTCGCAAATCTTCACCAAGCTCAAATGTTGCCTGAGATTGATCTGGAATTAGGGTATATTTTTCTCCAGACAATTCATTTTGAGAAATCGTATTAATCGTATTATCTTCAGAAATGATGACTGATCGTGTCATTAATCGAAAACCAACATAACCAATAATGCCAAGTATGGTCAAAATAAGAATAATTTTTTTCATAATATATTATTTTATTAAACTAATAGACTGCTAGTATAACACAATTTTCAACAAAAAAACCACCAAATTCGGTAGTTTTTATTTTAATCGAGATCCGTTTTCAAATCATTAATCACTGCATCAACATCATTAATTCCTACGGCAGATCTCCCGAGTGGTTCATTGATTTTCATATTTACTCGAGCGTTATATTTCATACCAGCAACACGGAGAAGTGTTCGGATAGATTTTGCAGTTGCTCCTTTCTTTCCAATAATTTGCCCCATATCTTTTGGGTTTACATCGAGAGTCATAAGGACTCCCATTTCATCAACAGTCTTGGTAACCTTCACATCATCTGCGTGATCAACCAAACCTTTTACTACAGATTCTAAATAAGCAATAACTGGATCATTCATATCATTTCATTCTGAGTTATCTAATAAAAGCAAAAAGTTTTGCTTAATTAATAAATTAACATCAAGAAACTAAAAAAACAATACTGACAAAAATTAAAAAATAATGTATGAGCAAATAAAAAATAACCCGATAGGATTATTTTTGTTTTCGCTTGGTTGTTGGAGATTTTTTTGGTAATGCATTTACCTTTTTTCCTTGAATAATATTTTGAGCAACAAGGAAATTATGAACTGTTGCCGATGGTTGTGCGCCATTTGTAAGGTAGGTTTTTGCCTTGTCAATATCAAATACTACTTTACCAAGTTTTGGGTTGTAAGAACCAACTACTTCAACGAATTTTCCAGATTTTGGAGCATTTCGTTTATCAGTTACTACTACACGGAAATGTGCTTCGTTACGTCGGCCTATTCGTTGTAATCTCATGGTTAACATATATACGAAACATCTTATCAGAAGATTGAATCAAAGTCAACTATTTTCTACTTACATGAATAATTGTTATTTATAATATTGACAAAACATTAAATAAATATTAAAATATAAAAAATTTGTAAACTTAATAAAAAAATAATAACAAACAAAAACATTGAAATTATGGCGAAAAAATGCAACAATGGTGACATGCAAAATGACACTAACAAAAAAACTACTGGGAAAGGACGAATTCCTGAATTCCGGAAGAAAAACACTACTAACACTGTAGACAACTCCCAAATTACTGGGATTGTTCCTGATATTTTTGAAGGAATTTTCAAACTTGGGAAAAATAATATTGGATTTGTGACTCATCGTGATTCTGGATTTGTAGTGATGATTGAACCTCATCACAACAAAGCCCATGCTATCCATGGGGACCTTGTTTCAATTACCCTTATCGAGAAAGCGAAAAGTATTGGAGAGGTTACCTCCATTCAAAAAAGAAATAAAACTGCCTATGCGGGAACTCTCGAAGAAAAAGCTGGTTTTTATTATTTTATCCCAACAGACAAAAAAGAACCCGAAATGCGACTTGTACCTACTCCAGAAAATATTCATGAAATACTTAACAAGAAAGTATTAGCGATACTAGATGACTGGCAAGGAGATATTCCTACTTGTCACTTAAAGGAGATTATTGGAGATATTGGAAAAAATGATACTGAAATTATTTCTATTGCCCTCGAAAAAGGTTTTGACCGAGACTTCCCTATTGAGGTCGAAACTGAAGCAAAAAAATTAAAAGAGGTAGGTCTTTCTGAATCAGAAATAAACAA
>CAZUGR010000004.1:0-39599 GCA_964620145.1 uncultured Candidatus Saccharibacteria bacterium
GTGGAACAACGCGGTGGAAAACCACGACTGTCAGACCTCCGTGATTCCGGATCAATCGAACAAGATGCCGACGTGGTAATGTTTATTCATCGAGAAAAAAATGAAAACGAGGCAGGACGTAACGAATTTGCAGAAATTCTCATCGAAAAACATCGAAACGGTGCAACTGGTGCTATTGAATTACTCTTTGACGGATCGAAAACAAGTTTCATGGAAGTAGAAAAGAGAGACTTCAATGATTTTGCTCCGGAATCAAGTCAATCATCTGGATCAAGTGGATTTACTGTAGAAAATTTTTAATCTATGCAAACACCTTTTGAACAACTCGCCTATTTATTTACCAAATTCCCTGGAATTGGTAAACGACAAGCAAAACGTTTTGCGTATTTTATCGTACAATCTCATCCAGATTTTATAAAAGAATTTCAAGAAAAAATAACTACTACTCGAGCAACAGTAAAATTATGTCCTATTAGTTTCCAATATTTCACTACTACCGACCCAACTATTACCACATCACCTATTGTTCGTGATACTACTCGAGATACTTCCCTATTACTGCTTGTAGAAAAAGACCAAGACATTGAAGCTTTTGAAAAATCGAACACTTATCATGGACATTATTTTGTTATTGGAAATCTCGAAAGTTTACTCGATACAGAACTTAATGAACATTACAGAATGAAAGCTTTTGAAAAACTTATTGAACAAAAAAATACAACACTTTCTGAAATTATTTTTGCACTTCCTGCAAATCCTGACGCAGATCGTGTCGCGCGGACATTGCAACAAAAAATAAAATCTTTTGCAGAACAATTTGGATTTACTATGTCCCAATTAGGACGAGGATTTTCAACTGGTGCTGAGGTAGAGTATGCAGACTCTGAAACCCTTGCAAATGCGTTGGAGAATAGGAAATGACTTTCACGATAAAATGCCCTTTCGGGCATTTTTCGGTTCCTATTCCAAAAGTTTAATAAATATTTATTTTATCAAAATATAAGACGACGCCATGTCCCAACCAGCAACCCCTGTGCCGAATTTACGATATGCAGTATCTTTAATTTCATCAAAGAAACTATCTGATAATTCTTGAGTTGACGTATCAACATTAGCTATAAAACCTATTCCGTATTGATCTTTTGAAACTTTTCGAATGTAAATAGAAATAAAGCGAGAGTCTTGAGCAAGTTCTTGAGCAAGTTCTTGTATTTGTTCGAGAGAAACTCTACTATTTGAAAATTTAATATAACCACGAGGGTTTTGAATTTTTTGTATTTGCATAATGAAAGGAAATGAATTAAAAGGAAAGGAACAAATTAATTATACAATTTTTAAACAAAAAAGCAAGTCTTTTGACTTACTCTTTCGGTCGCATGATTGGATAAAATATCACATCACGCAAATTATCTTGTTCTGTGAGCAATGCTACCAATCGATCAATTCCCATCCCAAATCCGGTCATAGGTGGCATACCATGTTCCATAGCGGTCAGAAATCGCTCATCGATTTCCATTGCTTCATCATCTCCACCTGCTTTTACAAATGATTGTTGTTCCAATAATTCCCGTTGAATTACTGGATTTACCAACTCTGCATATTGATTCGTAATTTCTGCACCTGCGATAATTAATTGTACAACCTGTGCCGTTCCATCATCGTTCTGCTGTGCGAGTGGCTTCAACTCACTTGGATAATTTGTCACAAATGTTGGTTGAATAATATAATTTCGTGAAGATTTCTTATAAATATAATCAAGTAAATTCCCTCGTCCAGTTTTTACAATTTCTTCATCGGACATTCCCCATTTTTTTGCAGTAGATTTGATTTCATCAATTGATGCTGTTGTCATATCGAGGTCTGCATTTTTACGGAGCAAATCATCGAATCGAACGCGTTGCCATTCACTATCTAATTCAATTATAACATTATTACCATCTTTATCTTGGGTAGAAAAAGAGGTTTTTTGCATTATATCTTGAGCAATTCCCTTGACCAAGTCCTCAGTCCATTGCATATTTTTTTCTAATGTTTCAAATGCTGCATACCATTCAATCATAGTAAATTCTTGAATGTGTGTTGGATCACTCCCCTCATTTCGGAAATTTTTTCCAATTTCATAAATGCGATTATATCCTGCAACCATCATCATTTTATGCTCTAACTCAAGCGAAATACGCAACACCATATCCATATCATAATCATTATGGTATGTATCAAAAGTTCTCGCCATTGCACCTCCAGCTTGATTTTGTAAAATAGGTGTTTCAATTTCCATGAAATTTTTTGTATCGAAAAAATTTCTGATATATTTTATAATTTCAGTTCTTTTAACAAATCGAGAAAAAACATCCTGATCAATAATTGCATCGAGATATCGTTTACGCATTTTTTCTTCTGCATCTTCAAATCCATAATACTCAGAAGGAATTGGAAGAAGTGATTTTGTAGCCATTTGCCAATTTTCTACTAACAGACTTTGTGCACCTTTTTGAGTAACAAATAGTTTTCCAGAAACAGCAATAAAATCACCCAAATCTACAGTTTCGGTAAATAAACTAAAAAGTTCAGATGCAATTGCATCTTTTTTGAATACAACTTGGAATTTTTCTGTTCCATCAAAAAGAGAAACAAACATAATTGCTCCTTGTCCACGAATTGATAAAACTCGCCCTACAATAGAAATTATTTTTTGCTCTTGTTCAAAGCTATTAAAATTTTGAATAACTTCGAGACATGAATAATCACGAGGAACCGATGTAGGGTATGGATTCATTCCAAAATCTTGTAATTTCTGTAATTTGTTAATACGCACATTGCGCAACTCATCAAGTGATGCCATATATCGCAACAATACCATATTTCAACCTTTTTTCCAATAAAAAAACAGGTTCACCCTGTTTTTTTATTGGCAAACTTTCTCATGATATATCATATCCTGTTTTTCAGACTGCATATCAGGAATCAAAATATCTCCTTCTTGCACAAGTGAATAACGATGTTTTGTGAGTATATTTTGTTCAAGTGTATATAATTCTTGTTCTAACCCAGTAGAACCTTCGACTGTATAAGTAAATGTACCTTCGAGATTATTTCCTTTCACTATTCCTGAAATTCCTCCAGAATATCCATTTGTCATATCTGACCCTGACTGTGTTCCCTGTTTAATTCCAGAAAAACTTTCCCCGTTTAATGAAAGTGTTATTTCTTCGGAAACAGAATATGGAGCAGTTTCAGTTGCTTCTTGATTGTAAACAAAGCATCGAATTTGTTGTGGAATTTCTTGAACAACTTGTTCTTGTTGAGATTGATTATTTTGTAATTCTAAATATTGTACTGTTTTTTCTTGATCTCGAATAAGTAAAAAAATCCCGAAAATACAGATAAATATAACCACAAGAATACTGAGATTGAACTTCATATTTTTAGTATAACCCGTAAAAAGAAAAAAGTAAAAATCCTTGAAAAAAGAGTATTTTTCTGTATACTAATTTTATGGCTCTACATTTATTCAATATAGAGTCATCATTCCTTAAAAATAAATAAAAATAAACTTATATTTCTTATTCATTTTACTCGGAAATTGGCTCTATCGTCTATCGGTTAGGACGTATCCTTCTCAAGGATAAAAGCCGGGTTCGATTCCCGGTAGAGTCACACAGCGGTACTTGCCCAAATGTGCCAAAATCGTGCGCGTAGCGCGAAGCGATACGCGCGCAATCAGTCTCGCGATTTGCCTTGGCAAACGCGACAAATTCCCAAAGTTCCCCCCACAGTGTATGGAAACCGTTTTGTCCTTGATTTCAGGGTTAGAGCCGATTTTTTGAAAAAACCGCTTCCATTCCAAATATTTTTCGGTTTTTTCCAAATCGGCGCATTCTTTCAAGGACAAAACGAAACTCCGCAAGGGTTCGATCCAATTCTTTCTCTGTTGCCCAAAATCTCTTTCTGATTCGAGAAGAGAAGCTTTTTCGCGCATGAGCAAATCTTTCTTTTGCAAATATATATCGCGTTCAATATCACCGTCCAAATATACCGAAACCAATTTATCCATTTTTTCTTGATTTGCTTGAATCGTCTCTTTGAGATTTTGAGCAACACTTCCGCTTTCAGAAATTGATTCTTTTTCCCATTGTGAAATTCTTGTTTCCATTTTCTCAATTTCAGAAAGCGGAAGCGACACTGTTTGAAGCAGTGTTTGCAATTGTGTGGCGAAAGCATTTTCTTGGAGGTATGACTGCGAACAAACACCATGCTTTTTTGTGCAACGATAATATGTATATTTTGTGCCAAATCGGTTAGTAGCATATTGAGCAGTGATCATACCTCCGCACTCGCCACAACGAGCAAAACCGAGAAAATGAAATGGATGAGCAATTTTAGATTTTCTCGGTTTCTGCTTCGTTCTATGAACTTTCTGCACTGCTTCAAACAGTGCCGGAGAAAGAATTGGTGCAAAGCTTCCGTCATACCATTCGTCTTTATGCTTCACAAAACCAAGATATGCTCTGTTCATCAAAATTCTGTTTACGAAAGCTTTGCCAAGTGGCGTTCCATTTTTCTGACATACTCCATGATCCGCCAAAAATTGAGAAAGTGATTCCAATGTGTGCGTCCCTTTGGCATATTCTTTGTATGCACGAACAATCACTTTACTATGCACAGGATGAGGTTCAATATTTCTCGTTTTATAATTATTAAAATAGCCAAAGGGAGCTTTGGTAAGCCATTCACCTTTTCTCAATTTTTGGCGGATTCCACGCTTCACATTTTCAACAAGATTGTCAGAAAAATATTTACTCTGTCCGAACGCCACTTGCAACATGAATTTCCCTTGCGGAGTTGATTCAAACCAAAATTGCGGAAAGCGTAAAGAAGCAATTCTGTTGATGTCCACTAAATATATTATTTTTCCACCATCAACAGAATTTCGGGCGAGACGATCTGGATGCCATGCAAGTATGCCAATCGGTTCTTTTGATGTTTCAACAAAGGCTAACATTTTTGCAAACTGGTCTCGCCCGGGCTTCTTTGCGCTTTTCGCTTCTGTAAATTCTTTCAGAATTTCAATGTGTTCTCTACGCGCATATTCTCTCAATTCAAAAAGTTGAGCTTCAATACTCATGACTTGTTTGTCGTCATCCTCGGTACTCTTGCGAGCGTAGAGGAAATATGAATTTTGGTTTGATGGATCCATATGCATTCCGGCGAGATTTGGGATTTTGTCGCTTCCGCAAAGGGCGGAAGCGGGCTACACAGAGCGAGTTTTTATTCTAAAAACTCGCTCCATATTTCTAATTTCCACAATCTCTCTTTAGGTGAACTAATTATATCAGTTGCGCGAATTATTTACGAGCGAACAAAGGAACACTCCGCGCGCTAACGCGCCTCTGTGCGAAGCACAGAGCTTTTCCAAAGGAAAAGAGCGGAGTATTCCAAATACACAATGGACTCGGTTTTGCGAAGCAATTTTGCGGGAGGAAGGATTCGCAAAACCGAGACTGATTTTTTTTTAAAAAGTTTTTTGGGTTTGGTTTCCGCCCCGCAGGAGGGTGCGGGAGGAATGCGGGGTGGATTTCTTTTTTTGGCGGAGCGCGGCAATGGGAAAAGAAAACAGCCTCTTTGTTTTTAACAAAGAGGCTGTAATGTAATGAGAAAAAAATTTCACTTAATAAATCCGAAGCCAATTCCTGAACCAAATTTTATGTTTGGATCAAGTCCTTGCGGATCAAACCATCTGCGTCTTGGGTCAAGGTCAACAACGAATTGTCTTAGGTAACCAACAAAATCGGTTTTTGTTTTCACTGGTTGATGTATTGGGATAATACAACTTAAATCAAAACCTTGTTGGTGTAAGTTTTCATAATTTGAAAACTTTTCCTGAACCAAGCAAAACACTTCGAGGTTTGTTTCTCTCAGCTTATATTCTCTTGCTACTTGGCGAATTTCTTCGTCAGAAATTGAAACCAATCCGTGAATGATTTTTTCTTCAAATGGTCTGCAAATTTCATAAGTGAGAACATTGACCTCATAATCAACCCCTTTTGTTGGGATTAAATTCTCAGACAAAGTTGCTTTTGCGAGATCATTTAGTCGAAAGTTTTTTGCCTGCAATCTTTTTATCCAATCGGAAACATCAGAACCGTCTGATACCACGTGAAATTTTTTTAGTGCGATTTTTTCTAATGTATTTGTCATTTTATTTGATTTTAATTGTTTATGAATTTTGAAAGTTATCAGACAAGCCAATTTTCTAGCGGTTCTGATAACTTTCAAAATAACTCTTAAAAATCAAACTATTTAAAAGAACTACGCACAATATAGCAGAAACACTTGCAAAAATCAAGGTTTCGTGTTATAGTTCTTTCAAGAAAATTCTTTAATAAAAATATGAAGAAAATACTGTTTTCTAGTTGGCTGTTCTTGCCAATTGCTATTATTGATTTACTTTGCATATCGCAGAAAAGTTACAAAAGGAAGAAGCTGAAAATCCTACAAAGAGTAAGCAAAAATTAAATAACTTCAAAAAATGGAAAATCAACTTCATGACTTAGGGGATATAAAGGAATTGACTTACCTAGTAGCAAGCAACAATCCATGGCAATACAAAGGTAATATTGAAAATCTCTTAAACAATTCATCCGAAGAAGAATTTTTTCAGATTTTCCATGAAATTTGTTTCGTATACCAGAAAAATTCTGGGCTAGGTGACAAATTCTTTCAGTGGTACTTTGAAGAAATTTTTGAAAGAAGAGTTATTGACCCCGAAATTGAAATCAAAAAGTTTGGAAAGAGGGGTGAAGGAATTGCCGATTCCTTCGTTCAAAAGAGGAAAGAAATTCATAATCAATATTTGGATGATTTGAAGAAAATCTACATTTTGTGGAAACAGATAGGTATTCAAAAAGGATGTAACATTTCTTTTTACCCCGATGATTTGGATGAAATCTTTGAATAGAAGTAGAAAATAACGAAACATCTCGCACCAGTCAATTTTGACTGGTGCTTTTCTTTTTATAAGGGAGTAATCTTGTGTACGCACGGGTGGGTGGGGCAAACACAAACTAATTTCTGTATTTTGGCTTTGCCAAAATTTCAATATATGAATTTTTGAATCTTATTGCCGCGCTCCGCCAAAAAAAGAAATCCACCCCGCATTCCTCCCGCACCCTCCTGCGGGGCGGAAACCAAACCCAAAAAACTTTTTAAAAAAAAATCAGTCTCGGTTTTGCGAATCCTTCCTCCCGCAAAATTGCTTCGCAAAACCGAGTCCATTGTGTATTTGGAATACTCCGCTCTTTTCCTTTGGAAAAGCTCTGTGCTTCGCACAGAGGCGCGTTAGCGCGCGGAGTGTTCCTTTGTTCGCTCGTAAATAATTCGCGCAACTGATATAATTAGTTCACAGAAAAAAAATATCTTTTCATATATTTCTGTAAATAAAAAAACCGAAGAATTAATTCTTCGGTTTTTGGTATTTATTTTTACAATACTAAAATAATTTTCAGTGGTTTTTTATCTCACAATAAAATCTTTTCTCTTTCGCTGAACAGTGTGTGCAAAAACACCATCATTTCCGATTGAAATTTCTGACTGATCAACTTTGATAAAAAATTGATCATCAAGATAACAAAGCTCGCCTTCTACATGTCCAATGTTTTCAGCAATACCTATAACTTTTTCCCCTTCGAAAATTTCCCCATTTCCGTTTCTAAATTTTTTTCTACTTTTCATATTTATTCTTTTTTATTAAAATAATAATACCATAATTTTTATAAAAAAGCAAATTTTGTTTTATGTTATAGTATTCATCTATGATGAATCACCTTGATAAAAAATCTCTTACCTTGCATAAAAAATTACAAGGAAAAATTACAACCGAACCAAAACATTCACTTGAAAAATTAGAAGATTGGAACTTACTCTACACTCCAGGCGTTGGAACAGTTGCACAATATGTTGCACAACATCCAGAACAAGCACGAGAATATACCATTAAAAAAAATACCGTTGCAATAATATCAGATGGATCAGCAGTACTTGGACTTGGAAATATTGGACCATTGGGAGCATTACCAGTAATGGAGGGAAAATGTGCAATACTTAAAGCAGTTGCAAATATTAATGCGTTCCCTATTGTTTTAAATACTCAAGACCCAAAACAAGTTATTGAAACGATTAAAAATATTGCACCAACATTTGGTGGTATTAATCTCGAAGACTTCTCTGCTCCGCATTGTTTTGAAATCGAGGAAACCTTGAAAAAAGAATTGAATATTCCTGTAATGCATGATGATCAACATGGAACAGCGATTGTAGTTTTATCAGGAATCATTAATGCCTTAAAAGTAGTAAAAAAGAAAAAAGAAAACATTCAAATTGTTATTGTTGGTGCAGGCGCAGCAGGAACTGCCATTGCAAAATTACTTGTATTATATGGAATTAAAAACGTAATCATCACCGATAGCACAGGAATTATTCATAAAAAGCGAGCAGGAATTTCTGGATATAAACAAGAACTTGCAAACATTACCAATCCAAAACAAATCACAGGAACAGTTGCAGATGCCGTTGCTGGTGCAGATGTTATTATTGGTGTTTCTGGACCAAATACAATTACTACAGAACATATTGCAAAAATGAATACACAACCGATTGTTTTTGCTCTTGCAAATCCAATTCCAGAAATCATGCCAAGTGAAGCCAAGAAAGCTGGTGCGTACATTATTGCAACTGGACGCTCTGATTTTAATAATCAAATTAATAACGCACTTGCCTTTCCTGGGATTTTTAAAGGAGCACTCAAAAACAATGTGCAAAAAATAACTGATGAAATGAAAATTAAAGCAGCAGAGAAAATTGCATCATTGATTAAAAAACCAACACCAGATTGTATTATTCCTCCTGTAACCACAAAAGGACTCGCTGATGCGGTTGCAAAAGTAATCAAATAAAAACCACGTTACGTGGTTTTTATTTATAACTTCTTACCAAAATCCTCCATTGCATCAATGATTCCTTGAAGTTTTTTCCCTGTTTTTGTAATTACATAACCATGATCCATTTTTTGAATAACTCCTTGCTCTTCCAAGGTTTTTAGTTTAATCGTTAAGGTTCGTGTACTAATGCCGTCCAATGCTCGTTCCAGCTCACAAAACCGCAAATCATTGCGGATGAGGTCACGTATAATAAGCATGGTCCACGGATCAGACAATAATTCTGCCGTTTTTGCAACTGCACAGGTTTGCACGGTTTCTTTATTCATTAGACAAATTGTATCACATGTGCTTTAAAAAATAAAGTACTGTACAAAGTAAAGTGACAGTAGTATACTTGTATCAAGTTACCTTTCTAGTAACTTAACTTAATCACATTAATTTTTAAATAAACTATATGAAAACTTGGACTATTGACCTTTCTCACTCTGAAATCGCTTTCAAAGTAAAGCACTTGATGATTTCAACCGTTCGTGGGAACTTTAACACTTTTGAAGGTTCTATGAAAGCATCTGACGATACATTTAATGATGCGGAAATTAGTTTCTCTGCTGATGTAGCAAGTATTGATACCAAAGAAGCAGGACGAGACGGACACCTTCAAGGTGAAGATTTCTTTAATGCTGCTGAATTTCCAAAAATTACCTTTACTTCAACAAAAGTAACCCGATCAGGTGACGACCTTACTATCGACGGAGATCTAACTATGCGAGGAATTACTAAACCAGTTTCTCTAAAAGCAAATGTTGGAGGAATTGGAAACGGAATGGACGGAAAACGAGTTGCAGGTTTTGAAATCACTGGATCAGTAAATCGACAAGATTTTGGGCTAACTTGGAACGCAGCACTCGAAACAGGAGGAGTTGTGGTAAGTGATGAGGTGAAATTCGATATTCATATCGAAGCAAAAGAAAATGACTAATCACGATTACGATGTCACCATTATCGGAGCAGGTGCAAGTGGTTCAGCTCTTTTATACACCCTTGCACAATATTCAACCATCAAAAAAATTGCACTTATTGAAAAATATGACAAAGCGGGTCAAGTAAATTCAAAATCATCTAACAATAGTCAAACACTGCACGTGGGCGATATTGAGACAAATTATTCACTTGAAAAAGTAAAGCAAGTCTATCCTGCTGCAATGATGATTGCAGAATATGCTCAAAAAATCCCAACTAATCAGCGGGATTTTATATTTCCTACCGCAAAAATGGTGCTCGGTGTTGGTAATCTAGAAGTTGCAATCCTTGAAAAAAGATTTGCTGAACTCTCCCCTCTTTTTCCTGATCTTAAAAAATTAAACCGAGAACAGATCCAAGAAAAAGAACCAATGATAGTTAAATCAAGAAAAACATCAGAACCGATAATTGCACTTGCAACTGATTCTGGGTTTGCGGTTGATTTTGAAAAACTTGCACAACAATTTGTTCGTCATGCAGTTACGGTGCGACCAGATATTGAAACTCACTTTTCACAAGAAGTCACTCATCTCGAGAAAAATAATTCTGGATACACTATTACTACAAAACAAGGAAAAACATTTACTACAAGAATATTGATCGTAAATGCCGATTCATATAGCTTACTCCTTGCGCAAAAATTGGGCTATGGAAAAGAATTTTCTCTTATTCCTATTGCAGGAAGTTTCTATTTTTCTGGAAACTTATTAAATGGAAAAGTATACAGGGTACAAGACCCAAAATTACCCTTTGCAGCCGTGCATGGTGATCCAGATATTACAAATCCTGAAAAAGGAACACGTTGGGGTCCGACAGCCAGATTTTATCCAGTATTGGAAGCTAGGAATTTTAAAACCATGTTTGATTTTATAAGATCGTCAGGTTTTGAAAAATTAGACACTTGGAAAAGTTTTGCAAAAATTCTCTTTGATAAAACTCGATTTTTCTATTTACTAGAAAACATGTTATACGAATTACCTTTTATTGGAAAAAGAATGTTTATCAAAAATGTTCGCAAAATTATACCCTCAATTACTGCACGTGATGTAAAAATTGCAAAAAGTTACGGTGGAATGAGGTTGCAACGAGTTGATACAACTACTAAAGAATTACTTCTCGGAGAAGGCAAAATCATCGGTGATCAAGCAATTTTTAACATGACACCATCACCTGGAGCAAGTGTTGCGTTATATAATGCAGTGCGAGACGCAGAAACAATTGCAGAATTCTTAGGAGATAATTTGCTTTTTAATAAAAAGCTCATGATTGCAGAATTATACAAAACACAAAATGTTTGTACTGATGATGTCTCTCAAAAAGATACCTATGTTTCGTAAATAAAAAACCACTCTTATGTGGTTTTTTATTTACGATATTTTCGTGCAATTTTTACTCGTCCTAACTCTCGTTCAATTAATGATTCGAATCGTGCAAAATCTACTTCTTGTTCAGTAATTGCTTGCTCTTTTAATTGACGAGCACGTTCATATGCTTTTTGTGCATGGTCAATATCGATTTCGTGAACAGATTCAGATTGATCAATCAAAATTACCAATGTATTCGTATCATCAAAATGAGCAACCCCTGTATCAACAAAAAATATTTCTTGATGATTTTTATCGTCAAGAATTTTCATTTCACCAGTGGTAACTGTTGTAATTACAGACTGGTGATTTGGAAGTAGGGTAATTTCTCCAGAATCTGTTGGTAAGGTCACACTGTAAACCAAGTGTTCGTATACCACTTTTTCAGGAGTTACTACTTTTACAGTAAATAATGTATTCATACCTTATCCAGTTGAATGCGTAGCAATTACATCTGCAATTCCTCCTTTCATATAAAAAGCAGTTTCTGGAATTTGATCATGTACACCATCCAAAATTTCTTTGAAACCTTTGATTGTTTCTGCAAGTGTTACATAAGTTCCCGGGGTTCCAGTAAACTGTTCTGCAACATGGAAAGGTTGTGATAAAAATCGTTGAATTTTACGAGCACGAGCCACCGTTAATTTATCCTGATCAGACAATTCATCCATACCAAGAATTGCAATAATATCTTGCAAGTCTCGATATCGCTGTAATACATTTTGTACTCCACGAGCGACATCATAGTGTTCTTGTCCCACAATATGCGGATCAAGAATCGTTGAAGTTGAATCGAGAGGATCTACTGCTGGGTAAATTCCAATTTCAGTTAATGAACGGTTAAGCGATACCGTTGAATCTAAATGCGAAAATGTTGTCGCTGGAGCTGGATCAGTAAAGTCATCAGCTGGTACATATACTGCCTGCACCGAAGTAATTGACCCATTATGAGTCGAAGTAATTCGTTCTTGCAAATTACCCATTTCTGACGCAAGTGTTGGTTGATATCCTGCGGCAGATGGCATTCGCCCAAGAAGTGCAGAAACCTCTGCTCCTGCTTGAGTAAATCGGAAAATATTATCAACAAACAAGAGTAAATCTTTGTTTTGTTCATCTCGAAAATGTTCCGCCATCGTAAGGGCAGTAAGAGCAACACGAGCACGAGCTCCGGGAGATTCATTCATTTGCCCAAACACCAATGATGTTTTATCGAGTACCCCTGATTCTTTCATTTCTTCGTAGAGATCATTTCCTTCTCGAGTTCGTTCTCCTACTCCTGCAAAAATAGAATACCCTCCATGTTGTTGAGCAATATTATTGATCAACTCTTGGATAATTACTGTTTTCCCTACTCCTGCACCTCCAAACAACCCAACCTTTCCTCCTTTCAAGAACGGACAAATCAAATCAATTACCTTAATACCTGTTTCCAAAACTTCTGTTTGATTCGCTTGTTCACTGAAATCTGGAGCTTGTCGGTGGATCGATTGTTTTTTCTTGGTAACTACTTTTCCCTTTCCATCAATCGGATTCCCTACCACGTCAAACATTCTTCCTAATACCTCATCACCAACGGGTACGGAAATTGGACTTCCGGTGTCAGTGACTGTTGCACCTCGGACTAATCCGTCAGTTGAACCCATTGCAATGGTTCGTACTTTATTAAATCCTACATGTTGCTCAACTTCGAGAGTGAGTATTTCTCCATTTTCTCGTTCTGTAGTTAATGCTGCAAAAATTTGCGGAAGTGTTCCATTATCAAACACCACATCAACTACCGGACCGATAATTTGTGTAATAATTCCTGTATTCATAATTTTAGATGTTTTGATTAATGGAGCGCGCTTGCTCCGGCAACAATTTCTGATAATTCTTGTGTAATTCCTGCTTGTCGCACTTGATTAAAAGTAAGCGTTAAATCATCAAGAAGTGTTCCTGCATTATCAGTTGCATTTTTCATAGCAACCATTCGAGAACTGTGTTCTGATGCAAATGCGTCAAGAAGGATTTGGTATACAATAGCATTTACTAAGCGAGGAACCACTGTATCAATAACCTGATCAGCACTTGGTTCAAAAAGATAATTTTCTGCATCTTGTGGAATTTCTTGCACCGTATCTGCAGAATATTTTTTTGATAACTCAAGAGAGATTGGTAATAACGGAATTGTTTGCACTTGGTATTCCATCGCTTTTATAAACTCGGTAGCAATAAAAGAAACTGATTCATAATTTCCTGTTTCAAATTCAGATAGAATCATTCGAGAAAGTCCAAGCGATTCTTGGATACTCAAATTTTCTGAAAAATGTGCAAATGATGCAATAATTGAAACTTGCATTCTCCGTGCAATTTTATCAGCTTGTTTTCCAACCGTGATTACAGAAATATTTTCTAAATCCTTTGTCGACAAAAAATTTCTCACCTGTTTTGCCACATTAGTATTATAACCACCACACATTCCTTTATTAGAAGCAATAATTACTACTAATTCTTTTTTTGATTTTTCAGGAACTTGAAATAGTCTATGATTTTTTACCGTATTTCGATTCGCAATCATTGCAAGCATTTCATATGCTTCACCGGTAAAATATTTTGATTTTACTGCCTGTTCTACTGTACGACGCATTTTTGCAACAGAAACCATTTCCATAGTCTTGGTAATTTTACGAATATTTTTTACCGAGGACATTTTATTTTTAATGAGTTTTCCTTGAGCTGCCATACATTATGATTGATTACTTGGTAAAGAGTTTTGATATGCGTCAATTGCTTTTTTAAGACTTGCTTCAATTTCATCATTCCAATCTGATGAAATTTTTTCAAGAAGCTGTTTTTCAGTTTTTACTAAAAATTCATGCAATCCTTTTTCCCAAGATCGAACCTCAACTACTTCAATAGAGTCCAGATATCCTTTATTTACAGAATACAAACTTGCAATTTG
Source organism: uncultured Candidatus Saccharibacteria bacterium (assembly GCA_964620145.1). Classification (GTDB taxonomy): domain Bacteria; phylum Patescibacteriota; class Minisyncoccia; order Phycocordibacterales; family UBA1006; genus CALMMZ01. Next base: position 14,262 of record CAZUGR010000004.1, read on the forward strand.
TAATGGAGTCACCACTGGAGCATATTGATCTTGTTTAAGTAATTCAACTGATCGTTTTCCTCGTTCCAAACTTTTTTTAGTTTCCGGATCAAGATCAGAATCAAACTGAGCAAAACTTTCCAATTCTCGATATTGAGCAAGAGAAAGTTTCATTAGTCCTGCAACTTTTTTCATCGCTTTGATTTGTGCAGCACCACCTACACGGGATACCGATAAACCTACGTTTACCGCAGGGCGAACTCCTTTATAAAACAAGTTTGTTTCCAAGAAAATTTGTCCGTCAGTAATAGAAATTACATTTGTTGGAATATACGCAGATACATCACCTCCTTGCGTTTCAATAATTGGCAACGCTGTTATTGAACCTCCACCATGTTCAGCATTTAACCGACACGCTCGTTCAAGTAACCGAGAATGTAAGTAAAAAATATCTCCTGGATAAGCTTCACGTCCTGGTGGTCGCCGCAAGAGAAGTGAAATTTCTCGATATGCAACCGCGTGTTTTGAAAGATCATCATACACAACTAAAACATCTTTACCTTGCGCCATAAAATATTCTGCGAGCGTTACTCCAGAATATGGTGCAAGATATGATAATGCAGCAGTATCAGATGAACTCGCCAGAACAACTGTTGTATATTTCATTGCTCCAGCTTTTTCAAGTTCTGCAACTACTCGTGCAACTTTTGATTTTTTCTGGCCAATAGCTACATATACACAGATAACATCTTGATCTTTTTGATTAAGAATTGTATCAATCGCCAACGCTGTTTTTCCAGTTTGTCGATCACCAATAATTAATTCTCGTTGACCTCGCCCAATAGGAATCAATGCGTCTACTACTTTTACTCCTGTTTGCAGTGGTTGACTTACTGACTGTCGACTCATTACTCCTGGAGCTACACGTTCTACTGGCATCAATGTTGTTTTTTTAATATTTTCTCCACCATCAATAGGTTGTAATAATGGATCAACAACACGTCCGATTAATTCATCTGAAGTAGGTACTGACAAAACATTTCCCGTTCGTTTTACCGTATCATTTTCCTTTATACCAGCAGTATCACCCAAAAGAATTACCCCAACAGTATCTTCTTCCAAGTTTAATGCTAATCCATATACATTACCTGGGAAAAGCAGCATTTCTGATGATTGACATTGTGCAAGCCCAGCAACACGAGCAATACCATCAGCAACAGAAACAACGGTTCCAACTTCATTCGTTTCAATAGAGCCTGTAAAATCAGCAATATTCTTTTTTATATGATTAATAAATGATTCTGTATTCATAATTTAATTCTGTATAATCGCTTTTTTTAATTGCAATAATTGACTTGCAATACTTGCATCATGTTCGACATCATGATAACGCGCAATAAAACCTGCAATAACTGACTCATCTACAATGTTTACCACTCTTATATCCTTTGGTACATCAATAAAAGATTGTATTTCTGTAAGAATATCTGAATGTACAGCATGAGCAGTTATTACTACTACTTGTTCTTTTGTTTTTTTATTCTCTAAAAATTTTTCGAGATAACGAACAATATTGGAAACAAGAGCTTCAAGACGATATTTTTTTATATATTGCTGAAAAGCAGAAAAAATCTGATCATCTGAATGACCTGATTCTAATAATACAAACAAGGCTTTTGCAATAGATCGAGCAGACATCATATCTTTGGATGTATTATCTCTTTGATAAGTTGCTCACCTTTTCCCGAGGTAACATATCCTTTGAACATTTGCTCTATACTCCTCGTAATTATTTCTGCTGATTGTGCACGGAATTCTTGACCTGCTTGCTCACGATTGTGTTCAATTTTTTCCTGAGCTTGCGCAATAATGTGAGCTTGATCGGTATGAGCTTGTGCAATAATACTATCTCGTTCTTGAGTTGCTTGATTATGAGCTTCGATAATAACTTGTTTTGCTTGCTTTTCAGCATCCTGAATAATTTGTCCTTGCTCTTTTTCAGCTTCTGCTAATTTTATCTCTGATAATTCGGCATTTTTTAATCCATTTTCGATATCTTGTGACCGCTTATCCATTACCTTCATGAGTGGTTTTAGTGCAAACCAATACAAGATAAAAAACACGATCGCAAAATTCACCACTTGCGCAATGACAAGCGGAATATCAATATGAAAAGTTGCAATCAATTGTTCCATATATGGTAATTAGGAAAATTAGATTGAAAATGCAATAACTAAAGAATAGATCGCAATTGCTTCTGCAAATGCTGCTGAAAGCAACATTGGTACAAGGATTTTTCCAGCTGATTCTGGATTTCGCCCAATTGATTCCATTGCTTTTGATCCAATCTTCCCGATTGCTAATGCAGAGGCAGCTCCTCCGATTCCGATTGCTAATGCTTTTGAAAGTGCTATAAGTTCCATAAATAAATTTAAATTAGATTAATAACTATTAATATTCACCGCTTTGTATATCATAAGTACAAAAACGGATGCAGTCATAATGAATTACTTCATTACAATTGGATCCGCTCCTATATTAATGAGGTACAGAAACAGGTTCAGTTTTGTGAGACCCTTCATGATGATCATCGTGATCCATAGACGCAACAGTAAAGTAAACAACGGTAAGTAGTGCAAAAATTAACGCTTGAATCGTTCCTACAAAAATTTCTAGAAAAAGAAACGGAATAGGAACCAAAAATGCAACCATAAGACTCATCGACATCAAGAGAACTTCTCCTGCAAAAATATTTCCAAAGAGACGGAAAGATAATGATGCAATTTTTGCAAACTCTCCAATAATTTCAAACAATCCTACTAAAAAATGAATTGGTGCTGTAATAATAATTACTGGGTCAGACTTTATCTTTTTTGGAATATCAATAATACCTTGAATATTAATATATTTATTAAACAATTTCCAAAAACCAATAATAATTATTCCAAATATATTTGCGCCAATTACCGAAACAAGACCTAATGCAAGTGTGGTATTAATATCAGCGGTTCCTCCTCGCAATAATGGAACTAACACATCATGTCCATTGTGTTCCTGAATAAAACCAATTGATCCAACTCCTGGAAAAAATCCTAACCAGTTTGTGATTAATACAAAGAAAAATATCGTAATTGCTATTGGAAAAACTTTGAGTGATAATTTTCGATTATTGGTTACTAAATCTGCAACCTGTAATCCTTGTTCAATAATTATTTCAAAAAGAGTTTGGAATTTTTTTGGAACTACTGATATTTTTTTTCTTAAGACTAGTGCAATAACAACTAATACAATTACCGCAATCCAACCTGTGAATAATGAATTAGTGATCGTAAAATCACCAACAGGAAATATTGGTTCTGCAAATAATGTAGTTTCATGTCCCAGATCTTTTGCCATATAATTAAAATAAGTTAAACAGATTTTTCATAAACCTTAATCTCTCTCAAGATACTAAAAATTGATATACAAAAGCCAATAATTGTTCCAATAATTACACCAAATGGTTGTATTGAAAAAAAGTCATCCAAGAATTTCCCTCCGAAAAATCCAATAACTACTGAAATACCAATATACCCAGTAATTCGGGTAAAAAATATTATCGCATGTCGTAACCAAGGATTGTTAGAATTTTGCTTTGGCTCTGTATTCATGAAGTCAAAGTAAGATTAGTTAAATAATAACTCTATTATACACGATAGAATAAAAAATAAAATGTTGACAAAAAACACCTAAAAAGGTGTCTTTATCTGTCTGGTGGAATATTGTAATAATTAATTAAAAATTTAGTTAAATTAAGAAATGGATCAATAAGCGTTTGTGATGAAAATCGAGCACCCTCCTTTGGATATTCATTTAATAAGAAAATAATAAATTTTGGCTCATATGCTGGAAAATATCCTACGAATGTATGTAAATTACGATCATCATAATATCCTCCTGTTGCTCTATTTGCGATTTGTGCAGTACCAGTTTTTCCTGCAATAGAATAGTGGTCAAGTTTTTTTGTACCATTTGCATAACTATCAAAAACATGAACCATCATTCGTGTAATTTCTGAAGAGGTTTCTGGTGTAATTACCGAGCGAACCTCTTTGGGTTTTATTTGTTTTTTTGATGCATCTAAATATTCAATAGAGTCAACAATATGTGGTTCCATGATTTTACCTCCGTTTGCCAATGCTGACATGGCTCGAATCATGCCAATCGGAGTAACTGCAATTCCTTGCCCAAAAGATATATTAGCCAATTCCACTTCTCGACCTGATTGTAAATTTCCCACCAAACCTCCAATTTCTGCAGGAAGATCTATTTCAGTTTTTTCACCAAAACCAAATTGAGTAAATTGTTTTACAAATTCTGAAGGTTTCATTCGTTGCATCATAAAAACCATACCTGTATTTAATGACTCATCAAGAACTCTTTGCATAGTTACTCCAGCCCCTCTTCCTCGTTTATCAAAATTTCGAACCACTCTATTTCTTACTTGTATAGAACCTGTGTCATTATAACGTGTTTCAGCAGTAATAACGCCTTGATCAATAGCTACAGCAGCAATAATAGGTTTCATAATTGAACCCATTTCAAAAACACTTTCAATTAATGGATTATTAAATATAGAAACTGAAGATTCTTTTCGATAATTATTAATATCAAATCCAGGAGTAGAGGCCATTGCGACAATATTTCCCGTTTTTGGATCCATAACTATCCCCATAGTTCTATCTGACTTCCATCGATCTCGCGCAATCTCTAATTCATTCTGTAATGACACTTGAACTGAAGGTTCAATAGTAGTAATAATATCACCTTCCGTATCTAAACCATCAGTATCTGATCGTGTAATATATGCAAATATTTCAGCAAAAAAATTAACATAGAGCTGACTCTTTTTTCTTGATAAAACATCGTCATAAAAACGTTCAATTCCATAACGACCAATTAAATCATTTTCTTTAAAAGATACAAATCCGATTGCATGTGGAGCCAGGTCACCAGATGGAGAAAATCGAGAGTTCATTCTATACAGAGAAACTCCTGAGATTTTTAATTCTCTAATTTGAGAAGCTTTTTCTTCAGAGATTTGTGTTGCAATTTCTTCATAAGGATCATTTTCTTTGATTGCTTGTGCAATAAACTTATCATAATCTAATTCAATTATTTGAGATAATTGCTGGAAAACTTTTTCTGGATCAGAAATTAATCCAGGATTAATAGCGACAGTAAAACCTCTAAATAAACTTGCAGCTGAAACAAGTTCTCCATTCTTCTTTTTAAAAAAAATACTTCCTCTGTCAAACTGCTTATTTTCTGGAGTAATATATTGCCTATCCGCTTGATTTGAATACGCTTCACTATTTAAAAATTGTAACCAAAACAATTTTGCACCAAAAACAACACCGATACACAGGACAAAAATGGAAATTATTCTAATTCTAAAAGAGAAAATTTCTGACATAATAATGATAATTAAAGTATAACAAAAAACTTCCTTGAGCAGAAGTTTATCGCAAAAATGCAACAGTAGCATTTTCTGGATTAGTATAAGCAAAGACAGGAACAGTATTATTAACAAACCCTAAATCAGTAATGATATTTTTATCAATTGATTGAGCAAGTTCGAAATAGCGAACTTCTAAGTCAGAAATAGCAATTTGAGTTTTACGAATAGAATCTCGCACATCTTGTCGTTCACGAATAAATGAAGTAATTGAAACCATAAGTGACATATATCCTACAGCGCAAGAAAATATTCCCACAACTAAAAAACGTGTAAACCAAACGCGAGTTTTAAATGATTTTGAAGTTGAAGAAAATGCAATATTCATAAAAAATTAAATTATATTTTTTCAATAATACGCAACTTTGCACTCCGAGAACGCGGATTATTTTGTACTTCTAATAATTGAGGTACGGTAGGTTTCTTGTTTATCAATTGAACAATTCCTTGCTCAACATATGACTTAAAAACATGCTTTACAATTCTATCTTCGCCACTGTGGAATGTAATCACTGCAAGGCGACCTTGTTCGCCGAGGTATTGTACTGCCGAATGAAGACCTTCGGTTACTACCTCTAACTCATCGTTTACTGCAATACGCAATGCTTGAAACACTTTTGTGGCAGGATGAATTTTAAATTTTATTGGTTTTGATTGCAATGTTCGTCTTGGAAAAAGCGCTTTGATTACTTCTTCAGATAATTGATGTGTTGTAGTGATTTCTTGTTCAGAACGAGCTTTTACAATGTGCCGAGCAATCACTCGAGCTTTTGTTTCATCACCATATCCATAAAAAATATCTGCAAGTGTTTCTTCGCTCCAGAAATTGATAATTTCATATGCAGTGAGTCGATCACCTTCTAATCCTTTTGATAAGTTCATATCCAAAGGTCCGTCTTGCATAAATGACAATCCTCGTTCTGGGTCAGCAATTTGAAAACTACTCCAACCTAAATCAAGTAAAATTCCATCAACTTGATCAATATTTAACTGATTCAAAATATCTGCTAAATTTCTGAAATTATTATGAACAAAATGCTTTTTACATGGCAATGAAGCCAATTTTTCAGTTGCTCGCATAATTGCATCATAATCAACATCACATCCAATAAAGGTTCCTTTTGCAGATAGCTGACTCGCAATTCCAAATGCATGCCCTGCACCGCCCAACGTTCCATCAACATATACATCATCAGGTTTTATATTGAGCGCATCAAGCGATTCTTGATAAAGAACAGGTATATGAATTGATTGTTGAGTCATAGGCAAAAGTTGAATTATTGATTATGTAATGTTTCTGCAAGTGATTCAATTTCTGATTCCACTTTTTTCAAATACGTCGTCCAACTTTCCTCATTCCAGAGTTCCAAACGATTTCGTGCACCAATGATAACAATTTTACTTTGTAAATTTGCTTCTTGTTTCAAGAAATCTGGAATAAGGATTCTTCCAGCTGAATCTACTTCCGTTTCTATTGCACCTGACAACATAAAACGATTAAACGCACGATTGTTTGCTTGATGGTCTGAAAAATTTTCCAAACTTTCAAGATATTTTTTCCCTTCTGAAAGTGAATACACAGAAAGACAGCGATCGAGACCTCGCGTAATGATTATTTTTTTACCGAGCAATTTCCGCAATTTTGCAGGAAGAGACATTCGGTTTTTACTGTCTAAAATGTGTCGATATTCTCCGAGAAACATAAGCTTTTGGATGAACTGAATTTATCCCACTTCATCCCACTTCAATACTACACTATCCCACCATGAAACACAAGTAATCATGTTTCACAAAACTGTGGATAACTTTATTAAATAAAAAAACACTTATAAATAAGTGTTTTTTTATTTAATTATTCTTCATTGATTCACCGTGAATTTTCTCGTATACAAATAATTGCGCAATCATAGTAAGTGGAATAGCTATAAATAACCCAACACCTACTAGAAGTAATCCTCCTAAAATTAATAAAAACATAACAAAAGAAAATCCAAGTAAATCAAAGAAATAACCTCGAGTAATTTTTGCAACTTTCTTGACTAATGCAATTACTTCTAATTCTGGATGATCGACCGCAACTGCAGTAAGAAACATAAATCGAACAGAAATATATACTAACGCAATAATACCAAAAATAACATCAAGAATTCCAAGCAATGTACTTTGTAAAAAGATAGTCAAAACAATAATGATACCGAAAACAATCATTGCTGGTATCGTAATTAATAATTGCCCGAGAAATACTTTCCCCCAGATCTTTGCATCAGTTTTGAAATCTTGCCATTTTTTTGAAGAACCTCGCATTAATTTAAAAATTACATTTGTCCATCCAATAGATAATGCAAGACTTACTACAATACTTATTACTGTTACTATTAACGACGGAATAAAAGTATCTTCAGTTTTCATAGTTAAATACTGAATAACTCCTAATATAAAAGTCGATGCTAAAATTGCAGGAACAATAAACTTGTAATTGGTTTTTATTAATTTCCAAGATTGAGTAATTACTTGTGAAATTGAAAAACTTTGATTCATAATTTTAATGATTATTTACTAATAATATATTCTATTATACCAGACAATTTAAAAATAATCCAATAAAAAACTACCTCGAGGTAGCTTTTTGTTTTTGGTGCGTGATCCAGGATTCGAACCTGGGGCCTTTCGAGTATCAGTCGAATGCTCTAGCCAGCTGAGCTAATCACGCGTACAATGTTCCAACGAAATCAAGTATACTGATTTTTCAAATTTTTGCAAATAAAAAACTACAGAGCGTAGTTTTTTACCCAACTTTAGTAATTTTAAAAGTCATGAATGGTTGACGGTGTCCGTTTTTTTTGTAGTATCGAGATTTTGCCTTGTATCGAATAACTACTACTTTTTTATCACGTCCTTCTTCTACGAATTCTGCGGTAACTTTTGCTCCAGTAATTACTGGTGTTCCTACTACTGTTTTTGATCCAGTGTGAGTAAGTAATACTTGATCAAAAGAAAATTCTTTACCTGGAGTAAATTCTCCATCAAGTTTTTCAATAGAGATTAATTCTCCTACATGAACAATATATTGTTTCCCTCCTGTCATAATTACTGCAAAGTCCTCTGAAGCTTTTTCAGTAATATTTTTAGTTGGAAATTTTGCTGCAATTTTTCGTGCAGGTTTTTGAGTTGCTACTGTCATAATGAGGAATAGTATACATATATTTCAAGAATTTGCAAGTATTTATGAGGTTAATAAAAGCCGTACCTACCTTTCAGGTAAGTCCGGCTTTTGCTTTTGCTTTTTGAGCTAGAGATTTTGCAATCTCTTCAGAAAATCTAGCTAAATATGCAATAATTGCACATATTATCCAGATTGAAGCAAAAAAGCTAAATTTTACTATCTTTAAAAATTCTTTCCACATAATATTTAATTTTAATTAAAATAATTTTAGCATAAATATAATAATTTGTCAATTAAATAATCAACCTTTATTATCTCCTTGTTTTCTGATACTATATCAACATATGAACGATATTTACCTCACCAACACCCTTTCAAAAAAGAAAGAATTATTTTCACCTATCCATCCTGGAAAAGTTGGTATGTATCATTGTGGGCCGACAGTTTATGATTCGATTCATGTTGGGAATCTACGCGCCTTTCTCCTTGCTGATATTACTCGTCGAGTATTTGCATTCAATAATTATGAAGTAGATCAAGTGATGAACATTACCGACATTGGACACTTGGTTTCTGATGGTGATGATGGTGATGACAAAATGACCAAAGGATTAAAACGGGAAGGACTCGAGGTAAACTTGGAAAACATGTTGAAACTTGCTCGAAAATATGAGGAAGTGTTTCTTGCTGATATTACAGACCTCAACATTTTACGACCGAAAATTATTGCACGAGCCAGTGAACACATTGTTGAGGATATTGACATGATTCAAAAACTTGAAGAAAAAGGTTTTACCTACACAATTTCTGATGGAATCTATTTTGATACTGAAAAAATGCCCGACTACGGGAAACTTGGCGGACTAAGTCATTCTCATGAATCACGTATTGGCGAAATTTCCGAGAAAAAAAATCCAAGGGATTTTGCGTTATGGAAATTTGATAATGATAAAGGGTGGCAATCTCCGTGGGGACAAGGTTTTCCAGGTTGGCATATTGAATGTTCTGGAATGAGTACCAAATATCTGGGTGACCAATTTGATATTCACACCGGAGGTCACGATTTAGCATCAGTACATCATAATAACGAAATCGCACAATCTGAATGTGCAACAGGTCATGCACCTTTTGTGAACTATTGGCTCCATAATGAATTTGTAAATATTGGCGAGGAAAAAATGGCAAAATCTGGTAGTAATTTTATCACTCTGCAAACAGTTCGTGATAATAATATCGACCCGCTTGCGTTACGGTATTTATATTTACAATCTCATTATCGATCTCAAGTTTCCTTTTCTTGGGAAGCATTGTTTGCAGCACAAACAGCATTGCAAAAATTACACAGTATTGTTGCAGAACTTCCACAAAACGGAGTAGTAAACAATGAATACAAAACATTGTTTACAGAAATGATTAATGATGACTTGAATACTGCTGGAGGACTTGCTATTGTTTGGGAATTACTCAAAAATCCTGACATTTCTGCAGAGGATAAAAAAGCAACCTTACTTGATTTTGATCAAGTATTAGGACTCAAGCTCGCCGAACAACAACCTGTCGATATTTCAGAAATTCCTGAAAATATTCAGAAACTTTTGAAAGAACGAGAAATCGCTCGTAGTCACAAGGACTGGCACAGTGCTGATCTATTGCGAAATGAAATCTATGCTTTAGGATACGAAATCAAAGATACCGACGAAGGGCAAAAAATTAAGAGAGTATAAAAAATGAGCATGGTCAACTGTGACCATGCTCTATCTGTTTTAACAGATTTTCATAAACTTTTTTTGCAATACCACTCTTTCAGCAAAATTATTAATCTTTTCTCTTGTTTCAACAATCGCCTGCTGATAATCTGAAGAAATTTTTTCAAACAACTCATCCCAACCTTTCAGAGACTTTTCATCATCTTTATGGATACAAGAAATTTCATCCAAACCCCAATCTTCAACTTCTTGAAAAAGGTCTTCAATTTCTTTTTTTCCAGTAATTTTTACAAAACCATCTGGAACAGACTCAATATTTTTATAAAAATCCTCTAAATCAGCATCCTTTTTCTTTAATAAATCCACATGCCTGGAAATTATTTCTTTTCGATCAAGAGAAAAATCTTTCTTATAAGATTCAATCTTTTCTCTTGTTATCTCAATTTCACCCTGGTAATAATCAGACACTTCTTGTTTTTGTGATTCAAGCCTCTCTATCATATGATCATATAAATCAATGTTTTGCTTGAGTTCTTTTTTCCAAGAATTCTTATTATTTCTTCCAAAGATATAAGAAAGTGGAATAAGGGTCATTAATGAGTACTCTATCACTAAGATTATTTTAGTGATTTCGGGATAACTACCAAATGATTTTCCTGTAATTTCTGGTAATAGAAACGCAGGAATTATCACACCAAATATACCAAAGCAAAGAAAAATAAGTAGCACATAAAATGACAACTTTCTTCCTGATAAATGTTTTACTTCGTTTAAAATTTCCTTTTCTTGTTGATTTTCCATGTTTATAAAGTTTTTTGTGAACAAATGTCTGATTATTATTATACATATCTTTAAAATGAAGTCAATAAAAACCGCACAAGCGATTTTTATTTCCAAACATCTAATTCTTTTGCAATATCTTCGATACTTTTTTGTGCATCTTTTGAAAGTTTTTTCGGCATTTTAATATGTGTTACTACTAAGAAATCACCACTACGCATGAATCCTTGCGACACCCCTTTTCCTTTCAATTTAATCACATGACCTACTGACATACATTCTGGAATTTCAACGGTTTCTGTTCCGTCCAATGTTTCAATTTTGATTTTCTTCCCGAGGAGTGCATCACGCAATGATACCGACAAATCCATAATCAAATTATTCCCCTCTTTATAAATTGTTGGATGTTTTTCCACACGAACCAAGATAAATAAATTCCCTGCTCGTCCATCAGTAACCGTTTCCCCTGCTCCGTCCATGCGTAACTGCTGACCATCATCCACACCTGCTGGGATCGTAACTTTTACTTTTTTCATTCCTTTTTGTACTCCGTCCCTATAATCTGGAACATTGACTTCTTTGGTAAATCCTCTAACTGATTCTTTGAATGTCATACGGATTTCTACCTCGACATTTCGCCCCTTACGAACGCGTCGTCCACCAAACCCAAACGCAGCTCCAAACAAATCACCAAGATCAATATCGCCCATATCAAATTGCGCACCTCCACCTTGCTGAGCCTGTCGCATGATATCTTCCCATGAAAAACCACCAAACCCACCTTGTCCAAACGGATTTCCTCCTCCACCTCCGAATTGTGGACCATCAGACCCAAACTGATCGTATTGAGCTCGTTTATTTTTATCAGAAAGAGTTTGATATGCTTCGTTTACTTCTTTGAATTTTTTATCATCACCTCCGTTTTTATCAGGATGATGTTGATGAGCCAATTTCCGAAAAGCAACTTTAATATCCGCATCAGATGCGGTTTTTTCAACTCCTAAAATTTTATAATAATCTTTTGACATAAGTTCATTTAGTATACAGTGAATTTTGTATTTGTCATCCTGAACTTGATTCAGGATCCAGAGTTTTACCAATCTTTAGATAAGTCTTTCCACTCTGGATTTGTTTTTTCTATTAGATCTAATTTCCATTTTCTTTTCCAGTTTTTTAGCTGCTTTTCTCGAGCAATTGCAGATTCAGAATTTTCAGTACTTTCATAATAAACAAGATTATTCACAGAATATTTTGCAGTGAAACTTTTATCATGGATTTTTGTTTTATGCTCTTTTATGCGTTTTTCAAGATTACTCGTAACTCCAATATAAATCGTACCATTACGATCATTTACGAGTATGTAAACATAAAAGATTTTCGTTCGCATATATTCTGGATTCCGGATCAAGTCCGGAATGACAACAGCCGAGGTTTCTCACCTCTATTTTTATTTCTATTTGATACAAATAAATAAGAGATTTGAAATACTTGACAAAATATTTAGTTTATTTATAATAATTTTTGATAAAAATTCTTTTCACAACTAAAAACAAAACACAATGAGTAAGATAGAACTTTATACTGCACCTTGGGACATTATGATTGAAATAATTGGCTTTGGCCCAATTGAAACAGGAGAGAACCCTGAACAGCCACTTATGATTCTTGAGAATACGATGCTGAATGATGGATATTCTAAATCTAGTCCATTCTTGGCTTGCTATGGAAAAGGATCAGAAAAAAAACCAGATATTGATTTTTCCAAAAGAAATTTCATAGTTCCTTACGATGAAGAATATCATGACTTCCACAAACTTTTCCGTTCATTTTGTACTAAAAGTTATCATGACATACTACCTGAAATTATTCTCCATTTAGGAACTGACGATTGGGATAGTGAACGATTTTTAACTTGGAAACATTTTTCAAATGAAGACCTTTTAAAACTTGGTATAGAGTACGATGATTTTATCAGAATTAGAAAATCTAATCAAATTAGAAAGAGAAAATTATTAGAAAAAAATAACATTTCTATTCCAAGAAAGTCAATCTTCTCTGCGTTCCGTATACAATATATTACAAGAGATAGTGGAAGTCCTTGGTTATTTCCGAAGAAGTATCCAACATTAGATCAACAGGAGGGAAATCCCGATGCCTGGTAAGTAAGAAATATTTTCATAAGGATTCTAAACCTCACAACCCTGTACACTCCCCCGAATTTACATTCGGAAGAGAAACAGGGTTGTTTTTTATTCCCCAGTTTTTTATTTAGCCTTATTGAATACAAATAAATACGAGATTTAATATACTTGACAAATAATAAAAAATATATTACTTTATATAAAAATATAATATCATGACGAAAACAAAAAACATTTTAGGGTTAATTACCCTTATCCTTTTTATTATTTTCTGCTTTTTTGCAGTCATTGTTGTCGCACTTGTTTTCAGTTACATAACTGATCCACGAATTTTTCACGAGTGCAAAAATATGATTTTAAAATAATTTTTCTTAAACCAGCTCCTTATACCAAGCAGAATAATATTCTGTTTGGTAAAGAAGCTGGTTTTTTATTCTCCGGCTTTTTCTTGATTTTCATCTGACACAGTTTCTTCTGAACCAGTTTCCGCAGTTGCATCCGCAGCTGTTTTTTCTTGCTCTCCGCCAGTTGGCGGATTTTGAATTACTTCATAAATCTTCATCATTTCATTTGAAAGATTCATTGTTGCTGTATCAATTGCAGCTGCATCATCTTTATCTTTTACTTCTTTCAATTCTTTAATTTTAGTTTCGATTGACTCTTTTGTTTCTGTAGGGATTTTTTCTGCATAATCTTTCAAAGATTTTTCTGCTGCAAAAATCGCTGATTCTGCTTCGTTTCGTTTATCAACTAATTCTTTCTTTTTCTTGTCTTCGTCTGCATATTTTTCTGCATCTTCTTGCATTTTTTTCACATCATCATCAGATAGTCCTCCACCTGCTTGAATTGTGATACTTGCTTCTTTGTTACTTGTTTTATCAAGTGCTTTTACATTCAAGATTCCGTTCGCATCAATATCAAAAGTTACTTCGATTTGAGGAATTCCTCGTGGGGCTGGCGCAATATCACCCAACACAAATCGTCCGAGAGATTTGTTGTCAGTTGCCATTGGTCGTTCACCTTGAGTAATATGGATTTCTACTGATGTTTGGTTATCTGCAGCAGTTGAAAATACTTGAGATTTTGATGTTGGAATAGTCGTATTGCGTTCAATTAATTTTGTCGCAACACCTCCCATTGTTTCAATTCCAAGTGACAATGGAATCACATCAAGGAGTAATACATCTTTTACATCTCCTTGGAGAACTCCGGCTTGTACTGCAGCACCTAATGCTACTACCTCGTCTGGATTAATTGAACGGTTTGGTTCTTTTCCAAACAATTTCTTTACCTCTTCTACAATTTTTGGCATTCGAGTTTGTCCTCCAACCATGATAATTTCATCGATTTCAGAAATTGAAAATGGAGAAGCTTCAATGGCTCGTTTAGTAATTGCAATAGATTTATCGATGTATGACGCAGCGAGTTCTTCCAATTTTGCACGAGACATTTTCATCATCAAGTGTTGTGGAACTCCGTCTTGTTGTGCGATGAATGGAATATTGATTTCTGTTTCATTCGTTGTTGAAAGTTCATGCTTTGCTTTTTCTGCGGCTTCTTTGAGTCGTTGCAATGCAAGCACATCTTTTGTAACATCAATTCCTGAATCTTTTTTGAATTCATCTCCGATCCATTTGATGATTTCTCGGTCGATGTCTTCACCTCCCATACTCGCGTCTCCATCAGTAGATTTTACCTCTACGATATCTTCACCAACTTCGAGGATTGAAATATCAAATGTTCCTCCTCCAAAGTCGTACACAGCAATTTTTTGTTCTTTTTTAGAATTAAATCCGTATGCAAGTGCTGCTGCTGTTGGTTCATTAATAATTCGTTTTACCTCGAGTCCTGCAACCTTTCCTGCGTTTACCGTTGCTTGTCGTTGTGCATCATTGAAATATGCTGGAACTGTAATTACGGCTTCAGTAATTTTTTCACCCAATTTTGCTTCGACATCTGTTTTAATTTTTGTAAGAATCATCGCAGAAATTTCTTCTGGTCGATATTCTTTATCACCAAGCGCAATCACCACACAATTTTCAGGACCTTCGGTAATCTTGAATGGAGAATGAGCCTTGTCTTTTTGCACTACTTCATCGTTACAATTGTGTCCCATGTATCGCTTGATACCAAAAATAGTATTTTCTGGGTTCGTAACGGCTTGTCGTTTTGCGAGTTGTCCCACCAATCGTTCACCATTTTTTGCAAGCGCGACAATTGATGGAGTTGTTCGCGCACCTTCTGCGTTTTCAATAATTTTTGGTTGACCACCTTCGATAATCGCTACCGCACTGTTTGTGGTTCCAAGATCAATTCCGATTATTTTTGACATATATTTAAAATTATTTGTTAAATTTTAATAATTTCTTCGTTCTGAATAACAACAATTCCGAAGTTATTTATAGTATAAACGAAAAAATATTTTTTGACAAGTTTTTCACGACCATGAAATATTTGTTTAAATACAATAAAAATGGTATACTGTCGATATAATATATATTATGAAAAATAATGACTATTCCAAAAAAATATTGAAAATTCTCTCGGAACACAAGATTCTGTCTTTTTCTGATATAACCGACGGATTATTGAAAAATAGCGATTCAGAGGCAAAAAATGACCCAAAAAAGGCACAATATGCCCTTAATCGATCATTGAGAGGATTGATTGATTCAGGTGTCGTAGAACGCCATTTTTCTGGTCAGAACAATTATGCACGCCTAACGGATTCGGGTCGGAAAAAGGCGACCACCTTGCAATTAGAAAGCGAAACTTCCCTCCTCCCAAACTGGGATGGTAAATGGCGCATCATTCTGATCGATCTCCCAGAATCACGAAAAAACGAACGCGATGCACTACGATATTTATTAAAAAAAGCAGGGTTTATTCTGCTTAAAAATTCTGCATGGGTTTCTCCATTTCCATATGAACACCTGTTTATGAATATCAAAAAAGATTTAGGATTAACTACTGAAATAATGATTATTACTACAAGTGAATTAGATATAGAAACCACTGAGGAACTGTTGCAAATTTTTCAGAAATAAAAAAACGCACTATGCGTTTTTTTATTTCTTTCTCCAAACAATAACCTTTGCAGGGCGGATTATCTTATCTCCCATTTTATATCCTTTTTGAATTATTTTTTCAATAACATCATCAAGTTTTTCATCCTCTGTTTCTTTTGCTTCCATTGGATCATGGAGCATTGGATCAAATTTTACATTAGCGGCAGAAATTTCTGTTACCCCATAATCATCGAGTACTGTTTTCATCTGATTATAAATATATTCCACACCTACTCGCCAATTTGCATCCACTGCATTCCATGCATCCGTATTCCCCATTGCCATATCAAAACTATCGAGCACTGGCAAAAATCCAAGCATGATTCGTTCAGTAGTTTTTTGTTTTACTACATCAGCTACCTCATCTTTTTCTTTTTTTAAGTTTACATAATCTGCCCGGGCTCGTTGCAACGCCGTTAAGTGTTCCCGAGATTCAGCTTGTGATTGTTTTAATTTTTCTCGTAAATCTTTTAATTTTGCTTTATCTTTTTTTTCATCTCCTACCCAGTCGAGTTCTTCGAATTCCAAATCTTCCACCTGTTCATCGTTAATTGTTTCTATTTCATCAAATTGTTCAAATTCTTTTTCATCAGACATAATTATTACAATATATTACCAATAATTTTCGTTCGGAATGAACACCTTGATTATACATAATTTGGGAAATAAAAAAAGCCGTTCGGATAAACCTACTTGGCTTAAAAAATTACTTAAAAATCTTGCCTTTCAAGAAATTAGAAATAGCAAAGGAAATCATTCCAATTATGGCAATTATTGCCATAATTCTAATTGCTAATAAAGTAATTTCTTCACTATAACCTTCCATACCTTCTGGTTTAGAACTACCTAAAGTTAAAATAAGAAAAAGATAAATAAGGAAACACGCGGATCCGATACTAAAAAATAAAATTCTCATAATCAATTAAATTTAAAAAAAAATCATAATTTAAATAATTTGTCAATATATATAACAAAAACAAAAAATCCCCTCTCGGGAATGTTTTGAAAACGTATTATCGTTTTGACCATTGTGATGATTTTCGAGCTTTTTTCAATCCGAATTTGCGTCGTTCTTTTGCACGCGCATCTCGTTTCAAAAATCCAGCTTTTTTCAAATCAGTTTTGAATTCTTCGTCAATCTTCACTAATGCTCGAGCAATTCCGTGGCGAACCGCTTCTGCTTGTGAATGAATTCCTCCTCCTACTACTTTTACTGTTACTGCATATTCAGCAACATTTTCAGCAGTGTGGAGTGCTCCCATAGCAGTTTTGAATAATTCTGTTGTTGGGAAATAATCATTCACTGAACGATCATTAACAATTACTGAAGTTTTATCTGCAGAAACAAGTCGAACTTGCGCTGTTGAAGTTTTTCTTCGTCCAATTGCAGGAACATATTTTGTTTTGTCCAATGTTGTAGCCATAATAATTATTCAGTAACTTTAAGATTTTTGATCATGTCTTCTCGTAATTTTGTACGAGCAAGCATACCACGAACTGTTCGCACGAGCACTTCTGAGACCCCACGACGTTTCATTAAACTTCCTCGAGTTTCGTATTTCAAACCTCCTGGATATCCAGAATATGTTTTGTAAGTATCTTCTAACTTGTCAGTAAGATCAAGTTTACTTGCATTGATAACTTCTACCACGTTTCCTGAGAGTTTATTCGGAGTGAAATCAGGTGAATTTTTCCCGCGTAAAATAGTCGCAATTTCTGTTGCAAGACGTCCCAATTTTTTATTTGTAGCATCGAGAGTGTATTTCATAATAAAGTAAGCGTTAAACCTGATTAAACTAATTCAATTAAAGCCATCGGAGCAGCATCACTTTGACGTGCTGGAGCTTTAATAATTCGAATATAACCACCATTTCGTGTGTCATATTTTGGAGCAATGTCACGAACAAGTTTTTGTGCAACATCAACTTGTCCACCCATTGTAGAGGTAATAAGACGAATATTCGTAAGTGTATTACCTGATTTTGCACGAGTGATCATTTTTTCAACTATTGGTCGAATTTCTTTCGCTCGAGCTTCGGTAGTCATAATGCGACCCTCCATCACAAGCGCACGAGCCAATGATCGCAAGAATGCACGTCGAACGTTGGTTTTTCGTCCAAATTTTCTGTTTTGGTTATGGTGTCGCATAATATTTTAAAAAATTAATAATTAATGAATATTTTGTATACTACTGATTTATTTTTTTAATGCAAGTCCGAAATCATCGAGGACTTCTTTGAGTTCTTTAAGTCCTTTTTCACCAAACCCATTAAGATCGAGAAGGTCTTTTTCTGTTTTTTGGATTAATCCTCCAACAGTTCGAATTCCTGCTTCTGATAATGCATTTAATGTTCGGGTTGATAATTGAATAGAGTCAATTCTTGTTTTGAGAACATCAGTCATGTCAACCTCTTCCTCTAATTCTTCTTCATCTTCTTCTATTGATTCAATAGTTGTTTCTACTGTTTTTGATTCAGGAGATATATCTGGTATAGTAAATTCTTTGAGGTCAAGAATAGCTTTGAATTGATCAAGCATAATTCTCAACGCCTTTGAAAGAATGATACTTGGTGTTTCTGCACCATCAGTATCAATCATTACTCGTAACCGATTATAGTCAGTTCGATCTCCCACACGCATATTTTCTACTTCGTATGATGCCTTGGTGATTGGAGTAAAAACTGCATCCATAACAATATGTCCAACTTCTGCTTTTTCTTTGATAAGAGTTTCTCGAGGGATCATTCCCAAACCTTTTGCGAGTGTAATATCAATTTCAAGTCGTCCAGTTTTGTCAGTAATTTCTGCAATTGGTTGATCTGGAGTTAATACTTCTACAAGTCCTCCTGTAGTAAATTCACCAGCAGTAACTACACCTGATTTTGTAGCAACTAACGTAATAGTTACTGGTTCATCACCGATCAAATGAAAACGAGCTCGTTTCAGATTAAGTACAATATTAAGTGCATCTTCACGAACACCTGTAATGGTGTCAAATTCGTGAGCTGCTCCATGAATTTTGAAAGATGTAATTCCTGTTCCAGAAATAGATGAAAGAATAATACGTCGTAATGAATTACCAAGCGTGTGTCCATATCCTGGAGCAAGTCCTTCTATTTCATAAACTCCAGATGTTGGAGTTTCAGAAATGATTTTAAATTTTGAAGGGAGAACAATTGAAGTAGAATACATAATGCGTTGTTTTATGTGTTTCCTGATTGGAAACTTAACATGCTAATAACCTCTTTTATACTTGATTAAAAGTATAAAATTGTAAACCATAGGTTGTACGCACTCAAAGAAAAGCTTTACAAAAAACAATTCAAGGATTATCGACTATAGAACTCGATAACTGCCTGTGGATTAAGAAACGGATCAGTTTCTTTCGGAGTTTCAGTAATTGTTGCTTGTGCAAAATCTGGAGTCCATTTCATCCAATCTGGAGTTTTGTACCCTTTTAATTTTGCTGCAATTTCTGTAAAAAGTTTTGTTTTTTTACTACCTTCACGAATAGTTACAACATCACCTTTTTGTACTTGATAAGATGGAATATTCATTTTCTTTCCATTTACCAAAATGTGTCCATGAGAAACAATTTGTCGAGAAAGTGCTCGTGATGATGCAAGTCCTAATCGATACACAACATTATCAAGTCGTCGTTCTAAAAGCTGTGACAAGAAGTTTGCTGGTTTTACTGATTTACTTGCCATAGCAAGATTTACATAATTCACGAATTGTTTTTCACGAACTCCATAAGAGAATCGAATTTTTTGCTTTTCAATAAATTGAAGACCGTAATCAGAACGACGTACCCGTGTTTCTTTTTTCCCGGTCTTTTGTCGAGCGAGGAATTTTTGTGTTTGACATTTTTCAAATATTCCCACACCTAATCGACGACAAATTTTATATTTTTTAGTAGTAGACATAAGAGATTATAAAACATTACACACGACGTGCTTTTTTTGGACGTGGTCCATTAAACGGAACTGGGGTTTTATCCTTGATAGATAAAATATCAATTCCTCGAGCAATAAATGAACGAATAGCTGATTCACGACCTGAACCAACACCTTTCACTACAATATCAACTTCCTTCAATCCAATCATTTGAGCTTTTTCTGCAAGTACTTCACCAATTTTTGCAGCTGCGAAAGGAGTTGATTTTTTTGCACCTTTGAAACCAAGAGATCCTGATGATGCTGACATGATTGAGTTTCCGTCTTTATCAGTCAATACTACTTTGGTATTGTTATAAGTTGCTTGCACGTGGAGAATACCACTTACAAGTTTTTTCTTTGGTACGCGGGAAAGAGCTCGATCTTTCAAGCTTTTATTTACTCGCTGACCTTCTTGTTTTACGATACGTTTTTTTCCCATAGGATTGAAAGAGTACTAAATGTAGTAACAAATAAAAATAATAAATAAAAATGTGAGAATAGATGAAGATTGACTAAGTCTTACTTTCTTTTCGTCGACCAGATGCCATAGTAGTTCGTTTGTTCCCTCGAACCGTTCGTGAATTAGTCTTGGTTCGTTGACCTCGAGTAGGTAATCCTCGTGAATGTCGCATTCCTCGATGAGCACCGATATCTTTGAGTCGTTTAATATTTTGACTTACTTCTCGTTTAAGATTACCTTCTAACTTTAAGTCTTCAGTAATTTTACGAATTGCATTTTCTTCATCAGAGGTTAAGTCTTTTATTTTTTTAACCGGATCTACTTGAGCTTGTACAAGAATAGAATTTGCACGAGAAAGTCCAATACCGTAAATTGCGGTAAGTCCGTATTGTGTTTGTTTATTATCTGGAAGTGTAATACCAAGGATACGCATAAAATTGATTGAGAAAATTATTATTGACGCGCTTTGTGGCGTGGATTTTTCTTGTTAATACGATACAGACGACCACCTCGACGCACAATAATGTCATCTGGACTAATTTTTTTGATTGATGATTGTACTTTCATGTTAAGAGTCAGTAGATATGACTTAACTAAAATGCTGATAATTAAATATTATAGAGAAACACAAATTGTGTTACGCGATTCGCAGTGTAGCACAATTACATTCTTTTGACAACACGACCCTTTCCTCCATATGGATCCAAGAGAACTGAAACAGTGTCACCAAGGAGAACCTTGATTCGATGTAGTTTCATTTTTCCTGAAAGGTATGCAACCATTACCTGATCGTTTTCTTTGAGCTTTACACGAAACATAGTGTTCGGTAATGCTTCAATAACTGTTGCTAATACAATGATGTCGTCTTTTTCTGGTGTACTCATATAAAGAATATAGCCATCATAGCAGAACAGAGAAAAAAGTCAAGTTTTCCTTGACTTTTTTCTCTTACTTTAATTACCTTATTCATTTTTATAATCAATAGTAAACAAGATACGAGAAATCTTGTCTGGAATTACAGTTGCCCATGGTGGAAAAATAGTTATTGTTGCCTGTTTTACACCCGAAATTGATTGAAGGAATGTAATAGCTTCGTTTTTCTTTTTTCTTGCGATTGAGGAAAGAATTTTTTCTTTATCAAAACGAGCTTGCGCTTCGAAAGATCCTGAAATATTTACCAAAATAGTATCTGGGGAATGTAACGATGCATTATCTGCTAGTTTTATAGAAATTTTTGAAGCATCAAAAATGTCCATATACGATTGTTCTGATTCTGGCATATATATTTCCAAAAAATTCAAAAAGTCTTCTTGTGCAAACATGACACCCATAATAGTTCGATTCGCAGAAACTTTTACACCTTCGGGAATATTCTCGGTATGAAAAACAATCTCTGATACATCTACTAATGATTCTGAAATTCTATACTGTTCTGGAACTTGATTTACCAAAAAACTAAATGGGTGATTTCGTTCTATTCTTGACCGAACTGATGTTTTTGCATCAATTAATTGCGCTTCACTGATGACAAACTGTTCCCCAGTATTCCCACCAGCAGTTTCAGACAATGAACGCCCCATGATTTGGGAAAAATGTGGTAATACAAAATCATCAAGCAAACCATTATAATCACCACCACTTTGCTCTGCCTGAACCTCTACATCAATATGTCCAGGCAATTGATTCCCTCCTATTCCAGGAACAGTAACTGCGGTAATTGTTTTAAAATTTTTCCCTTGAGAACTTGTTAATAATGTTCCAGTAGGAATAAATGTTGATTGTTTATTTTTTGAAAAAAGTCGCACCTTCCCTTTTGCGTGAGTATTCACTGATTGTTTTTCTGTAGAAGGTACAATAATCGATTGTTCATCTCGCACTTGTATTGTTTTGAATAAAATTTGATTCTGTTGAGGTTCTACTGCAAGTATTGCTTGTACGTCAATCGGATAATTCTTTTGCTCTAACACAATTGCAATACGAGCACGAGCAAAAAAAGTTCCCAGTGTAACAATTAATACCAAGAAAGCGCAAATTACAAAAAACCAGAGAATACCACCTTTTACCGCAGTTTTTCTTTCTTGAGGAGGAATAGTGTAACCTTTATTCGAAAAAGAATTTGTATTATAGTTCTGAATCTTCTTTTCAGATAAAATATTTTCTCTCTGGATTACTTTTTTATGTAGTTGAGTATTTACTTTTGGAGTAATTTTTTCTTTTTTTACTTCTTGTATTAAAATTTTCTCTCTACGAGGAAAAGCCTCATTTTTTTTCTGAGGTTTCTTTAAAATTACATCTTGTCCGACCTTTCTCTGCATATATATTATGTATTACTTAAACAATGTACTGATAATAATTTTATCTTGCTCTGAGTATTCTGAGTCTAACATTGAATATGTAGATGAATTAAAAATATCTTGAGTAGGAATAAATGTTACTTGTGTACTCCCAAACAATACTGGGAAAAGTGCTGTGTCTTGTGACAAACGATTCATAAAAAATTGAACAATATTATCATTGTTGTTTGTCCAAAAAACCTTGTACATAACATCACCTCTTGTTACCGCATTAGCACAGAAAATTTGGAAATCTTCTTCCCAATGAATAAAAACTTTTTCTAAAACTGATTCTATTTGAAAAATAACTTTTTCTGATAAAAGTCCTTTTTGATAGAGCTGGAGTAACGTATCAAGCTCATGAAATGGAATTAATAATAATTTTGCAATATCTTGTTTTAAAGAAACTATTCCCTGTGGTAATGTTCCTGTTTGTGTAAATGTTTTTTGCTGTAAAACAGACACATCAGTTGTGTAGCCTGACCAATCAATTATCAACGCATGATCAAGTTGTAATTTCCTTGAAAATTGTAAGAGGAAATTTTGGTAATGTTGTGTATAGATATTTAATAAAGGTATTTTTAATTTCTCGTGAATAATTGTTTTTAAAATTGCTGACAATGACTGATCGGAAAAACCTGTTGTGTAATCTATAGTAATGTTATTAACTACTCTATTCCAAGGATTTTCTACTTGATATCCAGAAATTGAAAAGTTTAGATAATACGGATCCATCAAATCATTCTGATTATGAATATCGTTAATATGTAATTCTTGGATAACTTTTTTTTGGTCACGATTAATAATGTCTTGGATAAAATTTTGAGTTATTTTAAAAGAAGTTTTTCGTTGATAACTAACTTGTCTACGAATTGAATGTGACCATGGTTCACTAAAAATAATAGTCACTTTATCTATTGAACGTGTCTGTACTTTTTCTAAAATAGTATGGAGAGATAATTGTACTTGTTTCACCAAAAAATCATATCGATCACCCACAATATTTTGAGAGAAGTAACAAGTATCACTATAAGAAACCTTTTGTGAGGTTAGACTATATACAACAAATGAAATTCCAATACTATCTACACGAACAAAAGCTTGTAGTGATTCTTTTGGAGAAGAAAAAAGTCCCATACTATTTATTAGTATATCATAGAGCATATACTGTGCAATAAAAAACAACCACGAGTGATTGTTTTTTATTTTTTACTTTCGAGATTTAATTACTTCATCAGCAACATTTTGTGGAACAATATCATATCGAGCAGGTTCCATACTGAACGCACCTCGTCCTTCGGTCATTGATCGAAGTGTTGACATATATCCAAACATTTCTGATAATGGAATAATCGCACGAACAACTTTTACCATTCCTCGATCATCTACTGATTCGATTTGCCCTCGTTTTGATGAAACATTTCCAGTAATATCTCCGAGGAATTTTTCTGGAATTGTGATTTCTACATCCATCATTGGTTCAAGGAGTACTGGTCGAGCTTTTTGTGCAGCTTCTTGAACAGCTTGTGATGCTGCAATTTTGAAGGCGATTTCACTCGAGTCTACATCATGATACGAACCATCAAATAATTCAACTGACATATCTACCATTGGGTACCCAGCAAGGATACCTCGTGACATAGCTTCTCGTGCGCCTTTTTCAACTGCAGGAATATATTCTTGTGGAACAACACCTCCTTTAATATTGTTGATAAATTCAAGACCATTTGAACGCTTTGTATTTTTTGGAAGATCTTCTTCTGCTACTGAATAATCAAGAGGTTTAACGCGTAACTTAACATGTCCGTATTGTCCTTTTCCTCCTGATTGTTTAACGTATTTATTTTCAACCTCTGTTTCTGTAGTGATTGTTTCTTTGTATGCTACTTGAGGTCGCCCTGTATTTGCTTCTACGTTGAATTCTCGTTTCAAACGATCTACAATAATATCCAAATGTAATTCCCCCATTCCCCAAATTACTGTATCGCCTGTTTCTTGATCAGTAGTTACTCGGAAAGTTGGATCTTCACTGGTTAATCGTGATAATGCCAAACCGAGTTTTTCTTGGTCTGATTTTGTTTTTGGTTCAATTTTAAGTGAGATTACTGGTTCTGGAATTTTAATTTCTTCCAAAACAATTGGATTATTCACATCACAAAGTGTGTCAGATGTTTTAACATCTTTTAATCCTACAATTGCAGCAATATCTCCTGCAAATACTTTTTTCACTTCTTCACGATCGTTTGCATGCATTCGTACAATTCGTCCTACTC
>CAZUGR010000005.1:0-38781 GCA_964620145.1 uncultured Candidatus Saccharibacteria bacterium
GTCATTTTTAAATAATGCATCGGCTATACCCTTGAAGATGTTGTCAGGATCTCCGTGTATGCCATTCATCCAGAATATTTTTATATCCATTCGTGCTTTTGATGCGGAGCTTGTTGTAAATGGTTGAACATCTATCAAAATCTTTTTGCCTGCATGCATGAGGTATTCTGGATAGTCCGCATAGAACCATTTGCGAACGTATGTTTTCCATGCACTGTATCTCCGAGCTTTTGGAAGCCAGAGTGCGCGACCCACGACTCTCATGTATGGAATAGGATTGCCGTGCCAGTCTTCATTGTTTCCCTTTACCGTAAAAGTGATTATTTTTTTCATATGGTTTTATTGATTATTAATTTTTCAAGAAACTGTTTTTTTAATGCTTCAAAGCGCTCGATCATCGCCTTGTTTTCTTTTGTGCCTACGTACTTGAATCTCTGAGTTAAGTCATCAAGTTCTTTCCAGAACCTTGGATTGTTACGCATGTTATCTACCAATCCATTGAGGACCGTTGCTGACAAGAATGTGCTTATACTTGGAGAAAGATTTCTGAAATGACCTGATCCTAGGAAATACAGGATCAATTTTTCTAGATCGTCTTCGGTGAGTGTGTTGGTATCGATTACACGCTTGAGGTTTTTTCCATCAGCCTTGGTTATTGCCACACTGATTCCTCGTGTCTGTTTTGCTGTATTATGAAAATATTCAACGAGTCTTGAATGGAGACTTCTTTCTTTTTTTGGGAGCGCAGTCACTGACTGCGTATTACTTTCTTTCTCTTTGTTTCCTAGGTTTTGTGTGTTCACTACCTGAACCGCTTTCGGTCTAGTAGCTGAACCACTTTTGGTATTGCCACTATACTGGTTCACTAGTTGAACCACTTTATCCACATCCATTGAGAGATTGATTTGGTAGAAGTTTCCCTTGGTTGTTGTTCTAACAATTACTGCATCCGCTTGAGCAAGATTTTTGAGTCCTTTTGCAACTGATGCACGCGCTAAACCTGCGCCATAATCAAGGACTTTGCCGGTGCGATCCTTTATGCCATCTATAAATTGCGAGAAGCTTATACGATCAGATTCTTTATGGAATCCAAAAGTTCGCCTGCAAATATACAGAAGACATCGTCCCTCGGCTTCCGGCAATCGAGGGATTACTAGATCCAGAATTACATTCGGGACCTGTGTGCTATTTGGTATTAAGTTGTTTTTGTGTTCATACATAGTTTTTTTATGAAGAGAGAAAGCATCGATAAGCCCTATCGATGTTTTCTCTGTTGTAAGTCTGGTGAGGATTTGCACCTCACATGACAGTATTAATTTCTCGACCTGCGAGGTAACTGTCTTACGTGTAGTCCCATGGACTTTTCACGCGTGCCATAAGCGTCTACCTATTCCGCCACATGCTTACCTTCGGGAGCACTTCGCCCCCGATCTCAGCCCTCGTGCCACTGCGACCAGGGCTGAGTCAGTGGCCAAGCTAACTACTTGCCACTTGTTACAGCCTTGCGGACGCTGACAGTGGACTTCTTCGGTTTATCTTCTTTGGATTCTCGAAGATCTTTTTCGAATTTTTCCATCGGAGTTGGTTCCGGTGGTAGTTCACCTTTTGCTTCAGCAATCTTCTTTTGAGTAAATTCTTGAATCTTTGCGTACCCATCCTCTAGAGCTTCTGGATGCATCGCTTCAATTGCGGACCAGCTTCTGGTTCCGAATGCGTACTCAAGTGCATCAACTTTATTTTTCTTTTCTGCTGCACTTGTACTTGGCCAGATTGATACTAGGTATCCTTCAATTTCTTCTAGCCATCGCTTTTTCTCATTTACCCATTTGCGTTTATCTTCTTCAGTTCGGATCAGTTCACCAGCATCTCGCTCTGTTGGACTGAATCTTGCAGCTACAGGATCTTTGATGACCGCTTCAATAGCTGGAGCAAAATCTTCATATGTTGGGTTTTTGAAAACCTTTCCATCAAGTAGATTTCCTCGACCTTTGAGGACAGTGGCTTGTCGCCATACTTCACGCTTTTTTCTTTGAATGAGTTCGTGTCGTTCCATAAGTACCAAGACATCGAATTCGTATGCGGCGTTTTTCTCAGCCTGCATCTTTACTCCTGTCTTAGTAAATTCTTTGCGACCATCCTCATCTACTTCTTGCTCCATTCGGTCAGACACTCGACCTGTTGCAATGATGTGCAATGGTGACTGTACCAATGGGATTGAGAAGTATTTATTCCATTCAGACTTGATTGACATCCAGTCTTGAATTTGGAATGTTTGGCGATTAAGCTTTCGCTTATACGCTTCTTGGAAGTCCATCCAGATGTGAGTGATACTGTCGATCACTACAATGTCTGAATATCCTTCGGAGCAGATCTTCATTGCTGTTACCAAGTCTGCGAGTGAGTGTGTCTCACGTACCACCGCTTCTACTCCATGCTCTTGAAAAAGAGGGACTAGAAACTTTGATGCTTTCTCGGTATCAATAAGGACAATGGGTTTCTTGCTCTTGATCTTTTTGTGAAGACCGATTGCTACTAATGCGGCACTCCAGCTTTTGCCGGTACCTGGCTCTCCTTCAAATGCTGCTTTGAAGTAGGGCTTTGTGTTTCCAATTGCGGTGAAGAAGTTTTCTTCTTGTGCGATTGGGACCACTTTTCTTTCTAATATTTGTGTTGTCATAGTTTTTACTATTGACTCCACGAAGAGGTCTTGATACGATGTATCTGTATGTAAGAGTCTCCCTTCGGGGGGTCTTTTATTTTTTTGCGAATAATTTTTTTCTCCTTTCACTGAGCGGTTCGACTAATTGCTCAATTGTTTCCTTTACAAGTCCTTCATGCAGAAGGCTGAATGCTTCATCAATCTGCTTTTGGTTGTTGGGATCTAGGGTTGTGAGTTTTCCCATGAGTTCTCCAGTCCATTCGGCTATATTGTCGAGTGTCTCTGGCAGGATTCTTTCATCCACTATGCTCAAGGCTCTCTCCCTGAGGAGTTTCTTGATTTCCTGTTTGGTTGTCATAGAGCTTTCTTTTGATTGCTTCTTTTTCCTTGAGTTTTTCCCTGCGCTGTAGGGATAGCTTTTGGTTTTTCTGCAATCTGATTTCTTTAGGCTGATAATCAATATCGACTACATCGCCTATTCGTAATCGATACTTTTCTTCGAGCCACTTACCTTCGAGAATTAAGGCTGGTATGCCATATCGTCTGTAGGTAACTGCTCGGGTTTGCTTGAGTGATTTCATATAGTGTTGCCCTCTCGGAAAGGCTTCGTTTTATTTATCAATCTCAAGAGTTCCTGATGGTAGGTAGAGCTTGAAAAACTTTTTGATTTTTTCTCGATCTCCTTTTCCACCCACATGCCATTCGTTGATGTCTCGGAATGGTGTGCGGTCTTTGTAGTCGTATATGGTGATCACGGTTTTTCCATCGACTGATTTGAACATCCATTCAAATCGGACCTTCTCATCAAGTGGAGCCTTCCATTCAGATTCTTTTGAATCGGGAATCTGGTTATGTGGCATTCCAAATCTTTCAAGAAGATTGTTTGCTGATGTGTGGACCGTTCCAATGCGACCGGTGCCGACTATTTCGCGCGGCTTTGCGATCGTGAATTCCATTTCCATATCTCTTTTTGATTTTTTGGTTGTTAATGTTCGACCTTTGTACTGCCACCATAAAAAATGGCAGTCATGAGTGAACGGCTCGGGTGAACCGCGCACTCGTGACTGCCACGAAAAGTTGGGTATAAAAAACAAAAGACACCCTTTCGGATGTCTTTTGAGTAAAATTTATTTACGACACTTTTATTTCAGAATAGTTCCAACAAACTATATCTTTTACGACGTAATATATAAAAAATAAACCAATAAAATAAGATTAAATCGAATATAATCACTAATTTCTATTGTATTAGGTACTACTTTGGCAAGATAATAAATGCTTTGTAATTTTTTATTTATCAAAATATTATAAAGCATTTATTTATTTTTAAATTAAGAGTAGTTTTCCACACTGTAACTATTTACTTTTTTTTAAAAATATGTATAATTTTTTTTATGTTAAATCAAAAAAAGTTAAAAATTCTTTTTAATGACAGTCATTCTAATCACCCTAAAAATAAAAATATCCCACAAGGTGGTCCAAGTCGGTTTGTTAAGATATTTATCAATTATTTTTCTCAAAATAAAAATATCTATTTAACTTCTTTTTTCTTTTCCCATAATTCTGAAAACCAAGAAATATTTTCTAAGAAAATTACTTCAAAAAAACAACATGATTTTTACGAACTTGTCTACCCTGCTGATAAGATAAAGAATATTTACAAAAGTAGCCTCACAAAAAAACAATTTTTGGAATTTCTTGCTCCTTGGGTGAATGAAATTGAAAAAACGCTTGCAATAGTACAACCTGATGTTCTTTTCCTCAATGGGTATTCTCTTTCGAACTACATACTTTTTTGTGTAGCTAATAAAAATAATATCCCAACTGTTATTCAGCACGCTGGAATTTGGAAAAAAGAAATTAAAATAGGTTCAGGAAATGCTTTTTCTTCAGAGATGCAAAAAGTACTAAGTTCTCTTGAGAAAGACCTTGCTCGTGGAAATACTTATCATATATTTTTAAATGAATTCAGTAAGCAGGCTTTTTGTAATATTCACAATATAAATAACCTAAAAAATAAACACACTACAATTCCTCTACCTGTAATAATTGAAAGACCAAGAACTTTTAAAGTAAAAGATATAAAAAATATAGGATCTGTTGCTCGTTGGGATGCTATTAAAAACCATAGCGCACTTTTACGACTTGGTAAATATCTTTCTCAAAAGAATATTCCTATTGCTGTTACTGCTGTAACTCAACGATTTAACGGTATCTCATCAGATTTTAGAAAAGAATACTTACAGTACGTTAATATTATCGATCCAATGGAACCTAAAAAATTGATTAACTTCTACAGAAGTCAAGATATAACGCTTATTCCATCAAATTTTGATGTTTCTCCTACTGTTGTTATTGAATCTATTATACAAGGAATTCCTGTAATTATCTCATCACAAACAGGTTGGGTTGATGTGTACAAGAAATTTAAATTAGAAAAACTTATTATTGACCCCAAAGATTCTGGACAAAAGATTTTTGAAATAATAAAATTTTATCAAGAAAATCAAAAAAATTTTATCCCAAAATTTGAAAAACTACAAAGATATATTATTGAAACGCATGATCCAGATAAAGTTTTTCAACAGTATGAAAAAATATTTACCAGCTTTTAATTAAAAAATAAAATTATGCCAAAAAGAAAGCTTCATATTGCACAAATCAGTACCACGAGTCACCCTATTGCGCTTGATCAAAACAAAGCAATCTATTCTCATATAGCTCAATTAACTGAAGGTTTTTCTCAAGCAGGAAATTCCGTGACTCTTTTTGGTCATAAAGATTCAAAAACGTCTGCAGAAATTCATGACTTACAATTAAGTTATACAGAAGATATTGCAAAATCATTAGCTCGTTACGAACAATGGTCTCTTGTATCAGATTGCTTTCTTGAGGCTCGAAAAGGAATATTTGATATAATTCACAGTCATATGACTGTGATGACAGGCTTCTTTTCTCGACTTGAAAAAGAAACACCAACACTTATTTCTATTCATTCACCTATCGAAGACTGGATGAAGCCAATACTTTTGAAACATAAAGATGAAAAATATATTTCTTTTTCTCTTGCTCAGCGAGAACAGTTACCGGAATTAAATTGGTATGCAAATATTTACCATGGAATTGATACTGACCTTTTTGCATTTAATGAAAACCCAGATGACTATATTCTTTTTCTTGGGAGAATTACTCGTGACAAAGGAACACATATTGCTATTCAGTCATGTATTGATACTGGAGAAAATTTAAAAATAGCTGGTAGAAGTTATGGATCTGAAACATACTGGCATGAACAAGTCGAGCCGTATATTAATGGAAAAAATATTCGGTATGTTGGAGAGGTTTCCCTTGAAGAAAAAATTCCGTTGATTCAAAAAGCAAAAGCAGTTATATTTCCTACCTTCTATCGAGAAGCATTTGGTTATGTACTTATTGAAGCCATGTCATGCGGAACACCAATAATTGCATTTCCAAATGGGTCAGTTACTGAAATTGTAAAAGATGGGAAAACTGGATTTCTAGTAAATTCTCAAGAAGAAATGGTAGATGCACTTAAAAAAATAGACACAATTGATAGAAATGAATGCAGGAAACGAGCTGAATTATTTTTTAGTCAAAAGAAAATGGTGAAGCACTACGAAAGTGTTTATCGACGAGTTATTCAAGAAAATGAATTTAAAAAGAATAAAAAACTCTCTGACGAAAATTCGTAGAGAGTTTTTTATTTTATTTCAAACTAAACCCAGTTGTTGGTAAATATAACATTGGGTCAAGATATGCATTGATTGGAGCAAGTGGCATAGTGTAATTCTTACCAGAACATGCAGTACTTGGTCGCTGTGCAATACGAGCGCCTTCTTCCCCATCAACCCCGTTCGAAGCATAAACAGTGAGATGTAGATGTGGTCCTGTTGTATGTCCAGTATTTCCAGAATATCCAATCAATTCACCTTTTTTTACTTGTTGACCAGTTGTTACATTTATTTTTGAAAGATGTCCATATGCTGTTGATAGTCCATTATTATGTCGGATAAAGATCCATTTTCCGAATGAAGCCTTTGGGCAAGTTAAGTCCGTATCCCCTACTCCTTCGATAATTCCATCGCCTACAGAATAAATTGGTGTACCAACTGCAGCTCGAAAATCAACCCCACTATGTGAACCTGTTATATATAATCGTTTTGCATCAACAGTTCTTCCGAATAGTTGAGTAACCGTCACATCTTTGATAGGCCACCCCAGAACACTTGCACCTGATGGTGGTAATGATTGCGGATTAAGTGAGAATTTTAACTGAGATTCATATTCTCGTATTTCATTGTTAATTTGCTCAACTTGTTGTTGTAATGTTTTTACTATTTTTTCATATTCTGACTGTTTTCCCTTGGTTTCTTTGAGGAGTTTATCTTTTTCTCTTTTTTGATCTGAGAGAATTTTTCCTTTATCAGAGAGTTCACCTGATAACTCTTGAAGTTCTTGTCTTTGCTTTTCTAGTTCACCTTGAGCATTTGCAAGTTGTATTGTTTTATCTCGCATGATTTGCACTGATCCTCGTAAGGTATTTTGAAGTTGTGCAAGATCTTGGTAGTCTCTAAGAAAATCAGAGATTGATTCATTTCTGAGAAAAATTTCTACCATACTTCTCCCGTCTTGTATATTGATTTTACGTAACGTTTCTGCAGTTACTTGCCTGTTATTACTAATACCTTGTGATAGATCTCGAATCTCATCAACGTTTTGATTCATGGTTAAATTTGTTTTATCAATCTTAATATTTGTCGAACTAAGAGAGGTCTGCAGTGCTTTTTGTGAACTATTTAGATTTGCAACTTCTGTGTTGAGTGATTTTGCTTGAGTTGAGTGGTATTGCACCTGACTTTCGTATTGTTTTATTTGTTGTTCTAATTCTTTAATTTTGGCTTCTTTTTCTGCAATAGTATTTTGTTGAGTTACCGCAAAAACAATTGAACTATTTCCGAATAACAGCAATGCAGTTAAGGTAATTGATAATAATTTCATATAATTAAAAGTATATCATATTTAAAGAGTATTTCTCAAGGTAAGATTGTGGAAAACTTATTTAAATAAAACAAGAAAAAACACCTATAAAATAGATGTTTTTACAAATTCATTGCATACTGTAATCGTTCTAATGTTTTTTCTTTCCCTAAAATATTTGCAATAATAAATGGATCGGGTGATTTTTCTTTTCCAGATAATGCATAACGCAATGGCCACAGCACATTTCCTCGTCCTTCTGATTCTGTATAATCCCAAATTAATGTTTTTACTTGTTCTGCATTCCATTCTCCATCATATGTGGAGATTTTTTCATATACATACTGAATGTGTAGCATTGCGTTTTCTAAGGTGTCTTTTTTCCAAACTAGTCCCTCTTTTTCGTAAACTGGCTGACCGAGGCAAAAATCAAATTCCCCTGCCGCAACCAGATCTACTACTTCACCGAAAAATTGAATTCGTTCGATAATAACTGGGAAAAGTTTTTCAAGTGTTTCGTTATCTAATTGCAAAAGTGTTGATGGTAGGAATTTCTGCACACCTTCTTTTTGTTCTGTGATAGAAAGTTTTTTAATATGTTCTCGATTAAACCAGTTTAGTTTTTCCTCATTAAATACCGCTGATGATTTTTGTACTCGTGATAAATCAAATCGTTCAATGAATTCTTTACGAGTAAAAATTTCTTGCTCTGAACCTGGATCGGCTGGATTCCAACCAATCATAGCAACTGCATTAAATACTGCGTCGGCAAGGTATCCTTTTTGCGCGTATGACGTCACAGGAAGCGCTCCACGACGTTTTGAAAGCTTTTGTTTGTCAGGACCTAAAACGATTGGTAAATGGGCATATTCAGGCAATTTCCATCCCAAAGCTTGATGTAATGCAATTTGTCGCGGAGTGTTTGCAATATGTTCTTCGGCTCGAACTACATGCGTTACGCCTTCGTCATGATCATCTACCACTACTGCCAAATGATACAATGGTTCCGTTAATGACCGAGCAATAACAAAATCACCAAGATCAGAAATATCAGTAGAAATTTCTCCTCGGATTAAATCAGTGAATGTAATTACTGAGTTTGGATTTTTAAATCGAACAATATCTTTGATAATTCCAGAACCGTCTTTTGCCTCTTCTTTTGAGATATATGCAGAACCACTATCAATTAATGTTTGTAAAATTTCTCGATGTCGATCAAGGTTTTCTGATTGAATATATTTCTCATCATAATCAAGATCAAGCCATTCCAGTGCATTATAAATATCAAGTTCTGATTCTTTATCATTGCGAGCCGTGTCAGTATCCTCAATGCGTAAAATAAATTTTCCATTATTTTTGCGAGCAAACAACCATGCGTACATTGCGGTTCGATAACTTCCGATATGCGCTTTCCCTGTTGGTGACGGAGCAAAGCGAGTAATAATTTGTGTCATATTCCCTACTCTATCAAAAAAACCAAGTTTTGACGAGATGTTGACAAGTATGGTAATATATTTATTATTATCTTAAAATATAAAAACTATGGAAATTAAAGTAAACAACGAACTTTCTTCGCGACTTATGCAGGAAAGTGAGGCAGAAACAATGTTTCAAGTAATTCAGGAAAATAAAGCATTTCTTGGAACATGGCTTAATTGGGTAGAATTTGTGAAAACACCTGAAAATTCAATTGAAAAAATACGAGAAGATATTGCTGGGTACGCCTCAGGGAAAAATCTAGAACTTGGAATTTTTTTAAATAATCAATTTATCGGACGAGTAGGATTTCACACTATTAAAGATCGAAATGCAGAAATTGGTTACTGGTTGGCAGAATCAGAAAACGGAAAAGGCATTATCACAGAATCTTGCAAGGCATTGATTAAATATGCATTTCGTGAAATGAATCTCCATCGTGTTATTATCAAAATGGACACCGAAAATATTCCAAGCAAAAAAGTTCCCGAACGATTAGGGTTTACTTGTGAAGGAATTGAACGCGGGAGTACTTTTATTCAAAAACAACCAAGAGATAGTTTTGTATATTCATTGCTCAAAAGTGACAAAATAAATTTTTAACAAAAAACCCTCCTGGATGGAGGGACTTTTTTATTCTTTCGCTATATGCGACAATCCAATATCTATTATTTTACGAGCAATTTTTTCTGCAGCATCAGGAATATAGAATGCCTTTGCAGCTTGCGACATACGATTGTAGAGATTGATATCGGCAATAATACGATCTGCTTCATGGATAAGTACGTGCGGAGTAAAATTATTTTCCTCAATAACAATACAACCACCTGCACGAGCATAGTTATATGCGTTTTTCCGTTGATGATCGTTATTGGAACGAGTGATTGGAACGACTAATGATGGAGTTCCCCATGCTGCAATTTCAAATAAGGCTGATCCTGCTCGAGTTACAATAATATTTGCAACACCAGCAGTCATACGAATAGAAAGTGGATTCAGAAAACCAAAAGGTTTGTAACGTCCTTTAAAATCATTTCCAGCAAGAATAGCTTCGGATCGATTAATAACATCATCAAGGTTATTTTTCCCTGTTTGATGAATAATTTGATATGAATTTACTAGCTCAGGAAGCGCTTGAATAACTACATCGTTAATAATTTGTGCCCCTAACGATCCTCCTATGATAAAAATAATAGGAGTTTCTTTTTCTAGATTAAGGAATTCGTATGCACCATCTCGCATTGGATGTTCAAGTTCTGGTCGTACTGGTTGCCCTACGCGAGCTGTTTTTTCTTTTGGAAAATAAGAGGATGATTCAGTATATGAAAGTGCGATATAGTGCGCAAATTTTCCAGCCCATGCAGTTACGCGACCAGGAGCCGAGTCTGATTCATGAATAATTACTGGAATTTGCAAAATGCGGGCAGCAACTAATGTTGGGAATGAAGCGTAACCACCTTTTGCAAAAACAACATCTGGAAATACTTTAAATAAATTCCACAAAGCAATAACTATACCATACGCTGTTTTAAACAAGTCAGTAATATTTTCAATTGAAAAATAAAGTCTTAATTTTCCAGCTGGAATAGGGATGAAGCGAATTCTATTTTCAAATAAAGCTTCTTTATCATATGGGGCATCAGAAAAATAATACAACTGAGTATTTGCAATTTTTTCATTATCAATAATTTTGTTTAATTCTTGTGCAGTAGCAATTAGTGGGTAAAAATGTCCGCCAGTTCCTCCACCTGTTAAAACTATTTTCATAAATAAATTTTATTAATTCTACTATTGTGTTGTTCGACGAATAGGTAATGTGATTGTTTTTTGATATTGGGAAATATTTAGAACAATACCAACTGATAATAATGCAAAAAATAAAGCAGTTCCACCATGAGAAACAAAAACTAATGGTAATCCCGAAAGTGGGAATAGTGCTATTGTTGATGCAATATTTAATAATGATTGAAAAACGATAAGTGATACAATACCAACTACTACAAATTTATGGAAAGTATCTTTTGATCTTATTGCAATCACATATCCTCTTAATCCAAAAAATATATATACAAATATGAGTCCTACTGACCCAATAAAGCCAAATTCTTCCGAAATTACTGCATAAATAGAATCAGATAAAGGTTCCGGTAGATATTTAAATTTTTGAACACTTTGCCCAAAACCTCTACCAGCTACACCACCAGAACCAACAGCAATGAGTGACTGTTGAATTTGATAACTTGAACCTAATGGATCATGATGCGGGTTCATGAAAGTAGTAATACGAGAAAGGATATATGGTCTGTAAGCAATTAAAATTCCTCCAAGGATTAATCCAATAGCAAAAATTCCAAGCAGGTGTTTCCACTTTGCTCCAGATAAGAAATACATCATTACGCAAGTAATTGCAATAATCAAAAATGTATCAGTATCTGGTTGTAAGAGGAGGATTCCACCTACAACACCTAAAATTGTAATTAAAGGTATAAAAGTATTCCAAATATTCTTTTCTTTTTTTTCTGCGTAAGCTAGCCATGCGGAATAATAGATAATAATAGCGTATTTCAAAATTTCAGCTGGTTGAAATGAAATAAAACCAAGATCAATCCAACGAGTCGCTCCCCCTATCTTAACGCCTATGCCAGGAATGAGAACAAGTGTTGTTACTAAAATACTAATAATAGCAAATGGTAAGGCAATAGTTTTGAGATATTTTAAAGGTATTTTTGTAATAATGTATGCACCAATAGATCCACCGACAAGACCCAAGAGAACTTGGGTTAGGATAACTCGAGACAACTCCCCTTTTTCTCCTAAAAGTGATAATGATGCTGACAGGAAGAAAAGAAGTCCTGATCCTACTAGAATTACAGTAAGTATTAAAAATAGCTTGTCGACAGGAAAACGTTTTTCATTCATAAGTAGTTTGATTATTATCCAATAAGAGCAATCACAATACCCAGGATTGCAAACATAAGTGAAAGAATCCAATAACGCATTGTTATTTTTTCTCGTGACCAACCAAGTGCTTCAAAGTGATGATGAAGTGGAGCGATTCTAAATATTTTTTTCTTAAAAAATTTCTTTGAAATAATTTGTGAAAAGGAAGAAAAAGAAGTAGCGAGAAGTAATGCACCAATAACAGGAAGAAGGAAAACCCCGTCAGTAAGAAATGCAATGAATGCAAGCATTAATGTTAGCCCAAGCATCCCTGTTTCTCCCATATAAAATCGTGCAGGAGGAATATTAAACCAAAGAAATGCAAGAATTGCTCCACTTGTTACAAAACAAAGCGTTGCTATATCAATTTGATTTTGCAAAAAAGCAATAGTACCAAATGCTCCATATGTGATTGACATTACACCTCCAGCTAATCCATCAATTCCATCGATTACTCGAGAAGAGAATGTACCTAACACAACAAGAATAAAAATTGGTATGAAAAACCATCCAACATACCAATATCCAAGAAAAGGTATGTAAATATCGCGAATACCTAGTTTAATAAAAAAATAA
Organism: uncultured Candidatus Saccharibacteria bacterium; assembly: GCA_964620145.1. Classification (GTDB taxonomy): domain Bacteria; phylum Patescibacteriota; class Minisyncoccia; order Phycocordibacterales; family UBA1006; genus CALMMZ01. The sequence continues at coordinate 12,650 of CAZUGR010000005.1, forward strand.
AGTCCTGCTACTAATCCTATTATACTTACAAGAAGAATAAGGTACTTCGAAGGAAGTCCTTGTTTAATAGATGAAAATTTATCAGAAAAAATTTCTACGAAATCTTCAAAAAGTCCAAAAAGTCCTCCAAAAATAAGTGCGAGTAATGGTAGAAGTGTTTGGTTGCGAGAAAGAAAATCTAATTTTCCAAGTAATTCCCCACCAAAAAATACTTTCAAGATATAAACTATTCCAATTGTAATTAAAATTGAAATCCAGATGATACTTCCACCAACTCGAGGTGTTTTAGTTTCAGTACTACCATCATTTATTTTTTTAAAATCTTCACTCATCTCATCTGGATTATCTACAATACGTGCGGTTTTTTTCCATAATTTATACTTATAAAAATATTTTGTAAGTATTGGGGTAATTGCAATCCCAATAAGGAAAGAAATAACAGCAGGTAAAAAGATTTTAATAATATTCAACATATAAGTAAAAAAGAATAAATTAATTATTAGTTATTTCAGTGTTAATTTGATCATTTTCAGGAATCCTTTTTTTAATTTCTTCTTGAATTTCTGTAAAATTTGGAAGTTCGTTTATATGAGCAACTCCTAAAAATCTCAATGCATCAGCTGTAAGAACAAACCCATTATTTTTTGATCCTGATTTTTTTTCGATCATTCCTCTAAGTAGTAAATTACGAATCATAAATTGAGAATTAACACCTCGAATATAATCAATATCTGTTTTAATAATAGGTCCTTTATAAGCAATCAGTGCTAGTGTCTCCACTGCGCTTTTTGAAAACTCTTTTGAAATCTCTTCTTTTTCTCTTTTTTGAAGTTCTTCTTTTAGTTCAGGTCTTGTTACAAGAGTAATTGTCTCGTTATGAACAAGTGGAATAATCGCATGATTATTTAAATGTTCAGAGAGTTCTTGTATTGCATTTTCTATTTCTTCTTTTGGTTTTTGAAGACTTTGCGCAAGTTCTTGAAAACTCCATGTTTCTCCTGTTGTAAACAAGATTGCATGAATAAGTTGTGTTGTAAGTTTCATAGATAAGATTGTTAATTTTCTACAATTGGTAAATCTTGATAAGGATGTGCAACAATATCGTCAAAAAGTTCTCCTTGTGCAACATTAATCATTGCTTTTTTAACCATTTCAAGTATGGCAAGAAATGAGAGTACTGCATATACTTTTGCTTCTCTTTGCTCTGTTTGAGTAGAAGCATTTTTATATTTTTCAGTAGCATCACGCAAGCTAAAAGATATTCCTGACTGAATTACTTGTTCAACTTTTTCCATTACTTGAGTAAGAGTTATAGTAGTTTTTACTGATTTTTCGGGTAACTTTTTTTCTACAGGTAGTGCAGTAAAAATTTCTTGTAATATTTCTACAAGATAACTTGTAGTTATCGATTCGTGAGGAGAAAAAATAGGCTGCTTTTTTTCTTTTGGTGGATTTCCTCGATACATTACTGGGTATTTATTAAGAGAATTACCAAATAGTTCACCATATTTTTTTATTATTTCATAGATCTTTAATCGTTCAGTAAGGTCATCAATAGATTCTTCTTCTTCATTTGTGAGTTCTATTGTAGGTAAGAGACTCCTTGTTTTGATAAGTACAAGAGTTGCTGCAATGACCAGGAATTTTGAACGTTCTTGAATAAAATTTTGAACATTATCTTGCTCTAATTCATCTTGAATAAGATTAATATAAGACAAGTAATCATTAGTTACTTCTGCAAGTGAAATTTCAGAAACATGAAGTTTTCTCTCTTCAATAAGTGAAAGAAGTAACTCCAAAGGTCCTTCAAAATATGAGGTTTTAATCTGAAAAGACATATTTTCTAGTATATCATGAATAAAAATATTAAAAAACAGCCACTTTGTGTATGACTGTTTTTATTGACTATATTCCCTTTTTCTTCATAATAATTTGCAACTCATCCAATTGTTTTTGCTCCACAGGAACTGGAGATTCCATCATTAAATCTTTTCCTTCCCCTGTTTTTGGGAATGGGATTACTTCTCGAATATTTGGTTCATTTTGGAGCAACATCATTAATCGGTCAAACCCCCAAGCAATTCCTCCGTGTGGAGGTGTACCTGATGCAAATGCTTTTAACATGTGTCCAAAGTTTTTCTCAACAACTTCTGGATCATATCCCATGATTTCAAATACTTTTCGAAGTGCATCTGGTTGATGATTTCGAATACTTCCTCCTCCAATTTCATAACCATTGAGCGCAATATCGTACTGTGTTGTAAGAATTTCACCAATATTTTCTTTATTCATTAACCAGTTCATGTGTTCTGGTTGTGGTGCAGAAAATGGATTATGGGTAAATGTCCATTCACCTTTTGTATCTGGATTATCAGACTTATCAGTTCGTTCAAAAAACGGAAAATCAATCACCCAACAAAATGCGAGTAAGTCTGGATCATTTTTATCCTCTCGTAAATCTGGTCGATCGTTTCCATATTTTTCCATTGCCTCAGCATATGAAATTCTTGGGAATGGAATTTGTTGAATTTTCTTTTCTGGATAGAGTTCGGTCACGATTTTAATAAGTAATTCTTCATTTAATTGCATTACCATTTCTCGATCTACAAAACTCATTTCCATGTCGATCTGAGTAAATTCCGGTTGCCGATCTCCACGAGAATCTTCATCACGTAAACATTTTGCAATCTGGAAATATCGTTCAATTCCTGCTGTCATCAAAAGTTGTTTATACTGTTGTGGTGATTGTGGAAGCGCATAAAAACTTCCTGGATACAATCGTGCTGGCACAATAAAGTCTCGTGCACCTTCGGGAGTAGATTTCGTAAGGAGTGGAGTTTCTACCTCAATAAATCCATTTTCATCCAAGTGGTCTCGTACCAATTTTGCCACCTTGTGACGCATGCGAATGTTTTTCTGTACTCGATCACTTCGCAAGTCAATATATTTATAGGTCAAGCGAACTTCTTCTGAAATTTGTTTTGTATCATCACTAATTTCAAATGGTAATGTTTCTGTTTCGTTCAAGATTTCTATTTCCAAGATTTCAAGTTCAATAGTTCCATTTTGCTTTTCTTTTTGTTGATTACGTTCTGGTCGTTCATTTACCTCTCCTTTCACTGCAACCACATATTCTGTACGGATTTCTTTTGCAATATCAATTGCTTTACTCCCTGGGAGTACAACGCCTTGTACATATCCTGTTCGGTCACGAAAATCAAAGAAAACCATTTTTCCTTGATCGCGTCGCACTGAAACCCAACCTTGAATCAATACTTCTGACTCAATATGATTAGTTAAATCGTTTATTAAAATTCTTTGCATATCGTACAGCATATCAAAAATAAGGGTTTTTTAATACTTGACTTTTTATTAAAAATATATTACTATATTAAACAAGTTCAAGTTCTTTTACTGTATTGTATTAATCATAAAGAATTAAATAATATCAAGGTATTTCAAGTTTTGGAATTTCTCGATATTATTTAACTCTTTATGTGTATTCCGAACATAAAGCCATAGAGTCGTCAGGAGCGGCAAGGAATAGTAATATGAAAACTTTTTTTATTTTTCTTAGACAAGACAGTGCTCAAATCTTTGATGGTATTAAAACCAAAAGAGATGAGCGAGGTATTTTTATACCTCTTCCAGAAATCAAGGGACTTCCACCAGAAAAATTGAAAGTTCGATTGGATAGAGATAATCTTCCGATCGTTCAAAATTGTAAGGTTGGTGAAATGTTTTTTCGCATTATGGGCGGAAGAAAGTTTCGAGAAGCAAGTCATGTACTTGCTTCAAAACCAACTCAAGATTTAGGAAGGGTTGCGGTTTTTACCAGCAAGCGATGGCCAGACTTGAGCTTTGAAATTATTGAAGGGAAACCAAATGGAGAAATTCCCGGTGTTCAGATAATGAACAAAGGGGATATTATCCACTTTTTCCATGCTGGAAAAAAATACCATCTAATCAATTCCGATGGAGAACTTCTTTTGACAAATATTTCTGCCAAGAAATCAAATTCAAAAAAGAAAAAACCAGCATCAGCAAAATCAATGACTCACAAACCTTTCGAGGTTTTGAGTCAACTGAAAATAACTGGCTAAAAATAAAACACCTTTCGAAACTTTTTGTTTCAAAAGGTGTTTTTTATTTATACCCATCCGCTTGCAGAGCAAACAATTCTGCATACTTACCATTTTTTTTCATTAATTCATTATGACTTCCCTCTTCAATAATTTGACCATGTTCGATCAAAATAATTTTATCAGCGGTTCGTACATTACTGAACTTGTGAGAAATAATAATTCGCGTATGATTTTGATATTTTTCTCGTAAATTTCTGAAAATAATATCCTCTGACAACGCATCAATTGCCGCGGTCGGTTCGTCCAAAATAATTATTGGAGCCTGTCGATACAACACTCGCGCAAGTGCTAATTTTTGCTTTTGCCCTTTTGATAATTCTACACCCCCGCGGAATTCTGTTCCTACTCGTTGATTATATTTTTCCGGCAATTCTTGAATAAATTCATCAGCGGTTGCATGTCGCGCTACTTGTTCAGCAATTTCTTGATCATGTTTCCGAGTATCACCTAACATAATATTTTCAATAATGGTTTCTTCTTGATAAATACTATATTCCTGTAATAAAATCCCTAAGCATCGTTTCCAAGATTTCAAGTCATATTCTTTCAAATTGATCCCGTTCAATAAAATTTCTCCTTGTGTTGGATCATAAACTCGAATTAATAATTTCAAGAACGTTGTTTTTCCTGCACCATTCAATCCTACAATTGCCAAGTTTTGACCTTTTGTAATTTTGAGTGATAAATTTTTTGTAATTAATCGATCAGATTGACCAGGATATGCAAATGAAACATTTCTAAATTCAATAGATTCAAATTCATCAATATTTATTTTTCTTTCTCCAGAAGCAATCATTGGCTCCATTTCAATCAAATCAAGTAAAACATCAACATTCTTTTTGAACTCTGCCATTTCCCCAAAATTTGAGAATAAAGTATTCAAAGAACTTTGAAATTGTGACACTAGTCCAAAAGTAAACACTAATGACCCAATAGCAAGAACTCCTGATGTTACATCTCGCATTAATATTCCAAATGCAACAGTATAAGATACTACTAAAATTATTTCAGATGAAACACTCAATAATGATCGATTAAAATAATCTTTCTTTACAATAACATGAGCTCCCCCGATGATTTTTAAAAATTTATCCTTAAAAATTTTTACTAATGAAAAGTTTTTAAGCTCAATTACAGAATCCTTATTTTGAACAACTCCCGCCTTAATTCTCCACATTCGCCATTCTTCAGAATATTCTTTATGAATTTTTGCAGTAATTAACGCACCTTTTCGCTCCAAGAAATATGTAGGAATTACTCCAATAAATATAACTAATGAAACTGCGGGAGTAATCGCAAACAATGCAACAAGTGCAACAATTACTCGAGTTGCCATACGAATTGTATTTGAAAAAACTCCAAGTAAATTATAAAAAGAGTTAAATCCTCGATTATTTGCAACTTCACGAATATTTTGAAATTCTGGTTGTTCAATCGTTCCGATATCCAAATCATCAGTTTTTATAAACATCATAGATTGGAGATATCGAGAAATATCATCTGATTGAACATTCATGGCGTAATTATGAATCCAATCAATTATAGAAGGACCGAACTGGGTAATAATTAATAATATAAAACCTTGTAATAATATAATAAATCTCGCACCGTCAACACCGTTCACTACAAATTCGTTCACAATAATTCCAAATGCTCCGAATTGAGCAACCACAAAAATAGAACTAATAATTGCAGTAACATATCGTATTGTAGAATATTTTGGTGATGCTTTGAAAGATTCTTTGAACACAAAAAAGATCGTAGTCCATAAACCACGCTCTTTTTCAATAATGTTAGGTAATTTTGCCATAAGAGTATAATATCTATTATTATTGAAGTAGTCAAATAATTACATTTCTGTATTGTCATCCTGAACTTGATTCAGGATCTAGAATTTAAAAAATTATACCCTGGATTCCGGATCAAGTCCGGAATGACACGATCAAAATACTAGTCAATAAATAACCTTGCCAATTTTATAGAATCAAAAGTATCATCAAATCCTTGCTTATCGAGGTATTTTTTTACAGGAGTTAATTTTACATCAAGTATTGACTGCCCTTCTGATTTAACTGCATCAAATGCTTCTCGAATTCTTTTCAAGGTTTCTTGGTCAACTGACTGAGCAACTTGAGGATAGTCAAAAATTGGCTTTCCCTCGTCTTTACATTTTTGTAAATGTTCAATCACTGTCCCAATTTGTAAATTTCTTTCTTTTTTAATTTCGTACAATGTTTTTCCTTGAGTAATTAAATCAAAGGTTATTTCATGTGTTTTTCTCGTAACTACTTTATCTTTTACAATTTCTTTTTTCTTGTGGAGCGATCCGTCTGATTTTATGATAAATGCGTTTTGTCGTTCTGTAAGCTCATCCTCTGAAAGTGATGCTAATTTTTGCACAAACTGATCTGAATATTCTCGCAACTTTTTATCCAAAGTCAAAATCCGAGGATCAACCTCGAGGCCTGATTCATTAAATCCAATGAGGTGTAAACCTTCTAATGTTCGTACTCGCGATAATGCTACATACCCCATTCCGTACACAAAGGTTTGTGATAAATCAATCACAGCTGCGTCCAAACTCATTCCTTGGCTTTTATGTACTGTAATTGCCCACGCATGACGGAGTGGTATTTGATTAATCGATGCGAGAATTTTTCCATCGTCTTCTACTGCCCACGTTTCCTGCTCAACGGTAATTTTATCACCTGTTGTTGTTACTACAATAGGCATTCCTTCGTCTGAAAAATCAGTAACCATTCCTCGAGTTCCGTTTACATATCCTGCTTCAAAATTATTTTTTACAAACATTACTTCGGCACCGATTTTTAATTGCAATTTTTCAGGAGCAAGGCAACTTTTTTTCAATGTCGCTACCAGATTTTCCTTTCCTTTACTCGTCATCATGTAGACTTCTGGTTCTTCATAAATATCAGCAAGTGCTTGTTCGTTCAACATGTCAACACTCCGATTGTGAGTAAACAATTTAGTACAATTACTAAATCCATCAAAATCATATTCACAAATTCTTGATTCCAACAAATGAACATGCTTTCTTTTTACCTCGCCACTACGAATCGCATTTAACACATCAGTAAATTCTCCTGATTCTTGACGATGTTGTTCAGTAATATAACAAATCACCAGTGACATATTTGCCCAAGTTTTTGCATCAATAACCAAATCTTGTTGACCTTGCTCAACCCCTACCGGTGGTAACTGAAACAAGTCTCCACACAAAATAACCTGAATACCTCCAAATGGTTCAGAATTTCTTTTCATTGCCTGACATAATCGATTTAATGAATCAAGAAATGTTCCCGACAACATTGAAATTTCATCAATGATTAATACTTTTACTTTTTGATAGCGATCCCAAAGATATTTTTTTTCTTCTAATTGATCAATATCCCAATCACTCAAATTTTCCTTGATTCCCATTCCTGACCAAGCATGAATCGTCATTCCGCCAATATGTGTTGCTGCAATTCCAGTAGATGCCGTAATCGCAAGAGGAACATCATGTTCTTTAAAATGTCGAATACATTGGTTCAGTACAAATGTTTTTCCTGCTCCTGCTCCTCCTGTCAGAAATACATTTTTCCCCATTTTCATAATTGCGAGTGCTTCTGACTGTGTCATAGTATCAAGTATATCATATTCACTAAAATTTATGGTAAAAATAACTTGTTAATGTTTTTTTATCAAAACATTGCAATTTTTGTAATTATATGGTATGATTTTTATATGAAATCATCATCTCCACAAAAAAAGACCAAGAAAATGCAAGGTCCAATGAAGTTTGTAAAAACTACTTCAAAAAGAAAATCAGTCTCGAAAATTCGAAAACCAAAACGAGAATCTAAATATCAAATTTCTGCCCGAGTACAAAAAACAATTGCAGAAAGTAAGAAAAATAACAGTAAAAAAGTAACAAAAAAGATGATAAAAAAATCACCAGTAAAAAACAAACCCTTAGTAAGCACACTCCTTAAAGGTCAAGAACGATTGGAAAAACACCTTGCTCAATCTGGACTTACTTCTCGTCGTGAAGCAAAAGAAATTATCAAGAAAGGTTTTGTAACCGTAAATGGGAAAAAAGTTCGTGAGCCAGGATTTGGAATTTTACCAACTGATGAAATTGTTATCAAAAAAGGAATCCAAGAGAAAAAAGAAACTATCTTATTCTACAAACCTCGAGGTATTGAAACATCAAAAACCGATCCAAACAACATTGATATCCATGACAAATTTCCTCGCTTCGCTCATTTAAATCCAGTCGGACGACTCGATAAGGATACTGAAGGTCTTATTTTGCTTTCCAATGATGGAGTTCTCACAAAATTAGTTACAGGAGAACAGTCAGTGGTAGAAAAAGAATATCGAGTAACTGTTCGAGAAGATGTTTTCCCAGTACTTTTGAAAAAAATGGAGAATGGAATTGTTTTAGATGGAACACCTACAAAACCTTGTATTACAAAGAAAATAAGTAATCGAGAATACACTATTATACTCACTGAAGGTCGCAAACATCAAGTTCGCCGCATGGCAAATGCTTGTAATTTAACCATTACAAAACTTGTTCGAATTAGAATTGGAGATTTTAATATCGGAAAAATGTTAGCAGGAAATAGTAAGCCAGTTACTCAAGTACAAATAGATGCATTAAAAAACACCTCGTTATAAACAAGGTGTTTTATTTGTATTTTTTCTTTTTAAAATCGGGGCGACTTGTTAAATGCCATTGTCCACATTCTTCACAAAGATATTCTCTCTGCGGAATTGATTTGTTGTTGTTTTTGTTTCTACTGCGACCTTTTTTAATAAAATTGATCGCTTCTCGAGCTGTACGTTGTGATGCGTAACCTCTTTTTCTAGTAGTACAAATTTCTTCTCCATTACTATTACTCATAATTATATATTTATTTAATTTGAAAAATCTAGTATTAATATACTACATAAATCAAAAAAAGTAAATACCTCAGACTTAGAGTCCAACTTTTTCTCGAACAAGTCTCATTTTTGTCACAGCTTTTGCTTTTGCTTTTTCCGCACCTTGCTTCAAAATATCTGCAACAATTTCTGGTCGTGATTCATAATATGCACGTCGTTCTCGCATTGGTGCAAGGTAATCCAAAATATCTGCAAGGAGAGATTCTTTCAAGTCTTTATACTTCCCTTTTTTCTCTTCGTACAATTCTTGTAATTCTTGTTCTGATCGGAATAATTTATGAATCGCGTATACATTAGTAGGAATATCAGAACCAGAATCAGTCACAATACTCATAACTGCTTTTTTGATTTCTTCATCAGTGCCAAATAACGGAATCGTATTATTGTATGACTTTGACATTTTTTGCCCATCAATTCCTGGAACCACCGCAACTTCTTTAACTACTAATTCTTGTGGCTCAATGAAAACATGTTCACCAAATGATTGATGGAATTTCCGAACGAGTTCTCGTGCAATTTCTACATGTTGCACTTGATCTTGTCCTACTGGAACAACATCAGTATCATACATAACAATATCTGCTGCCATGAGTAACGGATAATTAAATGTTCCTACGGAAATATCTTTGTTCTTTGCCTCTGCATCCTTGAATGCATGTGCACGCATTAATTGTGGCATGGTGGTAATACATGAAAAAATCCAAGCAAGTTCGGTAACCTCTGGAACATCTTGTTGTCGCCACAAAGTAACTGCTTGTGGATCGATTCCAATCCCAAGTAAATCTAAAATCAAATCAGATTCCAATTGTCGTAAAGTTTCCGCTGATTGCAATGATCCAGTAATTGCATGAAATGTTGGAATAAAAATATGCGTATCATAATCATACTGAAAATTTACCCATTGTTTCAAGGCTCCAAAATAATTCCCGATATGCGCTTTCCCTGTTGGCTTAATCCCTGAAAGGAGTACTTTTTTATTAGATTCCATATAGATTCTATAGTATCAGTTTATTATGTTTTTTTCAATAAAAAACCGCTTTCGCAGTTTATTTAATACTTCGTTGCCGTAAAACTTCATAACTCACAATTCCTGCAGTAACTGAAGCGTTCAATGATTCTACATCATGCAACATTGGAATTTGTACCACTGTATCACAATGTTCTAATGTTTTTGGGCGGATACCAGAACCTTCGTTTCCTACCACAACAGCAATATGAGTATCGAATTGATAATCCCACAATGGGATTGATTCTCGACCATCTTGATCATGTGAAGAAAGTCCTACTACCCAGAATCTTGATTTCTTTAATAACTCCACACATTGATTAATATTCCCTACTTGGATAATTGGAATTTTTCCAACCGTTCCAGCTGACGTTTTAAATACAGCACTCGTAATTGGAGCTTGGTTTAATTCTGCAACAATAATTGCGTCAATCCCCATTCCTGTTGCTGACCGAATCATGGCGCCAATATTTGATACATCCATAATATGATCAAGAATTAAAACAGTACTTAATTTTTCATCAGTTACTGTTCCCAGAAAATCATTCAAAGAATCGTACTCAAAAGGTTTTGAAAGTGCAATTACTCCTTGATGACCGACATCACCTACCCAAGTTTTAATCTGTTTTTCAGCTGCGTCACTCACAGGAACATTAGCTCGTCTTGCAAGAACTCGAATCTCGTCAAATCCAGATTGCTTTGCTGTTTCTTTTACATATACTCGCTTGATTGTTTCTGGTTTGGTTCGGATTATTTCTGCAACGGCATGCTTTCCATAAATATAAAAGTCTTTACTCATATAAAAACTATATCATATTTTTTAAATTTTGTACAGATTTATAAAAAAAACACAAACTATTCCCAAGTTTGTGTTTGTTTGTGTCCACATTTTTTACACTGCGTTATTTTTTTCATATCACTTTCATATAACGTAACATGTTCATTGTGTCCACATTTTGAGCATTTGTTTTTTACTTCTGGAGCAATGATTATTGAAAATATAATCATACTTATCAAGAAAATTACCATGTAACCGTATTCCATTTTGTTTTTCTTTTTAACTTACTATAAAACGATGTAAAAATCAATTTTTGATTTTTGTTGTAAAATCGGGTATACTCAAATCTGCATTATTGCCAGATCGTCTAATGGTAGGACTTTGGTTTCTGGTACCAACTATCTAGGTTCGAATCCTAGTCTGGCAGCTAGTTAGAGCAGGGTTATCTCGCTCGAGATGCGTTAGAATGAATAATTCTCAAGATCAATAAAAGCACTTAAAAGGTGCTTTTATTGACTGTTCAGTATTTTCCCAAGCATTTGCAATTGCATCTGCTTAAACTTTTCTAGGTCTACATCCTCTAATGACTTTTCTCGAGTAAAGTTTTGCTGAAGCGGATTTACTTTTATCCCATTCTTAGACATGGTGTAGTGAAGATGTGGGCCAGTTGACCGGCCCGTCGATCCGACATATCCAATCACGTCTCCTTGGCTCACAGAAACGCCAGCTTTCATGTCGTTAGCGAGTTTCGACATGTGTCCATACTGGGTGAAATATCCATTATTGTGCTTAATCTCGACAGCAATTCCGAGATCGCCTTTTCGTCCGGCAAGCGAGATCTTGCCTGAGGCTGGCGATATGATAGGTGTTCCCGAGGGAGCCGCATAATCGATTGCAAGATGCGGCAGAACATTCCTAGTAACAGGATTTATGCGAGACTTTGCAAATACAGAACTGATGCGCGTGTAATTAAGCGGAGATTTCAAAAACTGTCGCGCGATTGATTTTCCCTCGTCATCATAATACTTATCGTTATAACGATATACGTAGTACTCTGTACCACTGTTTACGAAGCGCGCAGCCAAAAGCTTTCCTGCGCCGACAGGCCTCCCGTCTTGGTATCTCTTCTCATACACAATATTAAAAGTGTCTCCAGCCTGGATATCGGATGCAAAGTCAATATCCCAAGAGAATACGTCAGCCATTTTCAAGATGATCTTATCATCGACCCCTGCATCCTGCGCCGCAAGAAAGAGCGAATCAGTGATTACACCCTTTGCGACTGTTTCTATAACTTCATACTGGATATCTTCTTCTGTGACAGAATATCCCTCCGGATTCTTTTTTACATGAACAATACTGTCAGTGTTAAGCGGGTACTCCATAGCCGCAAACGCTTCGTCCACGAACACCAATTTGAGAACTTTCCCTGCGCTAACGGTTGTAAAATCAAACACACCTTTTGCAACATTGAGAATAGAGCTGGCTTCCTCGTAAGACATTCCGTGCTTAGCCATTACCCCCGCAAAAGTATCCCCTTTCTGGATCTGATACTCCTTGACCTCACCTTTCGGAAGATCACTGCTGGACTTCGATACTACAGAAGGAGCATTGGTTGTATTTGGATTTTGCGGTTTAGCCTTCACACCTATTCCGGCAATGACGGCACCCATAACGAATCCTATTATAATTATCTTTCTCATACTATAAGCCATGGGTCAGGTATTTGAAGTCTTAAAGAGACTGAGACCATTAAGAATGACAAGAATTGCCACGCCCGTATCAGCAGCAATTGCAATTCCAAGATTTGAGATCCCAAAAATAGCAAGAACAACAAACGCAATCTTCGAGACAAGCGCTGCACTCACGTTTTGCTTTACAGTCCGCATCGTTTTCTTACTTAATTCAACTGTTTCGGGAATATTCAAGATATTATCATTCATGAGCGCAATATCGGCCGTTTCTATCGCCACATCGGAGCCTTTCGTGCCCATTGCAATGCCGACGTTTGAAAGCGCGAGCGACGGAGCATCATTCACCCCGTCTCCTACCATTGCGACTGATCCGTAGATATCGCGAAGCTCTTGGACTTTCTCGACCTTCTCATCCGGAAGAAGTGAACCGTACGCTTCCGTAATACCAAGATCTTTCGCCACGTATGACGCAGTATGCTGATTGTCTCCGGTAAGCATTACTGTCTTAACCCCTAACCTGTTTAAACGTACGAGCGTTTCTCTGGCATTTTCCTTAATTTTGTCAGAGATGGCCACAAGACCCATGATCTTGTCGGCCTCGCTTACCAGCACGACTGTTTTTCCCTGCTTCTCAAGCTCTTCAACCTTTTCAATGACAGCCTCCGTATTTATTCCATGCGAATTCATGAGCTTCACATTACCGATGGAGTGGTCAAGGTCATCACAGACTATACAAGTCGCCTTGCCTCCTTTGCCTGCAATATTTTCATAATTCTGCATCTGATGCGGGTCAATCCCTTTCTCCTTTGCATAGCTGAGCACGCTCTTGGCAAGCGGATGGGACGAGAACTGTTCAAGGCCTGCTGCGTCTTCAAGCACTTGCTCGATTGTAAACCCATTGAATGGAACCACATCAGAGATATACGGTTCTCCAAGGGTAAGCGTTCCTGTTTTGTCGAATGCAACTGCACGAACCTTTTTCAATTCCTCTAGATATTTTCCCCCCTTTATGAGCACGCCTTTCTTAGACGCTCCGCCAATGGCTGACGTTATAGCAACGGGCGTTGAAATAACCAGCGCGCACGGGCATGCGATGACGAGAAGCGTTATGGCCCGCTCAAGCCACATGGAAAATGAATCACCTGTTACAAGCGGCACAACAACACCAATAATTACAGAAATTACTACGACGGAAGGCGTGTAATATTTAGCGAATCTATCTATGAATATCTGAGTTGGGGCTTTGGCCTTCTGCGCCTGTTCAACGAGTGAGACAATCTTCGACAGTGTTGAATCCTTGCTTTCTTTCGTCACCTTGATCTCCAGATATCCATTCTCATTCAGAGTGCCGGCAAATACCCCATCTCCTTCGCGCTTGTCCTTGGGTATCGATTCTCCAGTAATAGTCGCTTCGTTGATAGCAGAAAGGCCTTTGGTTACTGTTCCATCAAGTGGAATAAGCTCACCGGGACGAACCATTACGACCTGTCCGACTTTCACATCTGCAACAGGAATACTTCTTCCGACCAAAAGATTCGCGATCTGAGGGGACTTGCGCACAAGGGCCTGAAGTGCCCGTCGGGACCGATCAATCCCATATTCCTCAAACGCTTCGGCGAGCGAGAAGAAGAAGATGACTGCCGCAGCCTCAGGAAGTTCGCCAAGATAGATTGCGCCAACTGAAGCTATCACAACCAAAAAATCAATGTTTAGGAATTTTTGTTTTGAAAGACCTCTCCAAGCTCCCTTTACTACATAAATACCTCCTGAGAGGATAGCAATCGAGTAAATTATTGTAATTGCGATTTTTGGGACAGACAAAAAGCCGAGCCCGAAACCGATGACGGCACTAGCACCAGCTATCGCTGTGAGCATTTTCTTCCAATTGATTGCGATCGTCGTGGATGAATTATCTCCATGATCGCAGTGATCGCATACGTTATTTTGTTCTTCCGTTTTATTGTGAGGCATATAATTTATAAAAACATATTCGAATTAACACTTTTTATCTCATCCAACCAACCGTATGTACGATTGCGGTGAATCCAAGGATTATCCAGCCAATGAAGACAGGGATGAAAGGGCCACTGCCTACATAACCTTCCAAGACGACAGCAATTCCAAAGCCCGCAGCTATGTGGCTAATTGCCGTAAGAACAATATGATCCCTTGCAAAGTTTTTTTGTCTTTCAAACATATACTATTGTTTTAATATTACTTATTTTTAGCTTCTTCGACAAGGAGCTTAAATGCCTCATATCCGCGAGGACTTTCAATCTTCTTCCCGTTTAGGAAGAATGACGGCGTTCCTTGCAGGTTGAGTTTCATCGCCTCTTCGTAATTTCTCTGGATACGATCTTTGACCTCTTCGCTTTCGACATCCTGTTTCCATCGGTGCATATCGAGACCGATAGCGGTGGCATATTTTTCAAACAATGATTGGTCGGCAACCTGTTTCTCCGCCCATTCTTTCTGATTTTCATAGAGCGCACTGTACATCTCCCAAAACTTTCCTTGCTCGCCTGCCGCTTCGACCGCCTTGGCGGCTGTCAGCGAATTCTTATGTCCCGGTAATGGGAAGTAACGAACAACGAAACTCATACTATCCTTATATTCTTCCTTGAGCTTAGTAGTGATCGGATAATACGCGCCGCAGGCCTCACATTCGAAGTCAAGGTATTCTACGATGGTTACTTTAGCGTCCCTGTTTCCGTAGACCCAATCGTCAGCAACAATACTAAGAGCGTTTGAAGTAGGGACTTGGTCATCGGTTTTCTGCCCAGAGGACTTGTAAGACGTCTTTGCGATGATGAATGCGGCCACAATAATTAGAATGATCCCCATAATTATTTTAAGATTTTTCATAGTTGTTTTTCTTGAGACTGATAAATGCAAGGATTGTAATTGTTAAAAACGCCACAAGCGCCATGAATGGAATCGTAACGAATCCGAACCATTCGAAAAATCTCGTTGTGCAAGACACCCCAAGGGTGCAAGGCGCGACGCTTTCCGGAAGTATCTTCCAATATAGGAGATTGTGATATATCGAAATGAGTAATCCTGCAAGAGAAAGCGGAAGAACGTAGGCGTATGACTTTCTGTCCCTTCTTACGATCCCCACTGCAACAAGCAAGAGTATCGGATACATCGCAATTCTCTGGTACCAGCACAAGGTGCAAGGCGGAAGATTCATGACTTCACTGAAGAAGAGGCTTCCCGCTACCGCAACTCCTGACTGAATGAGGATTCCATAATGAAGGATATCTGCAGGAATTTTTTTGACGATTTCTTTTGAAGCTTCAAGTTTCATGATCATTTTGAAGCAGTTTCGATGAGCTGCTTGACCGCTTCATATGGCTGCGCGCCGGAAAGCGGATACTTCTTGCCACCTTTTCCAACTACAATGCTCCAAGGCGTTCCCATGCCGCCTGTGGCAGTCGCGTTTTGTGCATCTGCTTCGACTTTGGTAGCGTACTTACCGCTCGCGAGACACTCGTTAAATTTCTGCACATCAAGACCAACATACTGCGCAATCGTGGGAAGCTCTGCTGGATCAAGTCCGTTATTTGCAGGCGTTACTTCCATCAGGCGATCCAGATATTCCCAGAACTTGTCATTGCCACCAAGATCAGCCGCGCATTCTGTCGCTTCGGCTTCCTTTCGAGCCTTGGAGTGGAGCTGATCAAGCGGGAAATGCCGATAAACCCACGCAACTTGACCACTTTTCCCATACTCATCCATGACCTGCTGCATGATTGGGTGGAATCGCTTACAGAACGGGCATTCTGTATCTGAATATTCGACAATCTTTACTGGCGCATTCGGGTTGCCCCGGATATGATCGTCCGTTGAAATAGGCCTCATTGATTCGAGATCCCCGGTCTGTTGCGCTGGAACCTGCTGCTGCGGTGCATTAACTACTTTTTTTTCTGACTTAATGCCATTGATAAAGATCACTCCTGCAATAAATATGCCGGAAATGATTATAGCGATCGGGGTGGTTAAGGCCAATCTTGGTCGTAAACCTTTCTGTGTTTTTTCCATAGAATTAAACTTAGACTAATAAAGCCAGTGCTTATAAGCACTGTCTGTGATAGAGAAAGTATTCTAGAAAAGTTTGGGGTTAAGTATGCCGCTTGAAAACGCCACTCGCAGCGGATCGAATAACTTGAAGTTTGAAACTCTCGTCCAATACTTCTGGGTGTATATTCGTTCATGATTAAGAAGCAAATATTTAAACAAGAAACGAAGTTTGTAGACTATAAAGAATGCTAGTAGCATCAAGATAACGCCCTGGATAGGCACCATCGCGAAAGCGCTCTGCCATTCCCTAACATGCTCAGTAGGGTTTGTTTGACAAATTGCCATGGAATGACCTGTAATGGGACATATCTGACCTTGATTTAACTTATTTGATCCTACTTGCAAATATCCAAAAAGAATCACCCATAGACAGGCAGTGAAAAGTAGTATTTTAGAGAGACGGAGTAGTACATTCTTGAAATACATATTCTCTATATATTAACATAATTCACGAATTATGAAATAAGGGCAGTTGGGATATCCAACCCCCTTGCTAACTATGAACTGGTCAATTTGGTTCAGTTGTTAGTTTCAATATAAGGATACTTAACAAAATTAATTCACGTTTCTCAATATTACTTCTCTCTTGCACAAAAGATTTAACATGTTTTTGTATTCTTAAAATAATTATCCCTGAAATGTAATCGCAAACGGATACATTCCCATTCCGCAGGTTCCCTGAAGGGTTGCTACTGTTGGTGTTCCAATATCAATGTCAGTTGAACCAGTTTGAGGCAGTGCCTTCGTGATATTCATACTTGGAATTCGGATTGAGGATGAGCAGTCAAACGTGCCATTGGTATCAAATCGAATGACAGTCGGCACTCCTGCCTTTGCAATGCTCTTGTTCGGCTGGTATCCACCTTTTGCATTGATCGTAATAATCTGCTTTCCATCTACCATGGACACATTGTTTGCGGGAGTTGTTGCTTTTGGTTCACTCTTTCCCTTGGTCAGCATGAATGCTCCTCCAATGAGGACAACGGCTACCAGGATTGAAATAATAGTTGCTTTCATACAGGTAAGATTATACTAGAAATTGAAGATTGGCGGTATGGCTCCAAGGACGACCAATGCGTTGATAATGTTGAACACGGCAAAGAGGATGACGATCAGACCTGCCGCCTTGAAGAAGATGCCTGCTTTTGAGCTGTTCTGGATGCTGAACGAGCTGAAGCTGATGAGCGAGAGCACGGGCAGTGTACCTATCGCAAACGCAAGCATGGTCAGTCCGCCCTTCAGGAAACTACCTGTAGTCAACGTATAGAGCTGCATGGACTGCGTAAATCCACAAGGCAGGAAGAACGTCAGCACTCCTACCAATAATGGCGTAAGCGTATGATTGTACTTTGAAACATTATGGGCACGCTTCCCGATGAACTTCGGCATGGACGGCTGTAGTCGCTTTGCCCATGGAAACACGTCGAGCAGGTTGATTCCAAGAATGAGCATCACGATACCTATCACCATCCCAAGTACAAACGTGGCTGAAGTGTTCAGAGTAAATGCAGAACCGATTGCTCCAATCGCACCACCGAGGACAAAGAATGAAACGATGCGACCTCCATGGAACATCAGTTGTGGTTTCACTTTGTCGCCTTCCTTTGCGAAAGTTGCCGACATGGAAAGAAGCAATCCGCCGACCACCGCCATGCAGGTAGAGAGCGATGCGATGATCCCGATGACGAAAGCCGTACCGTAGTTCACGTTTCCTCCGTTCACCAGGTTCACGATTCCAATTTTTTGCAGGAATACAAAGAGAATTGCAAATCCGAGAGCTATGGGAATAGCAACGGTAAACTCTTTCCAGTTCTTACTTTTCTGTTCTTTCTCTACCGAGACGGTATAGCCGAGCGGTTTCAAGGGAACAGTGAGTTCTTCCGCAATCTGTTCGGGCGTTTTGTCTCCAAAGTCTCCTGTAACTTCTACCGAATGATTGTTCAGGCTTGCTTTTGCAGAGACAATGTTCGGCATGTCCTTCAGCTCGCTTTCTGTTAGAAGCACGCAGGCGTTGCAGTGCATTCCGTGGATATGAAATTGGTATGTTTGTGTAGACATAGATTAGAGTTTTGCGTTTCTCAAACACAAGGAGTTAGTTACAACCGTAATGCTTTCAAATGCCATGATTGCCCCTGCAATAGCGGGACTCAACATGAATCCAAAGAACGGAAACAGGATGCCTGCCGCAATGGGAATGCCGAACGAGTTGTATCCGAACGACCAAATGAGGTTCTGCCAGATAGTCTTATTGGTTTTCTTTGCAAGATTGATTGCTTCTGCAACCTTTGCAATATCGCCGTTGAGCAAAATAATATCAGGTAACACTTATCGCACTAAACAATGACGGCGAGGTAAGAAGTTTTAATGGCGATGGTGTACTGATTACGTTTTATGGAGATTCAAAATGCAATAACGCTACAAGATCTGCCTTACAAATGATGGAATTTGTTAAAACCATACTCAAACCAAAAATGCGCCGTTATTTTTTAAGAAATAAAAAAGCAGTAGACTTAACTCTTGATTGTGGTATTGGAATAGATGTTGGTGATATTTTTGTTGTTAGAGGCGGAGTTAAAGGTGGTAACAATAATGACTTAGTCTGGGTAGGAAACCCAACAAACTATGCTGTAAAATTATCTGCGCAATCGAAGAAAGTAACCACCCCAACAACCCTCGCAAATGCTGTAAAACAACAAACCCAACCGAGCACGGAAATATATAATATTCATATTACTAATCGTGTATATTCAAACCTAAGAGAAAACTTGAAAACGAAACTTGGATTACTAAATATGAAAATAAATATATGGGAAAGACAACCGATACTTCTTCGATCACTATTACCAGGATCATTAGCAAATACTACTATTTATAGAACCAATAAAACACTCCCTTTGTAGAAAAGTTACAGGCAACTGTAACTTTTTCTTTATCCTGTGTCACTTTTGTCACTATTGGAAGGTGCTCGAGGAGCGTCGATATGCTATAGTAAATCTATTAGAAATAACCTTACTGGGCAATGAACTGAAAGGTTCTAGCTCAAGGACGCCAGCAAAAAACACCCTTTAATATAAAGAGTGTTTCGTTTTAGAATTTATCTCTTATATTTCAAGAAATTTTATTTTTCGAACACCTTGTCGGAAAATCTCCTGTTGTATTTTTGATTTTTCAAAAACAGTAGCGTAGATTTCTATAAAAGATGGCGTCTCACAACTTTCACCATTTCTACAAGCATAATAAAGAGATCCTCGAGTTTCAGCTGTAAAAATGGCATTGGATTTCTTGGAATCCTTATCTAAGGCAAAGAAATTAAAATCTTTCCCTTGAAATGTTACAGACGCATTTTCTTCTAACGTTCCCGCCACGCAAGATGTTTTGAAATGAACTTTGTTTATTACAATTGAATCCGCATTTTTTGGGCATTCAAAATTAATAAACTCTTTGTCGCCATCATTAACATAAGTAATTTCAACATTACTGTCTGTGTATGCAACTCTTTCAAATGCTAAATACGCCAACAGAGCCACAACCATCATCGGTACGATAAATTTTTTCATTTTTTTAAATTTTAAAAGTGAACAATTAATAATTACCATATCACACTTTTTATAAAAGTAAAGTAAATAAAAAACCACCTTGCGGTGATTTTTATTTACTTAAATATTTTCGAATTGCAAAAATACTTGATAATGCTCCTAATACTACTCCAACTAAAATCAATATAATAAATATCTGGATAAAATTATCACCATAATATTTTATTAATGATAATCCTCCGAAAAATTCTATTGTATATTTTGACAACCAAAGGGTAATTGGGAAAAGTGCTGCAATGGTAATTACTGATGCAAATAATCCAGAGAGAATTCCTTCAATAATGAAAGGTCCTTGAATATATTTATTCTCGGCTCCTACCAATCGCATAACACTAATTTCTTCTCGAGAGCTGTAAATTGCCATACGAATAGTATTCAAGGTAACTGCAAGAGAAATTCCAATGAATATCACCGTTAAGACCATTCCAACTTTTTGTACTGTTCCAGCAAGATTATTCAATCGTTCAATAATTTCTTTGTTTTGATAGAAATTAACTTTTTCAATAATCATGTTTTTTGGTGTTCCTTCCAAAGCATCATCAGAACTTAAAAAATCTGCAATCGATTCATATTGAGTTGAATCTTTAGCGAGAATATTGAGCGATGCACCTAATGGATTTGAACCAAGTTCATTCAAAGCTTGCAATGTCAGATCATCATTCTGATGGCGATCTTGAAAATCTTCGAGTGCTTGATCTCGCGAAACATATTCAACAGAGGCAACTTGAGGAAGTTGTTCTATCATTTTTTTCACATCGAGAATTTGTGTTTCTGGTGCATTTGGATAAAAATATACATTTACATCAACTTTTTGTTGAATATTTCCAATCGTAAACGATAGAATTGCATTCATAAAAATTGTCGAACCAATAACGAGTAAAGTAATCGTCATAGTTAACACTGATGCAAACGAAACAAAAGTATTCCGATAGAAATTAATTAATCCAGAGCGTATAATACGCTTCATATCACTAGTAAGTGCCATATATAATATTAAGAAATCTTATGAGAATTTGCAGGATATACTCCGGCTTGCTCATCGCTAATAATTCGACCACCTTCCAAAGTAACTACTCGTTTTCCGAGATTATCGACAACTTGTTTGTTGTGTGTAGTAAGGATTACCGTAGTACCGAGATCGTTAATTTTTTTCAAGATTGCAATTACTTCTGCAGTTGCAACAGGATCGAGATTCCCTGTTGGTTCGTCTGCAATAATGAGTTCTGGTTGATTAATAATAGCACGAGCAATAGCGAGTCGTTGTTTTTCACCACCTGACATTTCATGAGGGAAATCATACGCCTTGTGAGAAAGTCCTACCAACTCCAATGCATATGGAACATCGGTAATAATATCTTCATCACTTCGTCCGATCATTTCCATTGCAAAGGCAACGTTTTCGTAGGCAGTTTTATTCGGTAATAATCCAAATCCTTGGAATACAACTCCAATTCTTCGACGATGCTTGGTAATTGCTGATCCGGACAATTTGTGAATATCTTGCTCGTCAAAGAAAAGAGTTCCTGTGGTAGGTTTTGTTTCTGCGAGTAATAATCGAATCAATGTTGTCTTCCCTGCTCCACTATGCCCAACAATAGAAGTAAACTCACCTTGATTAATAGTTAAAGTAATATTCGTTAAGGAACGATCTTTTTCGGTGTAATGCTTGGTAACATTAGTAAAATAAATCATATACCGAATAGTATACCGCATAGTTATATTTTTTTGCAAGGGTATCTGTGTATAACTTTTTGTAAATAAAAAATACCTATTGGAAAATAGGTATTTTTTATATTACATTTAATTAACTGAAACAATAGTATAGGAAACTTCTGTTCCTCGTGGTGTCATAATTGAAAAACTTTCTCCAGTTTTTTTACCTATCATAGCAGATCCCATTGGAGAATTTGTAGAAATTTTTCCGAGAGCGATGTCGGCCTCTGTTTCAGAAACAATCATGAAAGTTTTTTCTTCACCGTCACGATTCACTACGACAGTTGCACCTAACTCAACCATACCTGATTGTGTTCGAGTAATAATTTCTGCTCGTTTCAAAATAGATTCAATTTCCATAATACGAGTTTCATTTTTACCTTGTTGATCTCGAGCTGAATGATATTCAGCATTTTCAGAAAGATCACCTAAAGCTCGTGCTGTTGCGACACGCTCCCCGATTTCTTCACGGAGGACAGTTTTTCGTTCCAATAATTCAGCTTCGAGTTCTTGTCTTTTTTCAAGTGTAATAAATTCTTTTTCCATAATTCAGGCAGTATACCAAATTTATTTATTTTGCAAAGTTTTTTATAATTTGCTTTTTATTGAAAAGTGTTCTGTAATACTGAACTTTGTACTTTTAGATATTGTAACTTCGTGAAAATCTTGCTAGACTGTGATTATTATTATTAACAGACTAACTTGCCTTTCGCAGGTTATTGTAATTCCTTATGGCAAAAATAAACCCTGAAATTGAAACAATTGCTCGAATTAAAGTCGTTGGAGTTGGTGGTTCTGGACGCAACGCTTTGAACCACATGATTAACTCTAAAGTTGACGGTGTCGAGTTTATTTGTATGAACACCGATACTCAAGACCTTCATAATTCACTCGCAGCTAAAAAAATTCACATTGGTCGCAATCTTACTCGTGGACAAGGAACAGGAATGAATCCAGACACTGGTCGTGAAGCTGCCGAAGAAACCAAAGCAGAAATCCAAGAAGCTCTCAAAGGTGCTGATATGGTGTTTATTGCTTGTGGAATGGGTGGTGGAACAGGAACAGGTGCTGCACCTATTGTTGCAAATATTGCGAGAGAACAAGGAGCACTCACTATCGGCGTTGTAACGAAGCCTTTCTCTTTTGAAGGACAACAACGAACTCGAATTGCTGAAGGTGGAATTTCTGAGCTCGAGAAAAATGTAGACGCACTCATTACTGTACCGAACGACCGACTACTTACCATTACTTCAAAAGATACTACTTTCAAAGACGCATTTGCCATGTCAGATGAAATCCTCCGACAAGCAGTAGAAGGAATTTCTGAACTTATCACTACTCAAGGAATCATCAATATTGATTTTGCTGATATAAAGTCAGTTATGGAAAATGCGGGAAGTGCCTTCATGGGAATTGGAATCGCAACAGGAGAAAACCGAGCCGAAGAAGCCGCTTACATGGCAATTCAATCTCCACTCCTCGATGCTGCAATCTCTGGAGCAAAAGGAGTACTCTTTGCTATTGCTGGTGGAGACGATCTCACCATGCATGAGGTACATCAAATTGCAAAAGTAGTTACTGATTCTGTAGACACAGAAGCAAAAATTATCTTTGGACCTATCCATGATGACAAGCTCAAGAAAGGTGAAATCAAAGTAACCGTTATTGCAACAGGATTCACTGGTAATCAACGCAAATCAATTACTCATGGAAATCAATCTCCATTTGTACAACGACCTCCCCAAGAAAAATCTTCAATTTTCAAATCTCCTTTTGGGTCATCAACACCAGAAGAAACCGAAGAAGATTTAAATCAAGAAGAATCAAATCAACGCAATCACTCACAACAACCAATTACTCGGCCAGATATTGATGTTGTTGATGATGAAGACGAAGATTGGTCTATTCCACCATTCTTGCGATCAAAGAAAAAATAAAAAGCAGTTCCGTAATGGAAACTGCTTTTTATTTTTTTCTAAAAACGTGGTAATTATTTAAAATCCTAATTCCATGCTATACTACTCCATATGACTTACGACTTAATCATTATCGGTGGAGGTCCTGCTGGAGCATCTGCAGCGGTATACTCGGCTCGAAAACAATTAAAAACAGCAATTATTACCCCAGAATTTGGTGGACAATCAGTTGTTTCTGAAACCATCTACAACTGGATCGGAACTCCTGAAATTGGTGGACCAGAACTCGCAAAAGCACTGGAACAACATACGCGTGCGTACGAAGGCGAATTCCTCGATATTATCAAGGAATATGTACAATCAGTTGTAAAAACTGAAAACGGATTTGCCGTAACTACTAACAAACAAACCCTCCAAACAAAATCAGTACTCGTAGCAACAGGAAGTAATCGCAGAAAATTGGAAGTTCCTGGAGCTGATCAATTTGAAAATCGAGGTGTGGTATATTGTGCATCATGTGACGGACCATTGTTCGGTGGACAAGAAGTCGTGGTAATCGGTGGTGGAAATGCAGGATTTGAATCAGTTGCACAATTATCTGCATACTGTTCAAAAGTTACCCTTATTCATCGACGCGATACATTCAAGGCTGATGAAATCACGATTGAAAAAGTTTCTGCACTCCCTAATGTATCTATTATGACTTGGACAGAACCAGTAGAAGTCCTCGGTGAAAAATTTGTAACAGGAATCAAGGTAAAAAATGTGCAAACTGGCGAGGAATCAAATATTCCAGCTGGTGGAATATTTGTAGAAATCGGACAGATTCCTAACACTGATTATGTAAAAGATGTGGTAGATATGAATGAATATGGAAATATTATTATTGACCCATGGACACAAAAAACTTCTCAATCTGGAATTTGGGCAGCTGGAGATTGTACGAATATTCTCTATCATCAAAATAACATCGCTGCAGGTGATGCAGTAAAAGCAGTCGAGGATATCTATATCACACTCACGACAAAATAAAACACTTGTATAGTGTTTTATTTTTTACTCTATGTTACAATTCTATCAAGCCATTTTATTGGTATCTATTTATTAGCGTTATTTTATATAGAAAAAATTAACATTATGAAAAAAACAACCCTTATTATTCTTGGAATTGCTATTTTGGTAATTATCGCTATTTTTGCACTTGGCAAAAAAGATAAAGAAATTCCAACTAACCTTGCAACTCTTACTGGATCAGTTACCTATCGAGAACGTATGGCGTTACCTGAAAACTCTATGGTAACTATTGTGCTCCAAGATACTTCAAAAATGGACGTATCAGCAGAAACAATTGCAGAAATGACAATTCCAACACAAGGAAAACAAGTTCCTATTGATTTCAGTCTTGATTATGATGCGAACAAAATCAATCCACAAAACAATTACTCACTTTCTACAAAAATTACTTCAGGAGAAAATTTACTTTGGGTAAACGCAAATCACACACCAGTAATCACTCATGATAATCCAACAAGTGATATTGAAATAGTTCTCAATCGATCTACTGTAAAAACAAGCCAACCAACTACTATTCCAGCAGTACCCTTGGAAGGAACAACTTTCAATATTGTTGCCCACAACGGAAAACTTGCTCCAACAGAAAATACTTATTCAGTAACTTTTGCAGATGGAAGTGTACAAGCAAAATTCTGTAATGGGATGGGTGGAGAATATACTTATGAAGACTATACTGTTAAGGCTCCAATGATGATTAGTACTATGATGTTCTGCGAATCACCAGAAGGACTCATGGATATTGAACAACTCTTTGGGAAAATGCTTTCTGAAGGTGCTCATGTGACTATTTCAGGAGATGTATTAGAGCTCGCAACAGATACAGACACGTTAATTTTCCAAGCAAAATAACAAAAAACCGCATATGCGGTTTTTTGTTAAAAATAAAACTATATTATTAATGAAAATTGGTGAGCCTAGTCGTGGTGCGACCGTGGAATTCCTTACCCCACAAGGTCATTTTAATAATTTCAGTATACCAAATCGACCCTTGTTGAGCGACAAAAAGTGACAAAAGTGACACTACTTTGGCTATATAAGTTACACACCATTGTAACCATGCAATAAAAAAAGCTACCCATAAAATGAATAGCTCTTGTAAAAATACACTAACTGGATTATGGCTTTGTAAAGACTAATACTCCCATACCGCCAAGTTGTTTAACTGGTCCGATTT
>CAZUGR010000006.1:0-36890 GCA_964620145.1 uncultured Candidatus Saccharibacteria bacterium
ATCGTGCATTGTCTGGACTACAATCTCTGGAAACCGATCCAATAATTTTACCAGTAATTCATCAGATGAAACGCTGTGTAATTTTGGAAACAATGCTTGATCTTTTGCTTTTTCGAGGAGTGTCTGAATGCGAGCATAGGTGTATTGCAAATATGGACCAGAATCACCTTCAAATGATAACGAAGTTTCTGGATTAAAATCAATATTTTGTCCAGGTCGTGCTTTCAAAATACTGAACTTTATCGCAGCAAGTGCAATTGATTGTTGAGTTTTTACATCAACCTCTCGATCAGTTGACCTGTTTTTTACTTCATCAGTTACCATCGCAATCATTTCTTCTGCAAGTGGAACACCTCCCATTCGTGAAGACATTTTTTGTCCTCGCAATGTCATTCGTCCATGCGTAATATGTTGACTTTTATTACTCCAATCACTATTTATTTTTTGCATCGCATCGAGTACGACTGCAAAATGAGAAACTTGCTGAATATCAGTAACAAACAATGATTGATCAGGCTGATATTTTTCAAATTTCATTTGAATCAAGCCGAGATCCTTTGCTTCATAAGTTGGATTTCCCTGACTATTTACAAATACCGCAGTATGTAAACTTTTTTTGCCTTCTTCGGGAATATATACAATCGCACCTTCACTTGTTGTAAAAACTTGTGGAGTGTTTTTTTCTACCAATTGTTTTCCAATAATTCCCGCCTGACTTTCATAAATATATGCATCAATATGCGAATCTAAATCTTGGATAATTTTTTCAAAATATGCCAAGTTAAGTGCTTTACATTTTTGATACAATTCCCATTCTGGAGAATTTTTTTCTGCATACAAATTATCTGCAATTTCTTTTACTCGCACATGAATTGATTCATTTTCATCATACAATCGAGTTCCGATAACGTACGCATCACCTAATATTGAAACATCATTTGGTTCATAATTATTTCCATGTTCCTCAAGTAATACAAACAATGCTTTTGCAATACCGAGCGAAATATCAGATGGAAAAGAAAGTGTGGTAACTTGCGCGCCACTTGATTTCATAATTCGTACCAGCGATTCACCAATTGCATTATTCATCAAGTGACCAATATGGAATGGTTTGAACAAGTTGGGCGATGAATGTTCAATCAAAATTTTCTGCCCTAGCAATAATTCATTTTTTCCATACCAATCTTTTTTATCAAAAATTTCTTGGATTGATTGATAAAAATATTCTGAACTGAGTGTAATATTAATAAATCCAGGGCCAGCAATATCAATGCGAGCAATTTCAGGAATTTTCTTTCCTTGTAAGGTTGTAACGATTTTTTCTGCAAGATCTCGAGGATTTGTACCGATTTGTTTTGCATACATCATGGCAACATTGGTCGCATAATCTCCATGCATAATATCCGCCGGTCGTTCAAACTGTACAACTCCATCAGTAATACCAAAATCAGCAAGTACTGCCTTGATTATATTTTGCATTTCCACCAAAAGTTTCATATGTTGGTACTGTAGCATAAATTTGTAATAAAAAAAGCCGAAAATGCGCATGCGCATTTTCGGCTTTTAAGCTAGCTTAAAAGCTTGAGTCTTCTCCTTCCGAAATACGAATCAAAGAAAACAAAGCATAATTTACAATATCATGATATCCCGCATCAACACCTTCAGAAACTGAAACCAATCCTTTGTTTTTTTCAATTTGTCTAATACGATAAAGTTTTGCAAGAATTAAATCTACCATACTTGAAATTCTCAAATCTCGCCAAGCTTCGCCGTAATCGGTATTTTTTCTAGAACGAAGTTCTGTGATTTTTTGTATTTCAATATTATACAAATCAACTACTTGCTCTTGAGTCAATTCTAGTGGGAGCTCTTTAGAGTTTTCGTCTAATTGAATTAATCCCATAACACTATAGTTTAAAATACCGACAAATTCTGACTCAATCGAATCACTCACCAACTGTTTTCCTGATTCTTGAATACTGCGTATTCTTTTTGCTTTAATGAAAATTTGATCAGTAATCGATGTAGATCTTAAAATTCTCCAACTACCACTACCGTAGTCCTGATGTTTTTTCACAAATAATTCCAAAGTCCGAGCAATCTGCTCAGCGCATTGAATTTCTGTTTGAGTTTCTGTTTTTACAACCATTTTATTTTTTTCTTTACTATACACAAACCATAGAAAAAAGCCAGGAATCTAGATTCCTGGCTTTTGAATTAATTCAAAAGATTTTTACACCGCAACCGGAGCTTTTATGACTGGATGCGATTGATACCCAATCAATTCAATGTCTTCCCATTTGAAATCAAGAATATTGCTTGTTTCTCGATTAATTCGAATTGACGGTAGTGGAAATGGTTCACGTTCGAGTTGTGATCGAATTTGCTTGAGATGATTTTGATAAAAATGCATATCTCCAAAAAAATGATTGAAGATTTTAGGTTTTCTACCGGTAACCTTGGCAAGTAAAATCAAAAATAGAGAATCCTGTGAAGTGTTGAATGGAACACCTAAAAAGGTGTCACAACTCCGTTGGTACAAATTCATATGTAAATACTCCTTCTGATTTGCAAACACTTGATAAAAACAAGGGCATGGCGGAAGTAGCGAGTTTTGATTTGCATATGGATCCCAAAGAGAAATAATATTTCTCCTATCTTCGGGATTGTTATGAATTTTATCAATTGTAACCATGAGCTGATCAATTCCTGGTCGAACTATTTTACCTTTGTGAACAACTCTCCCAAATTTACGGAAATTATGCCCATAAGTTTCTCCGAGCTCACCCCACTGTTCTGCAAAACCATCATCACCAAGAATCAGTTTTTCAAACTCTTGCATTTTTAATTTCCACTCATCAGTGTAATCTGATTTTTCATCATCAACAAAATGCTTGAAAGTATCCCATTGACCTGTTTCTTTTAACCACTTTTTTAATGGCCACTCATTCCAAATGCGAACACCCTTCTCAACCAAAGAACGAATGTTTGTTTCACCTCTCAATTTCCACATCAACTCTTCAAAAGTCCCTCTCAGGAAAACTTTTTTTGTAGTAAGTAATGGATAGTTATGAACAATCCCTTGATCATCCATAATCATTTCACATTGGTATGCATAGCCCGGTAAAGCAATTGTACCAACCCCTGTTCTGTCGCCCGTAACATATCCTTGTTCAAGAATTTTTCGAGCAGCTTCTAAATACTGTTTCATAATTTTTAAGTTTACAAATTTATATTCACAATACATTTTTTATAGAAAAAGTCAAGAAAAATCCCGCTTTGCATCATGCATTACGGGATATAATTACTTTAAAAAATTCTTCCACATCATACTTTCCATTGGTTTTGGTGTACGTTGGCTGTATTTTGCATTTGCTTTTTTGTTGTACATATTTTCAATGTCGCCTTGCACACAAAAATAAATTAACTGACCAACAGGCATTTCTGCATAAATACGCACAGGCATAACGCAAGAAATTTCTAATGTCCAATGGTTACAAAAACCTACATCGCCTTTTCCTGCTGTGGCATGAATGTCTATTCCTAAACGTCCCATACTTGATTTGCCTTCTAAAAAAGGAACATGTGCATGTGTTTCTGTATATTCTAATGTAGAACCTAAATAAAGTGTGCCTGGTTGCAATATAAAACCTTCTTCTGGAATAATGATTTCTTTTATTTTGTTGTGTTTTTTTGCATCTAAAGTTTCGTCTTCATAAACTGCCAAATATTTTGAAAGATGCACATCATAAGAATTTGTACCGAGATATTTTCTATCATAAGGTTCTATTAAAATAGTTCCTTTTTCTATTTCTTGTAGAATTTGAATATCAGATAAAATCATAAGTTTAAGTTTTTAAGGTTCACAATTTACGCTCATAATACTTTTTATTAAAAAAGTGTCAAATTGACAAAACTATTAAAATAAGTATTGTAAAAGAAAAAATATTATGGAAAAACAAAGAATTTGTGCAGTACTTTGCATGCAAAATGACGGTGGAATTGGAATTAAAAACAAACTCCTCTATTCGTCCCAAGAAATCGTTGGAGACATGCAACGGTTTAAAAAATTAACAATTGGAAAAATTGTTATCATGGGAAGAAAAACCTGGGAATCACTTCCTAAAGAATTCAAACCACTTCCCGATCGAATCAATATTGTTGTTTCTCGACAATTGAACTACCAAGACACACTTCCGAGCGGAGTTATGTGTTTTAACTCGATTGAAAAAGCTATTGCTTATGCAAAAGCTTATCAAGACAAAGATATTGCTATTATTGGTGGTGCTGAAATTTACAATCAAGCATGGGAATTATGTGATACTATTCATGTAACATTAGTCATGAATAGTCGTCCAGCTGATGTGTTCGTTTCTCTACCAGAAAACATCGTAGGAAAATATCTCGAAAGAAAAGAAAGCGAGAAGGGATTTTTGTTCCACTTTATAGATTATGAAGTGGTTCCAGAAAAAGAATTCAGAAAAAATAAAAAAGTTTTTTAAATCAAAAGCGACCCCTTATGGAGTCGCTTTTTTATATAACCAAGAGATTAATCTTTGATTTCAATTCCCATTGAGCGAGCCGAACCTGCAATAATTTTCTTTGCAGCTTCAACATTATTTGCGTTCAAGTCAGGCATTTTGATCGTTGCAATTTCAGTTAATTGCGCATCGGTGATTTTTCCAGCTTTTTTCTTTGCATTAGTTCCAGAACCTTTTGCAACTCCTGCATATTTTTTCAACATTGCAGAAACTGGCGGAGTTTTAATAATGAATTCAAAACTTCGATCATCAAAAATAGTCATCGCAACATTTACCATTTCTCCCATTTGTTCACGAGTAGCAGTGTTGAACTGGTTTACGAATTCGCCAATATTAATTCCTGTTTGTCCAAGTACTGGTCCAAGTGGAGGTGCCGGAGTTGCCTTCCCTCCAACTACTTGAAGTTTCAGCTGTTTTGTTATTTTTTTAGCCATAGTTTTTTTAAATTACTTACTATATCTACAGATGAAGCATTCTGTATAATGTTTAAGCGTAACAATTCCTATCATACTGATTTTTCATATTTTGTAAAGAAAAAAGACCTTTTATGGTCATTTTCTTTATATTTTCTTTACTTGCACAAAATCAAGCTCTACTGGAGTTTCTCGTCCAAACATGTTTACCATTACTTTTACTTTTCCTCGTTCATGATCAACCTCTGAGACACTACCTTCCATATCCTTGAATGGTCCGTCAGTAATAGTTACCACTTCTCCTTCTGCAACAAGAATGGTATGTTTTGCCTTTTCTGCACCTTCCATTCGAGAAAACAAGAAATCAATTTCTTCTTGAGCAACAGGTACTGGAGTTGTTCCAGCACCTACGAATCCTGTTACTCGAGGTGTATTTCGAACAATATACCACGAGTCATCATCTACAATCATATCCACCAAAACATATCCAGGGTAAATACGCTCTTCGACTTCAACCTTTTTTGTTCCTTTGATTTTTACCACCTTTTCTGTAGGAACAACTACGTTGAAAATTTTATCAGTCACACCAAGTGATTCTGCTCGCTGTTTCAAGTTACGCATTACTGCGTTTTCATATCCTGCATAGGTATGAATGGCGTACCAATTTCGCCCTTGTTGCATTTCTTGTCGTGACATAGAAAAAATAAAAGATAATAAACGAATAAAAATTACCGAGCAATAATTGCTTCAAGAATATTTCCAAAGATTCCATCAAAAAATCCAAGGTAAAACCCAATAACAAGAGAAATAGTAACTACAATAAGCGTATGTCCCAATGTCTCAATTGGAGATAACCATGTAGTTTTTTTTGCCTCACTCATCACACCTTTAAAAAAAGTAACAACTGAATTCATAATATGATTAGTATACCAGAAAATAACAGAAAAGCAAGAAGTGTACTATTCCTTGTGACAATTACGACACTTGCATCCTTTTGGTTTAATATGTTCTTCAAAAAATTCTTCTCCGTAATTATACGTTAACTCTTCACCTTCTTTGATATCTTGAAAAGCATAAATAAAAATATGATCACGCACATTTAACGCATCACAATTTCCTTGATCACACTGATGGTTAATATAACGAGCTTTGTTATACCGAGGCGAACCATCAATCGTCCACTTGCTATTTATTTCAAATAAATATTGTCCTCCACGTTTTTGTGCTTCTGCATCGGTAATTTTTTCACCGATATATTCAATAATTTTTGTATCTTTTGGAATATCTTGTCCTGCAAATAATCCCATTCCTGTTTTTGATTTTTTTACATGTACCATTGGTTTTTTCATACCCCATATCATAGCAGAAAAAAGAAAATAAAAAAGCCTTCTTGAATATATAAAAACAAGAAAGCTTTTATTTTTTATCTCCGCAATCTCCTATTTTGATAGTAAATGGGCGGTGAAACATTGTAGAAGTAAGGTTGTGGTTGGGAATAAAAATTATTATTCCAACTGTTTCCCCATTGTAAACCATTACTTACATTAAGGAGTGTTGATCCGAGCACATTGAGCACCACTGTTGCAACCCTTAATCCGTTGGATTGTTGCCATTGAACTGGCTGCTGATAATATTGCCCATTATGCTGAAACCTGGCAAAATAATTACCATTTACATTTTGCAGTCCGTAATAGTGGTACCCGTTCGGAATATACAAGTCTGCATTCCCATAACCTAGTGGAATATTATTGTTCCAACCAGTAACATAATTCGAATGTCCAAATCGCTGAGCATCCGCCATTTGTATGATTCCTAGAACCATACAAATGGAAAAAATTAATTTTTTCATTGTTATTCAATTTTCTTTACTATACACTAAAAATCTATTTTTGTAAATAAAAACAGTCTTTTCCAAAAGATTGTTTTTATTATTTTAATGATGATTGTGACCATGTCCGTGTGCATGGACGTGGTTTTTTTCTTGTTCAGACAAAGGTTGTCCTTTTGTTTTGTGTAAAAATACTACCGCAAGCCATGTGGTCAACGGAACCGTCATGATTAACCCAAGTGAACCAAGTACTGTTCGTACAATTTCTGCTGCAAATGCTTCTGAATTAAGAATTTGCCCTACGGAAGAACTCGCAGTTGCAAAAAATAAAATTGTCGGCAATGCAACTCCAACATATGCAAGTACTAATGTGTTCACTAATGCCGAAACATGCTCCTTACCTACTCGTAATGCTCGAGTAAACAATTCCTTTCGTGAAATATTTTTAGCAACTGCATACAATTCTCGTACTACAGCAACTTGAGTAATTGAAATATCATCTAAAACTCCCAACATTCCTATAATAATACTTGCGAGAAAAATTCCAACAAAATCTAACTCTCCTCCAGTATTAAAATTGAGATATACTGATTCATGACTCGAAAATCCAGTCATGTGAGTTAGCTTGGTAACAAAACTTGCAAAAATACTTGTTATGGCAACTGCTGTAATTGTTCCTCCGAAAGCAATTGCGGAAATTCTATTAAATCCATGGGTGATAAATATTGCACAAAACAATACTAATGCTCCAACAAAAATAGTAACAGGAATAGGTGAAAAACCTTTCAAAAGCAATGGAATCAAAATATAAACAATTGCAAGAAGAGAAAGCCCCAGACTTCCCAATGAACGTAAGCCTTGCATTTTACCAAGCACAACAACAGCTAATGCAAATAATAGTAACAATAATACAAGTGATCCAGTTCGCTCAAAATCAGAAACTACAAAAATAGTATCTCCAGCACTTGTCACGACCCATTGACCCCAAAACGTATCTCCGACCTTCATCGGAGAAAAATCATTCGTAACCTCAACTAGCTCACCTTTGTGATCTCCAGAAATAATTCGAACAGCTACATCTTGCACCATAAATTGTGCATCTGAATTAGGAAATGACTCACTTTTTGTTCCGATAATTCGCTCTACACGACCTTTAAAGTTACCTTGTTGATGATTAATTACTGCTTCTTGTGCAAATAATTGCAAAGGAGCCAGCAGTAAAACAAATAACATCAACTGAATACTATATTTTTTTATTATTTGTAAAAATTTCATATTTTATAAGTTTTTTACTTTCCATTCTTTTCTCTTTTTATTCCAAATCAAAAATCCAACAATTACCACCACCAATCCGAATAAACCAAATTTCTCTAACAAATCAGTAATTCGAGAAAAATCTGTGAGCATATTTCCCGCAAACCAACCTAACCCTCCAACAATACTTCCTCGGATAAATACCCCAATCATTGAAAGGGTAATATATTTACTGAGTGGCATTTTAGTAATTCCTCCATAAATTGCGAGTGCAACATTAGGAATTAATGGGAACGCACGTAATCCGATAAACAACCATTCGTCCCATTTTGTTTTACTCATTTTTTCGGTAAGGTTTTCCATATCACGATGCGTTACCCCGATTTTACTTCCGTATTTATCAATAATCTTGAGCCCAATTGTTCGAGACAACCACACATACGGCAATGACCCGATCGTAACCCCAATTGCAGAACCAAGCGGAACCGTAAATAAAAATGATGCAAGGTTTGAAAATGAAAAAGCTTTTCCAGAAAATAATACCATTCCTGCAAAACCTTGTACTACTGATGACGGAATTGGAGAAATTAATTCCTCAACAATTCCTGCGCCAATAACCCCTAAAAATCCATAATTCCCAATCCAAACTTGGATAATTTCAATAACTTGTTGCATATACAAATGAGTATATCACAACCACTCTGAATTACTGATGGGTTGAAAAATTGAATTTTTGTGCTATACTATCATTATGAATCAAAACGAAACTAAAAAATTTATTATCGGTGCTGGAATTATTTTTATTGGTTTTATTTTATTATGAGTACTCGTTCCTAAATATCGAGTATATTCTCAAGACCTCAAAGGGCGAGCCAACCTCCGACAACAAGAATGGGAAAAGAAAATCTTGATCGAGGAAGCAAATGCAAAAAATGAATCTGCAACATTACAAGCTCAAGCACTCATTAAACAAGAAACAGCTCGAGCCGAAGCCGAGGTCATCCGTGCACACGGAGTTGCCGAAGCAAACAAAATTATTGCTGACTCATTAAAAGGAAACGAAGCTTATTTAAAATATCTCTGGATTGATAAACTTGCAGACAACGACAATGTTATCTATGTTCCGACCGAAGCAAGCCTCCCTATTTTGGAAGCTCGTAATCGATAATAAAAAACCGCATATGCGGTTTTTTATTATCGTTTTTGAGCTGTAATAATAAGATACGTTGGATAGAAATCACCATTAATTTGTTCTGAGTTAGGGAAATCAGAACCTTCTTCTATATTAAGTAAACTAAACTTGAAAAGAAAATCTTTATTTAAATATTCAGACAATGTATGTGTTGGTTCAGTTACAATAATCTTACCATCAAAAATAATTGATTCTACAAATTCTTTTTTAAAATAATCTTTTCCTTGTTTTTTCTTTTCAATAAATTGTCGAAATGGGTGAACAACTAAAAATACAAAATATCCACCACTTTCAAGAATACGATATACCTCATCATAGATCGGTTGAATATATTCTGAGGTTTGCATTGCATACTTAGAAACTAATAAACCAAATTCATTATCTTTATAAGAAATTTTTTGAGAAAAAGTCTCATTTCTTATATCTGTTACTAAATTATTTTGTTTTGCAATTTCACACATTTCTTGTGATGCATCCATTCCGTAATAACTAAATCCTTTCTTTGTATAGAACTCAGCATCAGCACCTCCTCCACATCCTAGATCAAGAACCTTTTTATTGATAATATTTTTTAAATCAATATGCGAAATAGTTTCAAAAAACCTATCAGTTGATTGATGTGCTTCGTGAGCATGATAAAATTCATTGAATTCAGTCGCATTTTTATTGTATTGTGTTTCAAAATTATCTTTCATATTCGTAGTATATATCAATATTTGACATTTGTCGTTTTTTATTTCAAAAAATATATTAAGTTAAACTTTTAGTTTAAAAATGATATATTTAATTAATATGATTCTGGGAGAAAATAAAACAATACATGACTATATCGTAGAATTACTCTTGAAAGAAAAGGTAAGTGATTTTGAAAAAATACAGTCTTTTTTGGAAAATGAACATAAACAAGTTACTATTCAAGGAATCTATAAATCATTACGTGAATTACTCTCTGAAAAAATTATTGTAAAACATAAAAAAAGTTATTCGATCAATAATATTTGGAAAGATAAACTGACCAAGCTTTTATCAAAAAACGAATATCATTTCAATCTATTAGAAAAAGAAACAGTTACCTATTCATTTAAAACAATAAGTCAGGTAGACATTTTTTGGAAACACACCTTGAACGAAATTAGAAAAGAAGTAGATAATTTTCCGATTTTTGATTTCTGTCCACATAATTTTTGGATACTATTGCCAAATATTCAAGAGAGTGAGGAGGAATACTATTCTTTCTTTTTAGAAAATGAAATATCTCGGTTTTTTCTCATCGGAGGAGAAACTGCACATGATTTAAGTTTTAAAAAATCAACTACTGATATCTATCAGAAAATTCACTGTGATGAAAATACTTCTTTTAATAGGAGAGATCATATTACAATATATAAAGATTATATTATTACTATTCGAATATCTTTAAGGCTTGCAAAAGAAATGGACAGTGTTTACAAAGAAATAAATCAAGAACCCTTACTTGTTAGTAAACTTGTAAAGATGGTAAAAAATCAGGGAAATATAAAAATGACCATAGAGAAAGATTTCGAAAAAGCCAAAAAACTCCGCAAACGAATATCTAAGGATTTTTACATTCCTCGAGAGTTACGAGAAAAATTTGATTTGTTTTAATAAAAAAACCGCATCCCACGCCTTTGCGGGGCAGGATGCGGTTTTTTTATTATCGATCCTTAAACAAATATTTAATCAGCTCAACCAATAGCGTATTACCTACCAACCAAACAACAAATATCCACCAATATGAAAATGGAATTGTCACCATATCAAACAAGTTTCGTAAAAATGGAATTGTCATGGTCGCAATTAAAATACCAAACGCGATCAATATACTGATATTTAATTGCTTGTTTGCAAATACTGGATAATTCCAAATTGGTTTTCGCAAACTTCTGAATGAATACGAAACTACTAAAATGTATGATGCAAAACATACAAATAAAATAGATCGCGCCAAATTGGTTTCCATTCCTGTTTTCAAAAGATATACATAGAAAATCAAAAGAACAATTGAAGTAATAAGTCCTACGCCGAGCGCCAAAGCTTTTACCTCGGTATTCAATAAGGTTCGTAATTGTTTTGAGTGAGTACTTTTTCCATCATAATCATCATCAAATGCATATGATAATGCTGGGAGACTTCCTGTGAACAAGTTTACCCAAATAATCTGGAGTGCGGTCAATGGGAGTGGAATTGCCAAGATAAGCGCCCCTACAATCAAAATAACCTCGTCAAACGCATTAGACATCACATATACAAAGACTTTTCTGATATTTGCAATAATACGGCGACCTTCCTTGATTGCAGTCACAATAGTTGAAAATGCATCATCCAGAAGCACAATATCTGCAGCACTTTTTGCCACATCAGTCCCTGAACCGAGGGCAATTCCAATATTCATCGCTTTTAATGACGGTGCATCATTTACTCCGTCTCCAGTCATGGCAACCACCTCACCTTTTTTCTGCAATAATCTCCCAATACGCAATTTGTCTTCTGGTGTTACTCGAGCAAAAAT
The DNA here is from genome assembly GCA_964620145.1 of uncultured Candidatus Saccharibacteria bacterium. Classification (GTDB taxonomy): domain Bacteria; phylum Patescibacteriota; class Minisyncoccia; order Phycocordibacterales; family UBA1006; genus CALMMZ01. The sequence goes on from CAZUGR010000006.1 coordinate 11,759, forward strand.
TTTAATGGTACTTAATTTATCAATCAAAATTTCATCTGGTATTGCCGTTAATGTTTCTCCGGTCATAATTTGATTATCAGAAACATTCCAACCAATTTCTGCTGCAACCGCACGAGCTGTCCCAGCCAAGTCCCCTGTCATCATTACCATATGCGTTCCAAGTGATTCAATCTCTTTAATTACCGCTGGTACATCGGGTCGTACTGGATCTTTAAATACCAGAAATCCAAGAAGTGATATTCCGATCACATCATCAGATTGTACTGATTTTTTTGCAAGCAGTTTATTTTCTTTTATTTTTGAAAACTTTGCAATACCGATAACGCGTCCACCTTGAGAACTTAATTTATAGATCATTGATAGTAATTGTTCTCGCTCTGTATCCAATAATCGAGAACGCTTGATCAAGATATCTGGCGCACCCATAATGGTGATTTCTTGATCCATTTCCCAAACAGAAAACTTGTTCGTTGAATTAAATGGAATCAATGCGTTATTTTTTTTATGCACCACACCATCAACCGCAAGACCTAAATTATGCGCGGTCGTAAAAATATTTGCCTCCATTGATTTTCCAGTAACTTGCGGAGCACCTGTTTTATCATAAGAAACTCCAATATCAAGACATGATAAAGCTTGGGTAATTATTTCTTGCTGATCATCATTTATTGTACCAAGTTCTGATGGGAGAATTATTCCTTGTTCTGTAATAGTTTTTCCAAGAGGAATCACTGAAACCATTTTCATATCTGCCTGAGTAAGTGTCCCTGTTTTATCAGTTAAAATAATGGTTGTTGAACCTAATGTTTCTGCTGCTGATAATTTTCGAATCACCCCATTTTGTTTTGCAATTCGTTCTGCACCAATCGCAAGAATCACCGTGAGCGCAATAGGAAGTGACTCTGGAACGGTTCCTACCGCAACTGCAATAGCCAGTGTCAACATGTCAATCACCGATTCACCTCGATAAGTCCCTAAAATAAAAATTCCAATCACAACTACAAGAGCAATGGCAAAAATAATCCATGCAATATTTGAAAGTGTTTTTTGCAAAGGTGTTGCTTGCTGTTTGGTTTCTAGCATCAACGACGCAACTTTTCCAAGTTCTGTATCAAATCCAGTTCGAACTACAATGGCACGAGCCGTTCCCTCGGCAACCAGTGTTCCTGCAAACACCATGTTGTCTTGATCAGCTAACAATGTTTGTGCGGTTGGAATAATCGATTCATCTTTCTCCACTGGAACTGATTCTCCGGTCAAGATTGATTCATCTACTTTTAATCCGTACTGTTTCAAGATTCGTGCATCAGCAGGAATGCGTGATCCGTAGGAAACAACGATCACATCTCCAATTACCAAATCTGCTGAATCGATTTCCATTTCTTGTCCTCCACGAATTACTCGAGTTGTCTCCTTGATATAATCCGTTAACTTTTCAAGTGTTTGTTCTGAATGATATTCTTGATAAAAACCAAGTACTACATTTACCACTACTGCCAGACCTACAACCGAAAAATCAATCCATTCACGGAGCACTGCCGTTAAAATCATAGCAACAATCAAAACAAAAAGGAGCGGACTTTTAAATTGTTCTAAAAAGATAGAGAGTCCACTGATTTTCTTTTTTTGATAGAGTACATTTTTTCCATATTGATCAAGTCGTTTTTTTGCCTCAACTTGAGTTAACCCATTTTCACCAGACAAAAGTTGTTCGTACAGAGAAATAACTTCTATGGTTTCAGGTTGTAGTTGTTTATTCAAAAAATTCATATGATTAAAGTATAGCTGTTTTTTTACTATTTCCAAAATCTTTTTATTTTTTACGAAAAAAGTTATACTAATAATCTATGTGGAAATTTATAACAAAAATATTTCAAGATCCCAGCTCAATACAATTTAAAATATTTCACGATATACTTGCATTGATTATTTTAATCTCAACAATTTTTGTCACACTTGAATCAGTCCCTGAAATCGCAGAAAAATATAAACGATTATTCTGGTGTACCGATATTATTATTGTTATTATATTTACTATTGAGTATATTTTACGAATCAGTACCGCAAAAAAAACCTCTAGAATATATTTTCAGTAGTGTTGGTATTATTGATTTTATCGCTATTATTCCAAGCTTCATACTCTTTGGAATACCGAACACTTCACCAGTTGTAAAACTCCTTCGTATTGTTCGACTCGTACGAATATTACGACTTCTTCGTGTTATTCGATTAGTAAGCTTTTTTGGGGAAAGAGGTGTAAATAATCGTGTAGAAAAATCAAAAAAACTCCTCCCTTTTATTAATCTTGAAATATTTTTCTTTGCACTTTTTAATATTGTGACATTTTCCGCATCTTTTATCTATCTCTTTGAAAAAGATACTCCGAATACTTTTTTTAAAACCATTCCTGATGGAATGTGGTGGGCAATGTCCACTATTACCACTGTTGGTTACGGTGATATTGTTCCTATTACTTTGGGTGGAAAAATTATAGCAGTTATTACTATGCTTGCAGGACTTGCACTCTTTGCACTACTTATCTCTATCGTTGGACCAGCATTACAAGTTTTTCTCTTTGGGTCAGAACTTGAAAAGAAAGATTTTGAAAATCAATAAAAACTGAGTTTTACTCAGTTTTTATTTTTATATCTTTTACCGAAAAATTCATTGTATTCAAAAATCGATCCAATTGCTGAAATTTACAGAATTTTACCTGTTGATGATCAGCTGTATAGATACGATAATAATGCGTATAATGAATCGTTTCACCTTTAAAATTCTGTGCGGTTGTCGGTTTATTGATTCGCTTTACATACCAACCTTGTGGTAACCTGCTCACAATCTGTTTCATTTTTGCATAATGATTAAATGCCATAGAATATTTTGCAGTATAGCAAAAAAAAACAGTATCTCAAGACACTGTTTTTATTTGTGCGCGAGAGAGGACTTGAACCTCCACGGCCGTGAAGCCACTACCACCTCAAGGTAGCTTGTCTACCAGTTTCAACACTCGCGCAAACCTCTGATATCTATTTCAGATAATTCAGAGTATACGTTTTTTTGCATTTTTGTAAAGAAAAACACCCTACTGGATGTTAGTCTTTTGATTCAGTTTCTGGAGAAGCTGTTTCAGTAGATTCTGTTTCGATAACTACTGGAGTATCTTCTACTACTTCGTCAATCATTTCATCTGCTGGTACTACCAAATCATTCGATGATGCAAAGAAATCTTTGAAATTACGCATTTTACGACGAATTGCTCGTGAAACTTGATCTCGGATAAAGTAGAGTTTTGCTCGACGAACTCGTGCTCGACGAATAATTTCTATTTTTTCGATACTTGGAGTAAAGAGTGGAAAAATTCGCTCTACACCTACACCGTGAGAAATTTTGCGAACGGTGAATGTCGCACCTGCTTCAGTTCCATGTTTTCGAGCGATAACAAGACCTTCAAACATCTGTGTTCGAGTCTTACCTTTTTCGACAATTTTTACATGGACGCGTACGGTATCTCCTACTCGGATACCTAACTCCTTGCGAACTGCAAGGGCTGCAGGAATGAATTGTGTATTAGTGATAACGGTATTCATGACTGTTCTAATTAAATAATAACTCCTTGACACTAGCACAGAACAAAAAAATAATCAAGTTTCAAGAAAAAAGAACCTTTTTATACAAAGATTCTTTTAATTTTCCTAATCCATATCCTCTAAGTTATATGGATCGGCTTTGATTGTTTTCTTTTCAAGAAACTCCATATATAGAGATGGAGTTTTCTCGATAATAAACTCGATAAATCCTTTTACTTGCTCGCCTGAAAGCTCTTGTACTTTCTTTGTAAAATCAATTAAAACGCCTTGTATTTTCATAATGTTTTTTATTTATTCTATATTACACACCTAATTTGTCAAGAATCTTCCTAAAATCTTCCGGAACTGGAGCACTCACTACTTGTTCTACGTTATTTAAGTCCATAAAAATTAATTTCTCTGCATGGAGCGCTACTCGATGAAAACCAAGATTTCCAATTGTACTTGGAGCATATAATCCATCACCAACAATAGCGTGTTGTATTGTTTTCATATGAACACGCAGTTGATGCGTCCTTCCTGTTTCTGGAAACAATTGCACCAATGAGAATTTATTTTGTTCACTATCCAAAAATTTTTTCTGCATTATATACCACGTTATCGCGTCACGTTTGATACCTCGTGTATGTCGTCCTGTTGCCCATTTACGAATATCATTCCCATTCCGCCCAATTGACTCATTAATAATTCCTCGATCATCAACCCAACCTTGCACAAATGCAATATATTGCTTTTTAATAGTATGATTTTGAAATTGCTGTTTTAAATGTTCATACATTTCCTGATTTTTTGCAACCACCATAACTCCGGACGTTTCTCGATCAAGTCGATGCACGATTCCTGGACGATATATTGTTTTTATTTCTCCTTTGTATTCCATTGTTAACGGTTCACCAATTTCTTTTATTTCTGGATAGTTTTTCAAAATCCAATCTACGAGCGAGTATTCATCTTTTTTTCCATCTAGATGCACCAAAAGACCGCTTGGCTTATTAATTACCAAAAAGTCATTTGTTTCAAGGAGAATTTGAGGGGTGAGTTTCATATAATGAATAGTATGCACATTTTTTGAGAAAAAGAAAAAGCTGTCTTAACTACAAAAACAGCTTTTTGTTTTTTATGAAACTAGTCTTATTTAAACCAGTATCAGATGTTTATACTCTTGAGAAATTTTAATTAATTCTTTTCTGAATTCTACAGAATTTATTTCTCCTGTGAAAATCTTCTTCCTTAAATTCCTACCCTTCTCGGTTTCAGTTAACAGAACTTTCATTGCCTGAGAAAAAGGAAGTGTTTTTTTTTCCTGGATTCCCCCCTCAAGATTTTGAGCCGGATTTTCTTCGTTAATGAATACTAACCCTAGATGTTCTTCGAGTACTTGTTTTTTGTTTTTTTTCATAAGGTAAATTTTTCTAACTATACATTAATATTAAATATTATCAACTTCTCGAGAAAAAATAGCTCTCGAAATCACTTTTGCCTGCCCTTCTCCTGGTTTTGGTTCGATGTGATACACCAGTGTTATTTTATCAAAAACATTTTCAAGCAAATCAATTGTTTTTGTTTGCCTTTCTTTTACCAATGTCTCCAACCAGCTAAAAAATGATCCTATTTTTGATTTTCTATCTGGTGTGTATTCATCGAAATCGCCTTGAAAGAATTTCAAAAAATAAAACACAGTCATTTTATTAGCATATTCTGTTGGAGATACTCCCAATTCTACCGATTGTGGCTTAAGTAGAGCCTCAAAAATTTCCTTATATTTTTCTTCTAAAGACTTATTTTCAAGTGGTTGTAATAATTCATACTCAACATTAAACAAACAATCAATATACCCCTCTTTTGCTTGCTCATATATTTGTCTTACTTTTTCGAGTCCTTCTTGATCAGCTTGTCCTCCGATACTCAACTCTTCTGTATCAATAATAACATTGTTAAAAGAAATTTCATTCTTGTGAAGATATATTGGAATAAGATCTTTTTGTTTAGTTAAAAAATTCATTTGTTTATCAAATACTTCATTCACTTCTTGTGACGAATGATTGAAAAACTTATTTTTCTTGTTCATTGTTTTTACTTGCACGATTCTGAGTTCATTATCAGGAGTAACGTGACAAAAATCAATAGCATACATTGCATCCAAAATATTGTTGACACCAACAATATTTTGCTCTGGTATTGCAATACCGGTTTTTTGAGTAGATTTATTTTTTGACAAAATATCAATGATGACATTAGCTTCTGATTTTGCACCATCAACCCAAGATTTAACCTCTTCAGATTTATTTTCAAAACCTCCACGAATCGCCCTTTCTATAAATGCTGGAGAATTTTGAATATCATTTGGATGTGCGAACTTAAGTCCAACAAAAATATTCGTAAGATAGTTTTGTATACGTGCTTTATTATACCGAACCGTTCCTTTATCAGTTTTAATATCACGCCCTGTTTTAAAAAACAATTCGATTTGATCAATAAATTTCTGTGCTTCAAACTTTTTTGGAAGAATATCTTCAATGCTTCCTACATACCCTCGATCAAGAATATCTGGATTAAATTTACTATCTCCCACCTTTTGTTTATTGATTCTATTGTGAGCAAATCCGAACAATTCGTTTCTCATGTTCATATACACCATCATACCACCTCTTGATTTCCTTGTCATCCACTGATATAGTACGCCATATATCCCCTTGTAGTTCAATGGATAGAACAGGAGACTTCTAAGCTCTTGATCGAGGTTCGATTCCTCGCGAGGGGACATTTAATGGTATACTAATACCTGTATCTAAATTTATTAATTTTAATATTATATAACTTTATGGAAAATTTTAACTCTTTTGGAGCAACTAAAAACGAACGAGCACAAGACCTTACCAAAAACCAAATGGACGGAACTACTTATTTTGATCAAAACTACCGAGAGTAAGACGGTGCAACTACAGATGAAGCAACTGGTAAAAAATACAGTAATTCAAAAGATATGGACGCAGAATCTCCTGAAATGTTTACCGTATCAGCCGACGAAACAAAAAATTTTAAAAACCTTGATTATATCAACGCTCAATTCTTACAGGAACATTTCAAAGATCAACCTGAAATATTAAAAGAAATAGGTATCGAATAAACTTGACTTTTTTAATATAAATAGTATTATGTTAAAAAACATCAAGATGAACAAGATTCAAAGACAAGAAATGGAAATGTTTCGAAAATTTTGTGGATGCAATGTATGTGATTGTGAATTATCACAAAGCATTTACCATGAAGGTTGCCACACCTACGGATTATTTGATCAAGAAAACGATGCTACTAATTCCACAGAAAGTGGAAATTATGATGAGAGTTTTGGTCCAAAAATTAAAGGAAGAAATACCCTTTTAATAGATCAGGAGGAGTTGGATTTTATACACCTTACAAGTTAATTTATAAGGTGTTTTTTGTTGCTTGCATTTTTTAAAAAATTGAGTAATATACCTATTATACCAATTGCGAATTACAGTTGGTAGAGGTGAGTTATGTACGGGTACATACGAACCATTTACACTGAAAAAATAATTCACATACCAAATATCTGCGGAATTAGCTCAGTTGGTAGAGCAACTCATTTACACTGAGAAGGTCAGGGGTTCGAGTCCCTTATTCCGCACAAAATGTTAAGTCTGCACGCAACGCGTGTGGACTTTTCATTTTGTAGCAGAAGATGGGATGAGAAAGACGGAGGCGGTTTACGCAATGCTGAATATTATGAAGCATTGTGTCGCCGAGTCGGGGTCGCGAGCCAAAAAATAACGGAGTATATTTTTTGAGACTTGTGACCGAGTCCCTTATTCCGCACATAAAAAACAAACCACGCAGTATGTGGTTTGTTTTTTTATTCAAGCAAATAATTAAGTGCTGTGCTCATTACAGGAAGATACAACGGAAGCTGACTTGCTGGAATTTGTAAAATAATTTCTTCGTCCATTAGTTCTGTAGGAATAATATCAATTAGATGCACTTGAGCATTAATTTTAATTCCTAAATATTGAGCAATCCCTGGAATAAATGAACCAATACCATAAATATACCACTGTTCTGGAATTCCTTGATAAAACATATGGTTATACAAAGTTCCAGAACAATACATGAGAGATTGCCGTAAACCGTCTACAATAGGATCAAGTGTTTTATACAATGCTGACAAAACATACTTATCAGGATGAGTAGCAAGAATTCCATAATGTTGAATAATTTGCTCTGATTCTGATTGAGTAATTTTTAATGTATTTTGAATAACTTGAATTAAATCTCGACTTCCAACACCGCATTGTATTGAAGCTACTACTTTTCCAGATCGTATAATACTTATTTGTGTTGAAGTATCACCCATTGCAATAGTTCCATACAATGCACCTTGTTGCATATATCGAGCAAATCGATGAATAGAAAAACTTGCAATATCAACATGTCCTATAACAAATCCTGCACTCTGGAGAATTTTCGGCATAAATGCGAATTGTTCCGATCGGGCAATAGAAACATGGAGATGATAACCTTCACTTGTTTCTTGAATCACTTCATAATCTGCAATAGTATCTGTTGCAAGAAAATTCTCATGACTAATAAGTAATTTTTTCAAATAATTTTCAATAGAACTCTGTAAGGTAATTTTCTTGTTATTATCTTGATCATTCCAAAAAATATCGTGAGGCATAACTGTATGAAAAACAGTAATATATTGATCTGGAATAACAAGATGGATTTTTGAAAATTTATATTTTTTTCTTATTCTTGTTAATCGCTCAACAACACTAATCCGAGACTGTGATGATTGTTGAACATCAAGTAATTCTGGAATAGTTTCACTAAAAAAATTCTTGAGTGTAACATTTGTTCCCTTTTTTGAAACATGAAAAAAGCGAATCATCTGACCATCGAACATACACGCGACAGATTCTTTTATAGGATGAAGAAAAGACATGTATTAATTATATCATCGAATGATAGCAAGTTCAATAAAAAAATACACAATGGTGTGTATTTTTTTATTTTTAACTAAATTAGTATAATTTAATGATCTGTGTTTACCGAATCTTACTTCCTGCGCTGACTGTTTGTTCTGGAGACATAAATATTGGCATGTCGTCACCAACCGCCATAAGCATTCCATAACTCTCGACTCCACGAATAGTTCTTGGTTCCAAGTTCACTACATATAACACTTGTTTCCCAACAAGGTTTTCATATTCGGGATAGTATTCTCGAATACCAGAAACAATTTGTCGCACAGGAACCATTGTTCCATCAGATAATTCAAAATCATGGGTTTTAATATCAGGCGTAAATTCAATCAGAAACTTCAAAAGCTTGTCAGTACCTTCTACTGGTTCAACATGTCGAATCGTTCCCACACGCATATCTAATTTTTTAAAATCTTCATAAGTAATGTATTCCATAGTGTTCATATAGCAAAAAATAATATAAATGACAATGTCTTAATTTTTTTTATCCAAAAACCGTTGCAAAATACTTGCTGCGGCTTGAGCATCAATTGCCGTATCTTTTTGTTTTACTTTGCGTTCTCGTGTAACTGGCTTTTCAATACTTTTCGTAAAATCAAAACTTTTCAAGAAGTGTGAAGTAAATCGCTCATCCTCCAACTGTACTATAATTCCAGAAAGCTTTTGAAGCTCTTCGATAAACACATCAATATCATCCATCACTGCATTACGATTCCCTACTTGATCAAGTGATTTTCCAACCACAATTTCTCGAACTGATTCTTGCTGGATAATATCCAAAATTTCTGGAAAGAGTTTTTCTGTGTTTTCGAGAACTTTTTTTGGAAACGCAATCGTTCCTCCATCATCAGAAATTGCAATCCCGATTCGTTTTAATCCATAATCAATGCCCATGTATTTCATGTTCTGACTATAGCATAAAAGTATTTTTTCGTGGAATACATTACAAGAGGGCGGGGATTGCTCCGCAATCCCCGCCCTCTTGTTTTTTTTACCATTTTTTGCTACAGTAACCACAGCTCAACGCAAATATACGGAGGCGTGGATGAGTGGTTTAAATCAACAGTCTTGAAAACTGTCGTGCTGAAAGGTACCGTGAGTTCGAATCTCACCGCCTCCGCAGAGTCGTGATAGCACGAGATACATACTAAGAAACATCCTGACTAGGATGTTTCTTAGTATGTATCTACTCCTCGTTCTTAATCAATCCATCCTTAAGCCAGATAACCCGATCTACATATTTTTTATCTTCTGGTTCATGAGTCACAACAAGAATAGTTTGTTTTAATTCTTTGTTAAGTTTTTGAAATAATTTGAAAACAACTTCCGAAGAAACAGTATCAAGATTGGCTGTAGGTTCATCAGCAAAAAGAACTTTGGGATTATTAATTAAAGATCGGGCAATAGCTACTCTTTGTTGTTCTCCCCCAGACATCTCATTTGGGTAATGATTCATTCTATCTTTCAATCCAACTAAATCTAAAAGATGTTCTGCTCTTTCCTTTGCACTATCATCACCAAAAGCCATAGCTGGAAAAGAAACATTTTCAAGTGCTGTAAACTCAGCAATTAAGGCATATTCTTGAAAGACATAACCTAAATGCTGAAGTCTAAATCTCGTTCTTTCGGAATCCGACAAAATTAGAACATTAAATTTATTAATTACAACACTACCACTTGTTGGCATATCAAGCAATCCTAATTGATGTAATAATGTCGATTTTCCAGATCCACTTCTTCCCATGAGTGCCACAAATTCTCCTTCAGTAATTTCAAGGGACACACCCTTTAATGCTAACGTTGGAACTTCTCCTGGATATGTTTTTATAAGATTTTCTACTTTAATCATAATATTTTAATTAGCCCCAAATTGATTTAAGAATGTCTTCTTTTGCTACTATTTTAGCAGGAATATATCCAGCTAAAATTCCAGCAATAATAAGACTACTAATATTTATAATAATCCCCAAGGATGTGTAAACTAAAACTGCATTCCCAAATGGCATATTAATAGGTTTAACTGCCATTATAGGAATAACTATAAAAAATATTACTATTAATCCCCCAATAATACCTAATATAGAATAGAATATTGATTGAATAATATATGATACCTCAATAATACTTTCTTTTATTCCAATTGCTTTTAAAATACCAATCTGTCTACGTTTACTAACAGCATTAACGTATATCATAACAAATATAGTTATAGCTGAAACAATAATACTAATAACGCTTACTATAACAGCTATGAGATTAAAAGCTGTAACAAGGATTCCTACAGTTGATAATCTGGATGTATATTGTTCAAGTTTAAGGTTTGGTATTATCTCTTTTATTTTATTAGTATATTCATCAAGTGTATTTTTCTCTAAATCAACTTTTACCATAATTTCTGAAGCACTATTGTAAGTAGACAGTAAACTTTCTGCTTCAGAAGTTGAGATAAAAGCAGAGCTAGCAACAGACCCAACCATAGAAAGTTTAAATATTCCTACTATTGTATAAGTTCTAGTAATTCCATTTGAATAATTTATTTGTACTTTACTTCCAACGGTTGCACCCCCTAGGTCTTTGGTTTGTTTTGTTCCAAAACCACCTGATAAATTCGCCCCTAAAACTATTTCATCATCTTTCAAATTATCTGGGAATTCCCCAGATACCATATATTTATTTATAGTTAAGATATTCTTTTCCTCAGATTGAGTTACTCCAATTATTTGAGCGGAAGTATATTTAAAATTACCATCTTTTTCTTTATCATAAGATAAAGTACCCCCAAGTTGATAGTGTCTTGTTGTCCCAACAACTCCAGGAATTGTTTCGATTTCAGCACGTACTCTATCTTGATCAAAAACAAAAGGTTTAATGGTTGGTTCTTCTTGTGGCATAACAATAATATGTGCGGTTGAATTATCTATCATTGATTTCATTACTCCATCAGAAAAACCATAAAGAAAACCCGAAACAAACATTAGGTTAAAAAAGGAAAGTGATAAAATAAAAATAATAAGTGCAATTGTAGATTTATGCCCTTTTGTTATAGTTTTATATGCAATAAAGAATGCTGTTTTTAAATCATTACTATTCATATCTATTTTTTACTTTGTGTAGAAACCATTACCTGTTCTCCCTCTTCGAGACCTGATATGATTTCTATCATACCTGCTGAATTTTTAATTCCAGTAATCACATCTCTGTTGATTGTTTTTTTATTTTCTAAAATCTGCACATATTTTTTATTATCTTTAATTCGTATTGCACTTACGGGAATAAATAGTGCATTCTCTTTAACATCTGTTTTAATTAAAACATTAGCTGTCATTCCAGATTTAATATGTTCATCAACTTTATCAAATATGATTGTTGTCTCGTAATAGACCGCACCCTGAATTTCAGTCTCAGCTGGATCAATAGAAACTATTTTTCCACTAAATTTTTGATTCTCAATTGCATCAAATGTAATTTCTGCTTCTTGTCCAACCTTAATGTTGATAATTTTATCCTCTATAATATTTAATTTAATTTGAAGAACATTTTCAGCAACAAATGATACAACTGGCTTATCTGGATTTATAATTTCTCCAATCTCACCATTAATTTTAGTTATTAACCCAGATGATGGAGCTGAAATAATTAATTCATTTCTTTGTGATTGAATTTTTTGAAGTAAGGCCTTAGCTTGATTAACCTGTGCTTGGTATACAGCAATATCTGAAGACCTTGCAGGGGCTTTTTTTAATGCTAATTCTGCAGTACGTTGATCAATGGCAGATTTTGCCTGAGTAATTGTTGCTTGGTAATTATTATAATTTAACAAATAATCAGGGGCTTTTTTATTTGGAATTTCAATAACCCAATCGGTTGACATAGTATTCTGGTCTGATGGAAATTTAATATATAGACCAGAATTTCCAAGTGGCTGTGGAGTAATAGTATTTGCTAGTCCTGTTCCAGATGTTAATCCCGATAATCTATAACTTGTTCCACCTGAACTACTATATGTTTCTATTATTATTTTACCCTCTTTACCTAGATTGTATGTCCCACTAATTGTAGGAGCAATATAATTATCTTCTTCTTCATTAGGAACAGCTTCGGGGGTGGAATTTAATAAATTTTGATAAGCATTATCAATTAATGTTTCTTGTGTATTTTTTGTCTGCTCAAGTATAATTTGAGAAAGTGAAACTTCTTCATCAGATGCTCCACTTAAAAGTTGATCTAGTTTTGCTTGTTGCAATTCAATACCTGCTTTCATCTCTGAAACTTGGGCATCAAGCTCCGAAGTATCTTGTTTAGCAAGAATCTGACCAGCTAAAACTTTTTTTCCTATTCCCGTATTAATTGATACCAATTTACCACTATTTTTAAAATGTAAGTCTATTTTAGTAGGAAATTCAACTTTCCCAGTAGCAGAAACATCTTGTACCAAAGTACCTCTTTTAACTGAAATTAATTCAGATGGAATATTATTATTCTTCCAAATAATAAAACCTATAATACTAATAATAACTATAGCTCCTATGGTAATAAATAAAGTTTTTTTTCTCATAAAATAAAATAATTGGACTTTTTTTAATAATACTGATACATTAAGTTAATGATTACATCATGTTTCCTTATTGTAAACTATCTTAATCATAAAGCAATTCTATCAATAATGCAACCGTAATAAATTATGTCATCTCAAAAATTAGAAACACGTGAACAAATAGTCAGTAATTTGATGGTCTCAATTCGCAAAGAGATTCGTGCCGCTACCCTTTTTGTACACACAATGTCTGAAATTACAGGAATTCACCCTACAGACATAAAATGTCTAGATTTTTTGAGTGATGTTAAATTTGCAACAGCTGGTGAATTAGCCAAGATCACAGGACTTACAACTGGTGCAATTACAGCTGTCATAGACAGATTAGAAAAAATAGGTTTTGTAAAACGTGAAGCAGATAGCAAAGATAGGAGAAAAATTATAGTCAAAATGATAGCAGAACACCCAAATAACCTAGAATTAGTAAGAAATATTTTTGTAGATAAATTACCTAATAATTTATCTGAATATAAAGATGAAGAACTTAATCTAATTTCAAATTGGAATAAAAAACTATCTGATATTTTTCACAGCGAAATAGAAAAAATAAAAACTTCAAAGAAGGAATTAAACCCTAAATTAAAATCTAACAGTTTTTAAAACTAATCTTCTTTTTACTCAAACAAATCCTGCTTTTCAAACACCCCAATAATTCTCTCTTTTCCAAATCACTCCCTTCCCTCAATACATATCTAGCATATCCTCGTATGTCAACACTTGGTATACTAACTTTTTCTTTAGTTCCCAAAAAGAATTTTTGTAAGTTGGTAAATTTCTCAACATCCTTTTTAATTTTTTCTTTAATCTGAATCTCATTTATATTAATCTTTTCAATTAATTCTTCGAACTGTTTGAGAATATCCTTTTCTTCTGTATAGCCACATTTGCAGTCGGTGCCTCGTGCCTTGGTGCAACCATAATAGACGTATCTTGTAATTGTTCCGTTCTTATATTTCTTAAATTTTTCATCAGCACATATACCCGATCCACAAAGTCCGCAGGTCATCATTTTGGTGAAAGCAAATTCTTTGTTTTCGATCCTTAAAACATTACTTTTTATTTGCTCTTGGACTAAATTAAATAACTCTTTCGTAATTAGCGGTTCATGCTTTCCTTTATACCAATTACCAGATTTTTTGGGATATTCAAATACCCCATAATAGAATGGATTATCTAAAATTTTATAAAGATTACCTAAACTTAGATGTTTCTTACCAACTGCCGTTCTGAAGTTTAACTCAAACCTCAACCAGTTGTATATCTTCCTCCCACTCCAATGTTCATATGCTACTTTCTCAAACATTTTTTTGATAGTTGATGCTCTTTCTGGATCAACCAACACTTCACATTTTTTATCTGTCATTTTTTGGTTTAAATAACCAGTAGGTGCTACCCCTGGTCTTAGTCCCATTTCACATCTAGTTCTCAATCCTCGTTTAACATTTACACTTTTATTATCATTTTCAAGTTTTGCTTGAGAACATAGAATCATTAATAGGAACTTTTCATTTGGTGAGTTCTTAAAGTGTTGTCCGTAAGTTCGTATCTCTAAAAGTAATTGTTGATCCATTAAATCAACCACACTCCCTAGGTCGCCTGCATTACGAGATAGACGATCTGGTGCCCAAGTTAATATCCCATTAAATCGTCCTCGTCGTATGTCTTCCAGTATTTCTTTGTATACTGGTCGTTGTCCTGATTCTTTAGCTGAATGAGATTCTTTTCTGATTTCAACTACTTCCAAGTCCTCACGTTCAGCAAGTTGTAACATCTCCTTAACCTGTGAATCAATTGAAAGAATCTGACGTTCTTCTGACTCAGTTGATTTTCTTGCATACAATACATATTTAATTTTCTCTACTTGGCTAATAATGGGACGATTAAACTGTGCTGTTGTATATGTTTCCATATACCAATGATGTCAAAGAAAGACTCTTTTGCTAAGTCTATGCAGAACTAGGGATTCGTCGCATAATCGTATCTAAAATAGTGACATTTACCTGTAACTTTATATGCTCAAGTAGTGTCACTTTTGTCACTTTTTGAGTTCGCACGAAGAGCGTCGTTATGATAATATGAAAGATATCCCCAAAGCCTTACAGGTCTTAACACCAAAAGGTTCTAACACGAGAATCTCCGCCAAGAGAACTAAGTATCGGAGTGACCCACATGTCTCAAAATAAAAAAGGCCTCTCGAAAATTTGAGAGACCTTTTGTTATTATCCTTACGGATTTTTTTTCAACCAATCTACAACCCTGTCTTTAGTTTCACTAAAGAGCCATCTCAAGGTGTCTGTTTGATACTTGGTATTAAGCTTATTAGTGTTTTCATAATATAATTTTATGTCACCAATAACACAGTCACCATTAAATCCAAGTTCCGAGTGAAAACCCCGGAAAAGATCAGCCGATTTTGAAATCGGGCTGGCTTCATGATGGTTGGCATCCGTCAAAACGGCAATTCTTTTAACTCCTTGCTGTAATGCCTTTAAGGCAATAATAGGTCCAATTGGGCTCATTATCATGCCATCACGGTCAGTATAGCCAGGCATGTTTACATCTGTTATTACAGCATCATACGAGGCTAATTGCACAGCCTCGTTGTATTCGGAACCTTTGTAAAAAGAAGCTCCTACTTCTGTTAATACAGTAATGTCAGCATTAGGGCAGGCAGTTAAAATTGCCGTTTTTAAGCTTTCGATATTTTGAGGATTATCCTCTAATAAAAGTACTTTCATTGTTTCTTATTTTTTGGCTCTCTATCATTTTATCATAATTTATATATTATGTCAATATTTCTCTATGTGACCCACAAGCCTCAAATTAGTGTCTGAATTTTTCCTAAATAACCCTTACGGTGTCTCACTACTCTGGTACTGAACCCACATGGCCCGCAAAAATATGAAGAAAGAAGTAGAAATTTTTGATGATGAAAATTCAATCGTTATAAACGATGAATACACAACAAACACTTTTGAGTTTTTTCCTGATGAGAGAAAATTTAAGATAGATGTGAGTATCAATGATGATTATCATCATAATTATTCAACAATTGAGTATAAAATCTCAGATGATCCTATCGAATTAAAAATGCGGACAGTAGAGCTTTATCATGAGTTTGTAGGTGGAAAAGACAATTCGATAAAAGACGGAGTAGTTTTGGAATCAGAACTCAGAAATAATAAGTTTAACAATCAAGAAAGAATTGATGATTTGAAAAAAGAAGTCGAATGGTCAAAGGTTTCTATATTCGGTAATCCAGAAGTGAATCTTTATATTTTATCTAAACACCCTGAAATAATTTCAAAAGATGAATATCGAAGGTTTTTGCGTCAATCTATAGAGAGAATTAAAGATGGAGTTGCTAAAGTAAAGGAACTTGTAAAAAAAGATTCTCATGGTTTGGAAATCCATACAGACGACTATGGAATGAGTATTTGGTATCCAGATAATGAATCAGAAAAGAAAGAGAGTGAGGCATATTGGGATTTACCGGAAGAGAAGCGTGATGATTCTGCTTATGGTAAGAAGCTGAAATATGTTGAGGATTTTAATAAATCGCTTTTTGATGAAAAATCTTCAAGTTATGTTGGCATTTCTGAAATTGAATTTAGAAGTAATGATGAAATAGTTGAATATGTCCAAAAACTACTCGACAAAAAAGACGAGCCGACAAGAAAAGAAGTTGAATCGAAAGTTTCAAAAACAAAAGGATTTATTATCTCCTTATTTCTAACACTCTTCCTTTCATGGGTTGTAAGTTGGTTTGTAGACATAAACCCATTTTTGATTTTTGTTATTGTGCAAGTAATTGCATTTGCACAAAGCATTATTGGTGGTTGGTTGGGAAATTTTTTTGAATAAAAAACAGGAGTTACCTGTTTTTTATTACCCGAATATCTTATATACTATACTCATGACCCTCAACCCCAACGGAATCACTCGACATTTTGGAACAAACCTTGCAAAGATACTTGGTGACAAAATTGTTGTCGTATACCCAGAATTTAATTTCGGGAAATTTATTAAACTCATTGAGAAACGAGTCATTGATAAAAGTTATACCGAACGAATAATTATTTTTGCAGAAACATTACACGAACTCCTTCCTGCGTCATACCCAGAATCAATTGCAATACTCGTAAAAATACTTGGACCAGAAAACCCAAACGAAACAGGAATGTTCAAAGAATTTTATTGGATCCTCCCTATTGGAAAATTTGTCGAACTGTATGGACTTGACCATTATTCTGTTTCCATAAAAGCACTCGAGGAAATTACTAAACGCAATACTGCAGAATATGCTGTTCGTCCGTTTATTAAAAAATATCCAGAAAAAATGTTACAAAAAATAAAGTCGTGGACAGTATCTAAAAACTTTCATTTACGAAGACTTGCAAGTGAAGGACTTCGTCCAAAGTTACCATGGGCAACAAAATTAGATATTTTTATTCAAGACCCAAAACCTGTTTTTGAAATTTTAGAATTATTAAAAACTGATAACATACTGTTTGTAAAAAAATCAGTAGCAAACAATGTCCGAGACTATTTAAAAGTAAACAAGGAACAGGCAGAAAAGTTATTACAAAAATGGAGCAAAACGGACAATAAAAATACATTATGGATTATAAAACACGCAACAAGGAAAATGAACAAGGAGTAACCTTGTTCATTTTATTTTTACCATTTTATGCTACTCTACAAACATGAAATCAAGTGAACAAACAATTTATGACGTCATTGTAATTGGTGGTGGTCCAGCAGGAATGATGGCAGCAGGAACTGCAGCAAGTCGAGGAAAATCAGTTCTCCTGATCGAGAAAAACAAGCGTTTAGGGGAAAAATTACGCATTACCGGAGGTGGTCGTTGTAATGTGACCAATAACGAACCAGATAGTAAGAAATTATTGGAACGATACGGCTCTGCAGAAAAATTTTTATATTCAGCATTTTCTGAATTTTCTGTTGCTGATACATTTTTATTTTTTGAATCACATACATTACCATTGGTTACCGAGGTAAACAATCGATCGTTTCCTCATACGTTCAATGCAACTGATGTTGAGCAAGTCCTTGAAAGTTATTGCAAACAAAACAAGGTAGTAATTGCAAATAATACAAAAGTTCTCAATATTATCCTTGAACAAGGAAATATTACCGGAGTCACCACAACCACAGGAGATTATTTTGCTCGTTCTATAATTATAGCAACGGGAGGATTTTCACATCCTGAAACAGGTTCTACAGGTGACGGTTTTCATTGGCTAGAAACATTAGGTCACACTATTACCAAGCCAACCCCGTCTATTGTACCGATAAAAGTTTCTGATGAGTGGATTAAAAAAATTGCCGGAACCACATTACCTGATGTAAAAATTAATTTTTCTGTATCAGATAGTAAAAAATTTTCAATCAAGGGAAATATTCTCCTTACTCATTTTGGATTATCTGGACCTCTTATTTTAAATACAGCAACCAAGATTCAAGACTTACTTTATCAAGGAACCGTCACAGGAACAATTGATTTATTCCCTACCAAAGACATCGGAACACTCGATACAGAACTTGTGCAACTCTTTGATAATCATAAAAACAAAGCAGTAAAAAATATCCTCAAGGAATTTATTCCACCCAAAATCGCTGCAATATTACCCTCTTTTATTTCCAATGAATTACTGGAAACCAAAGTAAACAGTATAAATAAAACTGATCGGAGGAAAATTATTGATATCGTAAAATCACTTCCTTTTACCGTAGAAGGACTCATGGGATTTGATCGAGCTGTGGTTGCTGATGGTGGTGTTCCGTTATCAGAAATGAATATGAAAACTATGCAATCAACTATTCATAAAAACCTCTTTATTATTGGTGATTTGTTACACATCAATCGACCATCAGGAGGATTTTCACTCCAATTATGTTGGACTACTGGATATGTAGCAGGAGAAAATGTGTAATAAAAAAACAGAACTTTCGTTCTGTTTTTTTATTTTTTATCAACAATTATCTCACTTATAAACGCAAAAGGAATAGTTACCGCAACTACAATCCCAATGAGTCGAAAATCAATTACAGCATCTGTTGCAACGAGGATTGCAATTAAATCTTGAATAATTCCAAAGAAAATACCAATAAACAAGAATTCCATAATTCGAGTCCTCTTTTCATATTTTTCTGGGATTATTTTTTCAATAATTTTCTTTGGAACAAAAGATTTCCAAAAATCTGGATGATCGGCAACGATTTCATTAAAAAATGCAAAAGGTACTGCAACTGCAATAATTACACCAAATACTGACCATGTAATTCCCTGTCCAGTAATCAACCAAATAGCAATTAAATCCTCAATAATTCCTAAAATAATTCCAATAATAAAAAACTCTGCAAGTCTCCGAAAAGAAAAATGTTTCATATAGAGCAAAGTATATCATTTTATAAAAAAGAACATAGGGTATAGAATTTTATTAAAAAGAATTGTATACTATAATTAATTATGGATTTATTTTATAACAATACAATTATTTTGCTTGGTATCTTGTTTATTGCGCATAGTATATTTTTTATCCATGCAGCAAAATCTATTCATAGAGATCGTTATAGGAAAATTTTTACAAACTTTATTGCAATCTATCTCCTCTTGTTTGTTATCACATTAGGAATATATTTATTTGTTATTCCAAATCAAATACTCGCAACCATAGCATTTGTTGAAATATTATTTCTCCCTATTGGAATTATTGGTGCAAGTATTCTCGCAACACGATATTATGATGTTCACCACAATACTCGTGATCACCAAGTTGGCATTATGGTTTTAATGACTTTAGTTTCTCTTTTTCTCTTCCAAGAAAAAGATTCATTTATTCTTGTTGTTGCAATTGCGTTATGTATTACCACTATCGCATGGGAACTTTATTTTTATAACGAACAAACAAGTGAAACAAATAAAAAACAAGAAAAAATAAACGGAACAAAAACTGAATTTCTATCATTTGCAACTCATCAATTACGAAGTCCGCTCACTCAAATCAAATGGGGTCTCAATGCTGTTGCTGACAAAGTACAATCACAACCAGAAACATTAGGTATTGTACAACAACTCAGAATTACTTCTGATGAAATGATTAGCACCATTAATGACTTACTCGATATTTCAAAAATTGAACAAGGTGGATTCTCTCTCAAAAATGAACCTATTGATCTTGTTGAATTTCTTGAACTTATTACCAACGAATTTATACTTGTAGCAAAAGCAAAAAAATTACATATTTCCTTTCAAAATCTTGTTACAACTGCACCTATTATTGGTGATCGAACAAAACTACGACAAGTATTCATTAATATTATTGATAATGCGATAAAATATACCTTATCAGGATCAGTTACAATAAAACTCGAGAAACACCCAAAAAACAACTGTTATATCATCTCAATAATTGATACTGGATCAGGAATTGCACCAGAAGAAATTCCTAAATTATTTACAAAATTCTCTCGAGGAAATGCTGGGAAAATTTTTATGGAAGGTTCTGGTCTTGGACTTTATCTTTCAAAAAAAATAACTGAAGTTCATAAAGGTGCTATTACAGCTCACTCTGCTGGAATTGGTATGGGAAGCACTTTCATCATTTCACTTCCAAAAAAATAATTGTTATAAATTTTTTAACGTGATATTATATTACTATGATTCATGACGAAACAATAGAATTTTCTTGGGATACTGACGAATACGAACATCGAGAAAAAAGCACCGACTGGTATTGGGCACTTGGAATATTAGTTGTTGTTATTGCTTTTATTGCATTTGTTACTCAAAATCTTCTTTTTGGGTTTCTTGTCTTGATGGGAGGATTTATGATTGGACTATTTGCAAGCAAGAAAAATAATCCAATTTCTATCGAAATTAGTACTCATGGAGTTATTATTAATAATGATTTTATTGATTTTTCTCAGATCAAAGGATTTTGGCTGTATCGAAACCCTTTTGGAATTCGGAAACTTATTCTCAAAACAACTCGTAATATTTCACCCATTATTCCTATTCCTCTCCCTGATGATTTACGTGCTGCAGACTTGCATACATTTTTGATTAAATATGTTCCAGAACAAGAACTTCAAGAATCATTTGTTGACCTTCTCTCAGAAAAAATCGGATTTTAAAAAACACTACTTTTATAGTGTTTTTTAATTTTACTAACTCTTAAGATCGTAAATATTTAACAACATTTAAAGCTATTGAATTTTCTACAAATTATGGTAATGTGTTTTCATTGCTTTCGTAGTTCAATGGATAGAACATCAGTTTGCGGTACTGACGATCCAGGTTCGATTCCTGGCGAGAGCACAATAAAAAGCACTTTATGTGCTTTTTATTTTTTCAAAAAATCTAAATTAATATATTTTTTAAAATATTTCTTGATAGTACTAAATAATGCAATCGCAGCAATTATAAAAATAATTCCAATCGTTATATTTTTAAAAGTATCTACACCATCAATAACTTGCCGAACTCGTTCTCCAAGGAAATATCCAAGGAAAATAAAAAATGGAATATATACTGCCAACGAAATAATTTCATGTCGTGCAAATGTTTTGAATGGTAATTTGAAATGTCCTGCCAAAAAAGGTGCAAGGAATCGAAAGTGTGGTAAAAATCGAGTAATCACAATAACTCGTTCTAATCTTTCTCCTTCTAGATTATTCAAAAAATCAAAACGTTTTGCGAATAATTTATTATAAATAGATTGCGTTATTTTTGAACCTTTGTACGATAAAATATACAAAACCCAGTCACTGATAAACAATCCCAACATTGCAACCGGAATAATAAAAACCCAATGAAAAACTCCCGTACCTGACAAATAACCAAGTGCGAGAAGAGTAATTTCTTCAGGAAACGGAAGAACAATATTTGCGAGAAGTGATACCCCGAAAACACCAAAATATGACAAAGCGCCTAATTGATCGAGTAATTCCATGCTATTATTGTACTATATTTCCACCCATCGCCCAAGACTGCAATTGTTTGTAAGAAATTTCTCCACACAAAATAACATTCGTTTGTGTGTTCACAAAAACAGGGATTCCATCGCAATCATGATCTTTTGTATAGTTTTCCAATACTCGATAAGCACGTTCATCTTTCCAGACATCATGTATAACAACAGAAATTCCAAGCTCTAATTCAAGTCGCTCAATTAATCGTTTCATGATTTCACAATGTGGACAATCCGTTCCCATAAAAAAAAGTAAGTGATTCATATCATTGAATTATATCATAAAAATATGAATTTTCTTTTTTAAAAACCCTTGCGGAGACAAGTCTTACTTGTCGAGCAGAGAACTTGATTCGTGGTTTTTTAGGAAAGCAAAATGAATATTTTTATATAAAAAATAAAAACCCTTTCGGGATTTTATTTTACTTTTGCAAGTGCTTTAGTGATTCGTGATTTCTTGCGAGCTGCGGCATTTTTCTTGATTACTCCTCGTTTTGCAGCTTTATCAATTGCTTGATATGCTTTTGCAAGATTTTCTGGAGTATTTTCTTTTTTCACTTCTTTGATAGAAGTCTTCATGGTTCGTCGTCGTCGGTCATTGATAACTCGTTTTCGACTTGCAACACGAAGTGCTTTTTTGGCGTTTTGTAGATTTGGCATAATAATGTATGAAAATACAATGTTAAGAGAGCTTTGTTATTAAAATACCAACATACGGTAGATATATTGGGTCGAAAGGAGCAGGAATTCCTTTCTGAACTGCCTGGACACTATAGCATATGTGGTGATTTTTGCAAGAAAAAAGACTTTCTGGGAAAGCCTTTTTAAATAACTTATTTATCCAACTCGTACAATAAGATAATTATTATACGTTGATCCGTTCATAATTTTGTTATTTTTGTGATTAGGGAACGTATACGTTTCACCGAGCGAAATAAGTCTTATTTCTTCACTCATACTATCTTGTCCAATGGTGAATACGAAGAAGGAACGTAGATTCTTTAAAAGTTTTTGCATCTCTTGCAGAACCTCTCTTTCTTCTTTTGAGAAAAATGGAAAAAATAATGCTTTTTTAATTAATCCTTTTTTCGAAACTACGCTAAAGGAGAATGGTTTCAAGGATTCTTTCTTGAATTTAGCATGAATTATGCTCGTCCGAACCTTTAATTCTTTCTTCAATAAAATACTCCTTTCCAACCATCTTCTCCTACATTCAACATTAACTATATTGATAATACTATCAATGGAAATATTGTCTGGGTCGAAAAAGCCTTCTCCCTTGATCTTTAAAAGAATTACATCTCTAGGAATACTCACCCCCTTCTTCTCTAGAAAAGACATCTCATTTTCAGCGATGACCACCTTTAATGTTTTACAGACACCATGAAATACCTGTTCTTTTGTTGTACTCATGAACTGAGCTACGATTTTCTCTTTTTGCATATTAAATTGTTTTAGATTATGTATCATACCTATAATACATAAAAAGTCAACTATTTTCCTAAAACTCTCAAAGCTTCTCGAATTATTTCACTTGTATTCATACCCGAATCATCAATTGAACGTAATGCTCCGCGAATATTTTTCTCGTGATATCCCATCGCAAGAAGTGCATCAATAACATCTCGTACATTATCAGATTTATTTGATTGATATTCTAGAGTCAATTTTTCCATTTTATCTTTTAACTCAATCACAATTTTTTCTGCAGTTTTTTTACCAATTCCAGAAACTTGTGTTAAATATGCAACATTTTCATTTTTAATAGCGTGAGCAAGTGATCCAATATCTGCAACTGATAAAATCCCAAGTGCTGATTTTGGTCCAATTCCAGAAACATTCAATAATAATTCAAAAATTTCTTGATCAAGTTCTTGTAGAAAGCCAAACAAGTCAAGTGTATCTTCCCGAACTGCAGTGTAAATCCAAAGATTTATCATATCACCTTCAGTCAATGATTGAGTAGTACTTGTACTCAAAAAAACTTTGTACCCAACACCTTGAACATCTAGAATAATATATTTTTCTTTTACTATTACTATTTTCCCTGACAAATATCCAATCATATAATCGAGTATATCATATTTATGAAATATGTATTATAATTAAGTATACTATGGCAGATGATAAAAAAACCGGAGGAACAGAACCGAGTATACTCGCTTGGTTTATTGTATTATTTGGACTTTTGTTTATTTTATGGATTGTGACTGGCGGACCAGAACGCAGTCCAGAATCGCGACAGAATTATTTTATAGATGAAAATTTTAACACCTATCATTAATATGAAACATTTTTCTTTCCTATTTATTTTTATTTCATTTTTTTCTTACTTATATCAATTTTAATCATTGAAATAATTTGGTTCATATATTTGCATATGAAAAACAAAAGGAATTTACTCCAACAAAAAACACAGTAAATCTGTGTTTTTTGTTTTGAAGAAAGAAGAAATTTAAATGGATCACTATCGTCCGCCACCACCTCCACCTCCGAAACCTCCGCCAGAAAATCCTCCACCTCCTGATCCTCCAGTAACACTTGACGAAGTGGTGTTTATAGAATTTGAAAAATTATTCATTAGAGAACTAAATGAGGTAGTACTCATAAAATGACCCGTTCCGTAGCACCAAACTGGTGTTGTGTGGGTAGATTCATAATATTTCCCCAATTGCTTATTCCATTCTTTTTCCTGGCCAAACAATATTGCATATGGGAGTGTTTGCTCATAGAATTTAAGTAATTTATCTGTATAACCTGTTATATCACTTCCGACTTTTTCTACTCCGTCAGGACTCTGCAACATTTTAATACGATCTTTTTCCGCCACCTTGATATACATTTTCAAACCTTTCAAATAGCGATAAAGTTCAAGTCCTTTATCAGTAAGTGGTCGTAAAATACGACTCTACTGCCATGTAATAATACTTGCAACCAACATTATTGGAC
>CAZUGR010000007.1:0-36444 GCA_964620145.1 uncultured Candidatus Saccharibacteria bacterium
TTATATACCACTTTTGAAAAAAGCAAAATGAAAAGCACGAAACTGTGGATAACCCTTGGTTGCCTTTGAGATAACAGTACAAATTTCATGCTCCTCTTTCTACTTTCTGCGCATTCTACTTGCTTCTGATAGTGCAATAGCAACTGCTTGTTTGCGGTTTTTTACTATTGGACCACCTTTTCCGCTGTGAAGCGAGTGAGCTTTGAACTCATGCATAACTTTTGCTACTTTTTTTGCTGGTTTCATACAATAAAATTATTTAATGCACCTGCTAATATTTGGCAATGGGTGTCGAACCCTCTATGATCATAACTGAATAAATAGTTAGTGTCATTATCTTGATATCTGAATCTTTGTGTGAGTATCACGTGAACTATTTCTGATAATTCGTGTATAAGTATTGTAAGAAAAAATTCTTGATCTTTTTTAATATATAACATTCCAAAAGTTATCGTTGCGGGTATTTTTTCATCACCAAATGTGAACCTTGCACCTCCTTTTTTCTTGTCATACTTGATCTTGAACTTTGTGTTTCCAATAACAATTGATTTTGGGTATTTGTATCTCATAAAATTATATTTTTGCCGAGAATGGCAATCCGCTATAGAATAATCTATAACCTATATTATCTTTATCTATTTTGAACTGAATTGCAATAGTTTTGTTGGTAAAATCAATCTTGATCCATTCAACTTTTCCTCCGTGCATTTTATGCCCTTCGTTTACAAAAAATGTTTTGTGTCCACCATTAAGGAAAATACTAACTTCTCTAACTCTAATTGATCCGCTAGTCATACTATTGAATGATTACAGGAGTAGCTGGCCCATAACCGTCTCCCATATAATTACTATTAACTTGTTTGTCGACTTTTTCTTGATACATTCTACCGAGACTAAAAGACATAAACGCAACTAATATGATCAGAATCATAACAGCTGTTTCTTTATTTTCCATATTTATTTTAAACAATCAGAAAGGATTATCGCTATCGTACGGGCGAAAACAATAGCCACCGTTTTTTGGTAACGGTTTGAAATTGCGCGCGCTGGTAACTGTATACTCAGTGATGTACAGATCGCAGAATTGGCACTTGTAGGCGCGCAGATCAGCAAAATGTATCAATGCACTACTATATCCGTCCTCGGCGCAATTTGGGCATACTGGTTCGTCGTAGCATAGTGTCTCCCATCTCATATGTTTGTAATTAATTAATAAAATCACAGGTAATACGATCACCTGAATGGCGCACACGATCAGCCCCTAAAAAGCGTAATTTAAAAAAGGAATCATGTGCGCTATCAAGTACACTTTTTATTCTGTTGGTATTTCTGGGATCCGGTCGAGCTTTTCAAGTCCGGCTGGAATTTCCTGATAGATAACCGTATCCATGCAGAAGTTATTCCGAATCAAGGTCATTTCATACTGCTTTTGAGCGCTCTCTCTGGCTAGTTTGAACATGTTGTGATCTCGAATAGTAAAGAAGCTATACACGGCGATTATTGCCAGCGTTCCTAGGAATGCGATCAATACCATACCTCGCTTTAATGCTAGTGAAATCTTTTCTCCAATCTTTTTTGTCTCCTCGACTTCAAGTTGTATTTCTCTCATAAAATTGTAGGGCAACATTGATTATTATTAATTGTTTTCATAATGCGCCCTATGATATACGGAAATTTGTTTCCGTATACTGTAGGTCTCACTATATACCGTTCTTGCGGATCAGTTTGAATTGATCTTTTGGTCTGTATAACTCTTGCAGTCTGCATGCACTGATATACATTTCATGCATCGTGGATCTGTATTGATAGTCTTGCGCCTTGAAATGGTCATCATCGATGATTATTTCCAGTGAGAACACTAGGCGATCCAGTTTGTGAAGTAATTCTTGGTTCATGTTTGTTGGTAAAATAGTCAATTATCTTTTGTTGCGCGCATAGCATAAACAGTACGGCAAAAATCGACAATGTAATAATGCATACTCTCAGAATTCCAGTAGGTTTCTCTATATACGAGTATACCTCGCCCTTGCTCCAATCTGCAACTTTTGGCACTAGATCACGAATTAATATTTTTTGTTTCATACTATATCGCCCCGTTGCAAATATCTGATATTTGATCTTGGGAATATCCTAAAACTGATAATTTTTCTGCCATAGCCTTGTTTTCACGCTGTAACATTTCCATATCCTCGCTTGTCATTTCTTTGTAAATTTCCCATAGCGAATTATAGATACGCTCTACAAGTTCCTGTTGTGACTGTGTTGTGACTGTTTTACCAAAAATTTCATATGCGAGGTCCCAGAAACCTCCAGTTCCTCCCTCGTCGTTATCCTGATCCAGTTCTCCAGATTTTGCCATTTTAATGATATCTTTTATTTCCATAAAATTATTTGCTCGCTGGCATAATTAGACTTTTAATTTCGATGTTTCCACGATTATTATCGATCATGATAGGTTTTTTATTAGCAGTGAATACCATATCAATCATTTGGAATCCTAGCGCAAGGTGTAATTCTGAAACAGTGATCAATTGTTCAATTCCTAGGTTCATTGAAGCTAGTTCTGTCCAATCGCCTTGTTCCGGTATAATCTTTGCATAGTCCGGATAGGTTCCATTTACTTTGTCTATCTTGAATTCATGCACTACTTTTTCCGCACTTTTTGACTTTCCTTTTTGGTCAATCACTTGCACCATTGAAAAATCAGATTCTGCATGGTGGACTATTGCAATTCGATCAGTCGGCGCCATTGTTTTAATAACTAGGTTCACTGTTTGCTTTGCGATAATGAATTCCGTATCAGTGTTTGAAAAATCAATGATAGGTTCATTATCTATTGTCACGATGTTTAAAATAAAAGCATTCGTTGTAACTAGGGTTACTTTGTCACCCTGTATTTTGCATAAAATACCCTCTATTTCGGGCTTGAAGTCGGTTTGACTCGCGCTTGCTAGTAGCGCCTTTAATTGTTTTTTATTCATACGCTTTTTTCGGGGCTTTGTTATGTTAAATCACCCCTATTCTACCCACAAATTTTCACTTGCGGGTAGTAAGGAATTTTTTACTCTGTTTTAAAAGGTGTTCCAGTCGGCAACTGTGCGCCATCTATAACTGGATTATCTTTTTCCATTTGTTCCAATTTTAAATCAGTCTCGCTCGGTTGTTCCGGTTCGATCGATTCGTTGTCTGGTAATATATACGGATCCGGTATATCTGCATTTGTGATACTTGCATGAATTAAACGGTCCATGATACGGGCTAGTATATCGCGCTTGCGGGCTAGTTCGTGATCGTTTCGGTGGTATAGCTTGACGCTGATTATTTCCATTTCCTTTGCTAGTAATGGTCCAAGGACTGATTCCTCGCTCGGCATAATGTATAAAGTTTTCATATTACAAATTTTTATTAATAAACTTGATAAGCTCTAAAAAATTGGTATTAATAGAATCCCTGTCATCGCTTGTCGCTACTTCGTTTTTTAAATCGGTTAGCAGTTCAATTGCTCTTTGTTTATTAGTCTGCATATAATTACCGGCGATACGCCATATTAGTACCCAAGTCACTAGCAAGGGTCATGTTTTCTTTAATAGTTGAGCTTGAATTGAAAACTTCGTACATGGTTGTATGATTATTCCAATCCATAATTTCCCGCACTTCGATATATTTCCCTTTATATCTTTTTTGCACTTGTTCAAGTGTTAAAAGTTTTTTATTCATACGCTTTTTTTACTCGGGCTTGTTAGCTTCCCGAACAATTCCCGCGATCTGCTGATCGTGGATACTATCGAAAAATTAATTATTCATATTTCGTTATATATAGGTCGCCCTCTGTATAGGTTATTTTATAGATTCCTTTTCGTACTCGCCAGTCATACTCACAAGCGTAACCGGCATTAATCCAGCCAAGGTTGCGCAATTCATTGTATAGTTCACCATTTTGACCGTCTGGACTCTCAAAAAATAGATCACCGATTCCAAGTTCCCTTTTTGTCTGCTCGTCCACTATTCCGCATTGATATTTGTAGCGTGACTTCACGGCGTCGTTAGCTTTAAAAATATCTGCATGTACTTGTTCAAGGTTAAAATTTTCGTCGTACCGCTCATATTCTGATATCTGTAAAATTGGGACCTGTGTCACAATTTCAAAGGTATTTTTATTTATGAATTTTTTACTTGTCATATACGCTTTTTTGTAGGGCTGTTATAGTAATTGATCGCCCTATTCTACCAGCAAGCACGCTTGCGGGTAGTAAGGAGTAACAATTTTTCAATCCATGGCGCAATATGTGCGCATTCCAAGGTTGAAACTGTCAAACAAATTCCGGAAACTTGAAAAGGTAGATTGATCTTGCTTTTCTACGCTTTGCATTTTTTGCATAACTTCATATGCTTTTTTGAAACCGCGCTTTTTCTGGTTGTAACCGCTTGTTTCGTTGTAAAAGTCTGTTTTGTCTCGCATATAGATCTCTTTTCGTTCCGGATCTAGGGTTATATATACCTTTTCCGTGCTATAGGTTAGTTTAGTCATAAAATACTATTGATTAAAAGTATCTAATAATCCCTTGGCTTGATTGATTGCTGTCATTTGTGACATGTCGTCGTATTCATTAACGAATTTTTCGAGCATTGATTGAAATGCTGTCAAAAATTTTTCGTCGTATACATCGCTTGCCAGTATTGTTTTTAGTGTTTCCATATAATCGCTTTTTGTTGGGCTGTTAGGTTATAAAATGCCCTATATAATGCGCGGTCATGCGATCGTACACTATAAGGATATTCCACTGTTAGACTGTTTCCAGTTGTTCAGTATTGAATACTGTAAAATGAATAATGGTTTTTTTGAGCTTGCCTTGATTGTCGATCACTTCAATGACTCGCCAAAGTTTTACGCCATGTTCACCTTTTCGCACTCGCTTGCCTTCATTGCGCGCCTGTACGAAAGTACACCATTCTGAACTTGCATAACCTTTAATGCGCTGTATTGATTCCAAAGATTCAAGATTAGATGCTGTATATTGTGATTTTGTTACCGTGTTTATTTGTGCCATATAATTTTATTATATTAATTATTAAGATCAAATATAAGTTACGCTTTTTATTTGATTAATATGATTATATTTTTTTCTTTAAAAAATGTCAATTTTATGTCAAAGGTTTTAGCGTTAAATTGTGGATAACTTTTACAATTTTCAAACGGATATTACGGGGTAAGGTTTTTTATTACTATTTACATGTTTTTGTTTTTGTGTTGTAACTTGTGATATGTAATGGAATACAAGAAAAAGCAAGTTGTAATGGTAATTGTAAAAGATACTGGAAACAGTGAAACGGTATGAAATACGATAGTTTCAAATGGTCTTTTTTACAATGTAAAAGATATATATGCTTTTTTAAAATAAAATAGGTTAGATAGATTGTTTGATTATAATGGTATTTGTTGGATATGCTGATTATGGAAAAAGTGATATTTCAAATACTTTTTGATATTTATCTTTTACAAGGCTATTTTAACTGTTTTGTCATATAGATTATGGTATTTCATACCGTTTCACTGTTTTTGAGTGAGTAGGTATATTTTACAAGGTCAACGAAAAATAAGGCTATATATCTTTTACAATTTTTGTATCTTTTACAGTTGTAAAAGATATGAAGTATAACGCAATAATGCACCAAACTTGTCAATAGTACCCTAAAAGTTAAAATATACAGTCAAAAAAGTGACTTCGGTATCTTTTACAAGGTAAAAGACAAGTTTTTTTCAGTTTGTCAAATTTTCCATTGATTCCCTGATACTTTTTGAATGTAATGTTTTACAAGGTGGACCAGTGGACCAGTTGCATTTCATGTCAAAACCTTGACAAGGGAAACGGGTTCATGCAATGGCGGGCATTGTGTGACCTTGTAGGCGTGGTATTATGGGACCATGTAACAGCGGGGCGCGGGTTCATTGTATCCATGGGACCATTGGCAAGGGTGGAAAAAAGCATACTGTTTTTTTGAGTATATTTTATGAATAGTATCCAATCAAAAAGCACCCCCCACGGGGCGGGTATAGGGCAAGACGGCAATGGGGTGGATCATATGGATACCTCATCTTTATTGCGTAACTCAAAAACCATTTCACCTAGTTTGACAGATACAGATTTATCTGGTGAAATAAAAACCATTTCACCTAGTTTGACAGATGAAAAAATAAATAGTGGAATAAAAACAATTGAACCAGAAAACCATTCTTTATCATTTGACCATGATTTCCCTGAGATAACCCAGAAGTTCTTAGATGATATGGTGGTTCACTTCTCCAATGCCCCAAAGTATGAAGAAAAAAAGGAGATAATTTTCACTAAGATGGGAGATATCAGAGAAGTAGTAAAACAAGTTGCACTACCACCACCTCTCATTGGAAAATATATAAGAGGAAAAGGAATGTCGCTATCAAAATTCAAAAAAGCTGCGAAATCAATTCCTGAATTAGCTGAAGTTATAGAAGAATGTGAAGATATTATCAAGGAATTTATGATTGAACATGGATTACTTGGAAATTATCAATCACAATTTGGAATATTTACAGCAAAAAATATCACCGACATGAAAGATAAGTCGGAAATACAATCAACCAGTGTTGATGTGAAAGGGATCCTTGATTCTTTAGAGGGTAAGCGGTCAAAATAATTTATAAACTAATTAATTTTTAATTTTATGAACACACAAGAGTTGTACAAATCAGGAGAATTGAAACCAACTCAAGGTTTCTTCTATGATCCAGCTATCAAAGGAGTAGACGGTTCTTTTCTTGCGAATATCGCAGGGACCGCTACGCTTTCTGCTGGAAAAATTTTATTAAACGCAGATACAATTGCGACATTTGTACAGATGAACTATGGAATCCTTGATTTCAAAATGGCATTGCCAGCAGTTCCAACATCTGGAGACGCTCGAGAGTTTGGATTCTTTGCACCTAACGGTATTGAGAAGATAACATTGTCGATTATTGGTGCTGTAGCAACATTTAATGTTGTTGATGATGAAGGTTTCTTAACTCAAGTAACTATTGATTCTGATTTACTAACAGCGGAGGATCATACAGTACAGATTCGTTGGACAGCAGAGTATCAAGCATTAAATATTGATGGTGAAGATGTTGCAGTTACTACTCGAGGAGTGAACGCTTCGTTACCAATCTATATGAAGAATGCAAATTCAGACGCACTATACATTTATTACTTCGGTATCAAAGATGCAGGGCGAATAAATTAATCTTAATATCAAAAAATTATGAAAAATTTGAAATCTAAACTTATTAAATTCGCAGTATTTATAACAGCTATAGTTTCGCTGTTGTTTTCTGGTGTAATAGTATCAGCACAAAGTTCTGGACCAGGTGTATTAACACCATCTCAATGGGTAGTACAGAACGGTGAAGCATACTTGAATATCGGACAAGGTACTGGAATTGGAACCATTAATGTTACAGGATGTAACGGATGTGGAGGAGGTGGAGGAGGAGTAGAAACATTAAACGGACTTACAGGTGCGGTTAATTTGGATGCAGGAGAAGGAATGAATATTATAGAAGATGGACAAAATATCATTTTTTCAGCTGTAAGTGCATCAGACGTAGCAGTAACAGTACGAGCAGCAACAACAGCAGCACTTGCAGGTACTTGGACATATAATAACGGTACAGCAGGAGTAGGTGCTACACTTACACGAACTACTAACGGAGTATTGCCGAATCAAGATGGTGTATCACTAATGGATGGTGACCGATTCCTTATTAAAAACCAAGCAAGTACGCTAGTAAACGGAGTGTATGTTCTTACACAAAAAGGTGTTGCATCAGTATCTCCTACAATCTTTACTCGTGCTACTGACGCAGATACTACAGCTCAATTAGACGAACTTGTTGTAACAGTATCAGAAGGTTCTACTTTACGAGGTACAGTATGGGGGCAACAAACAAATAATCCAGTAGTAGGAACAAGTGCTATTACTTTCGCTACTGTTCCATCAACATCAGTAACGCAAGCAACATCAGGTACACAAGTCTTGGGTCAAATTCCATACTGGAATACTACTGCACGACAACTCTCAAAGGGAGACTCTAGTTTAATAAAAACATCAACAGATTTTCTTGCTTCAGTTAATATTGGTACAGGAAATGACGCAATAGTTAAATCAAGTAACAATCTATTAGGGTTAGGAGTAAAAGGAGTACAGTCTGGTGTTAATACAGCAAATGGATTTAATGGATTACTTGCATATGATGGTACTGTTTTTGGACAACCTTTGAATATTTCATTAACAGGTTTTTTCACAACAGCATCAAATGCTGGTTCAAATACAACATACGCTTATAACACGGGTACGGATACTTCAATATCAGAAACAGCAGTTGTTAATTCAACTGGTGCAAATAACTATAGATATGGAATAGACACTACTAGTGGATTTTATTATAAAACATCTGGTACACCAAATTATTTTCCATTAGGTATTGGTTCAACTGGACAAGTACTAACCACTAATGGTTCTGGTCAAATGTCTTGGACAACACCAAGTGGAGGAGGTACTCCAGCAGGTTCAGATACACAGATTCAATATAACAATGCAGGTGCATTTGGTGCTGATTCAGGATTCACACGAGATGTAGCAACTGGTAATACAAATATTAGTGCTACATATACAGGAAATTTATTTAAACAACAAGTTAATTCAAATATAGAAGGTCTTGGATACGAAGGTGTTGCGATGACATTTTCTGATGGTTCTGGCAATACTGGGTTTAGAGGTTTATATATAGAAACAGCAAGAGGTGATAAATTTATATCAGATAACCTTACATTATCAGACGGAACAATAGTTGAAAATAAAATTGATATAGGTTCAACAGCATCTGTTACATCTGCATATAATGGTACTTCATTTTTATCGGGTACATCTGTAATAGCATCTGATTATATCAACATATATAACGATGTAGGTGCAGGAAACGAACTTGGTTTTTTTGTAGAATCTGGAACACTATTGCTAGGAAACAGAACTGGTGGTAACAACACTAAAATAACCATTGATGATGTAAACGAACACATAACAATCAGTAACTTACCAGCATTTGATGATGATACAGCAGCAGGAACAGCAGGTCTTACAGCAGGAATGGTGTATATGACAACAGGTTCAGGTGCAGCACCATTAAACGCAGCAGGTATCTTAATGATAAAACAATAAGTTGTAAGTCTGTAGGGCAGTTCAGAAATGGACTTTCCTATCAGTCTCGCAAGCGACTGGAATTATTAGTAACTTTATTAATTTGTTATGGATGCACAAACCCAACAAAAATTGGTTGAAGATGTTTCATATTTACGGGGTCGTTTTGATACGATCATTCCTGAAATGCAGAAATCTTCAAGCAACATAAACACAATTCTTCAACTCCACAAAGAAGAAATAGACAAACTAAAAGATCAGAACTTGGTTTTCAAAACTAAGGTTGCTATCTTTGGATCTATTGCAGGTTTTGTTGGTGGGACTCTTATTAGCATACTGGTTGCAGTAGCAAATAAGTTTATAGGCAAAAACATCTAAGCAAATTAATATTATATATAACCATGAAAAATAAACTAAAATTAATAGGTAGTGTAGTTCTAATAGCGTCGATAGTTTTTGGGATAGTAATGTTTGTTCGATATCAAATCAAAGTAAAGAACACTATCATTTACTTATCAAAAAGAGAATTAAATGTTGAGAAATTTCTCTTGGAGACATTCCCTGAAGAAGTAAGTGTATACGAAAGTAAAAATACTGCAGCATTGCAGCAATAATTTATGTCAACTCAATCCCTCACAGAAAAATATACTGATTCAATGATACAAACTCTTGAAGAACTGAGAGGCGATGTTGCTATAGATGAAAGACTATATCCAGTTGCCAGCACTGATATACAAGATCTTGATAAAATCGATCAACGACTCACTGATAGAATATGGAGATTAAATAATCTCTACACAGTTATTGATGAAGATGGAAATCGTGTAAAATTTCAACTTCGTGAAGCTCAAGAATTTCTTTTAAATCATTTGCATGATAAAGATATTATTTTAAAAGCACGACAGTTAGGGTTTACAACATTTGTATGTATATTCTTCCTTGATTTTGCCTTGTTCAATTCAGACAAACAACTTGGAATCGTAGCTCATACGCAAGATGCAGCAACTGTTATCTTTCGAAAGGTAAAAGTTGCATGGGATAATTTCAACCCAGCATTGAAAAAGATTTTACAACTGGAAGCGAAAGGAGATTCAAAAACTGAATATGAATTTACAAACGGATCAATCATCCGTATCGCAACATCACTCCGATCTGGTACTTATCAAGCGATTCTAGTATCTGAGTTTGGAAAAATTTGTGCACGATTCGACGGGAAAGCAGACGAAATCATTACTGGAACATTACCATCTGCAAACAAAGGTTTGATTATTATCGAATCAACAGCTGAAGGTGAGAATGGTGCCTACTATGACATGGTTCAGGAAGCTATAACACTTCGAAATGAAGGGAGAAAATTAACCAAGAAAGACTATAAATTCTTTTTCTTCGCATGGTATATGAACAGTGCCAACCAGACTAAAGGAGATAACCTTCCAATAGATGAACCACTGTTAAGATATTTCCAGGAAATAGAGGAAAAGACTGGAATAGTTTTAACTCAAGAGCAAAAGAATTGGTATTGGTTAGAGTCAAAGACTCAGAAAGATAAAATGAAACAAGAGCACCCGTCGACTCCGGAAGAAGCATTCATTAGTTCTGGAAATAAACTTTTCAATTCTGATGCAATCGAGAGACAAAGACAGTATCATGCAAAACCATATCGAGTAGACGGAAACTTCAAGTATTACAAACCTTATGTAAAAGGGCATGTGTACGGACTTGGAGCAGATGTTTCAAAAGGTACAAAACGCGACTCATCAACAATTGTAGTTATCGATTTCACCACTGGTGAAGTTGTAATGACTTTCAAATCAAATGAGATCGATGCTGTGCTGTTTGCATATGAAATCAAAAAAGCGGCTATAGAGTATGGTGCATGCGTTGCGGCAGTTGAAAACAACTCCGTAGGTATGACAACTTGTGTTGCTCTTGCGAACATATACGACAATGTTTATACGCAGTTTCAGGAAGGTGTTATGGATAGTAGTCCAACCAATAAACTTGGATGGAATACTAACGGACTCACTAAACCTAAAATGATGTATGAATTATCTGAATCAATTCACTCTGAAGACCTAAAGATTCTCGATCGAGACATTATGGTTGAAGCAAGTAAATTCAATAAAGAAGATTCATTGGACACAACAATCGAAAAGACCGATACAACAAAACACTTTGATTTGTTGATTGGGGCAGCGATTGCATGGCAGATGCGAATATATGCTACTCGTGGACGTGCTCCACAAGAAGATATTGCACGGGTCGAAGAACAACGGGCACGAACTATTACTAGAACAAGAAACTCTTTCCGCTAAATTTTATGGGAATTTATAATAACACATATCAGAATACGAATAATGTTGAAAAGCCGCAATCACTTGCAGCGTTTATTCTCAATTTCAAAACTAACTTTTTGCAAAGAGATGTTGAAATTGTTCCAGGATTATTGTTCAACCAGTATAACACTTTGAAGCGTGTATATTTCTATCAGCACAATCAATTCGAATCTGGACCATGGGATGACAACGGAAACCCGAAG
The DNA here is from genome assembly GCA_964620145.1 of uncultured Candidatus Saccharibacteria bacterium. Classification (GTDB taxonomy): domain Bacteria; phylum Patescibacteriota; class Minisyncoccia; order Phycocordibacterales; family UBA1006; genus CALMMZ01. The sequence continues at coordinate 11,750 of CAZUGR010000007.1, forward strand.
TATTTCTATGATTTGATGACTAACCGAAACGATCAAGCAACTAAAAACATAGACATTGATACAAAGGATTGTTACATAAAAGCAAACAGTAGCGGTTCATACCTACTTGCTTGGCTAATGCGACAGGAATTTATGCAGTTTGCAAAACAGACAGGGTTCGGAATGAAGCTCAACGAGCTATCAGAAGACCTTCCTGATTTTGGAACCGTGGTATGGAAGAAGTGTTCATATGAAGGTCAAGTAGATGTTGAGTCGGTTGACCTTATCAACATAATTAATGATCCTCAATCAGATTGCTTAAAGGATGGTTTGTTCGCAGAACGGCACTTGATGACTCAGTCTCAAATGCGCGGAATGAAATCTTGGAATCAAACTCAAGTTGAAGAATTGATCAATGAAGGGAGAACTGCTCCACCTGTTCGATTTATGACTCCGGTTGGTAACAATGTTAACAGTCCCTTTAATCAAATTGATACAACTACTCCTTATTATGAAGTGTATGAGTTGTGGGGAGAGATTCCTCGATACTTGTATGAAGCATATAAGAACGATGGAGAAGCAATGCAAAACGATGCAACGGTAACTACTACCGGAATCGCAGCTGCAGGACAAAACGATATGGTTTATGTTCTAGCTCTAGTATCAGGTGTTGAATCAGGTTCAAAAGAATTTATTCTTTACCTAAATGAAGTAGATGAAGATCAATTTCCTTATAAAGAAGTTCATTATCGACGACGAAAAGGACGATGGCTCGGAGTTTCAAACTACGAATTATGTTTCGATCAAATCGAGAAAGCGAACGAGGTTACAAACCGATTCTTTTCTTCATTACGATTATCTCTTATCCATTTATATCAGACACGAGATTCACTGCATGTGAAAAACGTGTTGCAAGATTTATTGGACGGTGATGTAGTTGTTTCTAAATCGTCAATTGATCCTATTGCAACGGAGATTCGAGGATTGCAAGATTATAAGGATGAAATTCAACGTATCGAATCAAAGTGCGACGCACTCTGTAACTCATACGAGGTAGTAACAGGTGCTGACCTTCCATCTGGTACACCATTCAAACTTGGACAACAGCAACTCAACTCTGCTACAAAACTATATCTGTTTATTCGACAGAATATGGGACTGTTTATAGAGGATGTTTTCAACAGTTGGCTTCTGAGAGGATTCGCTAAAAGTCTAACCAATGAACATATTCTTGAATTACTCGATGCGGATGATTTGCAGGTATATTACGATGCTCGAAAACGTATCTTGCAATACAACACTATAAAGAAATACATTTTGGAAACGAAAGATTATCCGACAATGGAACAACTTGATATTGTTGGAAATATTGCACAAGACCAACTTGCAAAAATGCCGAAAGAGATTCTTGTCGAGAAAGGAACTTATGATTCAGTAAACGACATGCTCAATGCTAAATTGAAAGTTGTAGTAACCAATGAGAGTGAAGATCGTGGAAAGAATATAGAGACACTTACAACCACGCTTCAAACAGCTATGTCTAACCCTGCAGGACTTCAAGATCCTAGAGTAATGAAATTACTCGGAATGGTACTTGAAGAATCTGGATACTCTCCTTTACAATTAAATATGATTAACCAAACACCTACTAATCCAATGCTCAACCCTGCTATGCAAGGAGGGTCTGCAGCATCGAACGGTTTAGTAGATAAATCTGGATCAATGCCTGGAGTATCAAACAATGGGCAAGTTCCAACATTACCAGCCACAGCCTAATTTGAAAAAAATATGACTTACGAAAAATTAGTTCTTAGTGCAGAGGAACAGGAAATGATTAGTTCGCTGATCAAACAGAAATCTGCAGGTGTTCAAGTAATTGAAAAGGTGATAAAATATTACCTAGAGCAACTGCGAGACATCCGTAATATTGATAGTAAAGGCAACATGGGGTTGCAAACACTTGCTAATCAAAATGCGCATGAGCTTCTGCTCGATATATTCAATGAGATGTTTCCATCGTTAGTTGCTCAACAGCGAGCAGTTAAACCGAAGATGTCTCAATGGCAGTAAATTATTATCGTTTTAATATGGGACTAAACCCTTAAAAAAGAATAAACTTATGTCTACCGAAATTAAAAATGGAGAAAACCATGAAGAAATCAATTTAGAAGAAGATTTTACACCGGAAGTTTTGCAAGAAATTGCAGATGCCGAAGCTGAAATCGAAGCATTGAAGGATAAAGAATTTGACGACCTCTCTGATGAGGAACGAATCAAATTCAAAGAAGCGACTGAAGTGTTGACTAAAAATCTAAAAACTACTATCGCTCAGAAGAATCACTGGAAACAGAAAGCTACAAAAGCAAATGAAAAACCGGAAGATAAAAAACCTGCAGAATCTAAAAAACAAGAGGATGAAAAAATTACAAAAACAGACATCCTTGAATTTCGACAGGACACAGGTTATTCGAAAGATATAGTTCAAGAGATTGCAGATTATGCAAAAGCTCATGGACTCACATTGGAAGAAGCCGAAAAGAAACCTATCATTCAAACCTACATTAAAAATGTTGAGAAAGAACGAGAGGTTGACGGCGCATCTGTTGCTCCTTCACGAAGGGGGAATAGTGCACCAGTAACCAAGGAGAGAGATTGGTCAACCGTTTCAAAAGCAGAGTTCTTGAAAAAGCGCAATGAAGTTGCTAATGGTTAACACTCGAATCTTAGTTGCTGATTATTATTTATAATTAGTTTTACTATGAACACAACTACAAATATTCCGTATGTAAATTCCTTTTACTCACGTGACCTGCTTATCCGAGCACAGCCTTTGTTAGTTCACACTAACTTTGCGCAAATTAAAGACGTACCGATGAACAACTCGATGACTATCAAGTTCCGTCGATACGCAAACCTTCCTGTTTCAACTGATCCGTTGACAGAAGGAGTTACTCCAGTTGGATCACAAATGGCAGTTACTAACCTTATGGTTACTCTTGAACAATATGGAGACTACCTAGTTATGTCAGACAAATTGACAATGACTACTGAAGATCCAGTTCGATTGGAAGCAAATGAGGAACTAGCTGATCAGTTTGCTGATACTATCGACCAATTATGTCGAAACGAAATCGTAACAGGAACCTCAGTACTTTACGGAGGAGCTGCTACATCTCGAGTTACAGTTGCTGCTGGTGACGTACTTACACAAGCATTGATTGAAGATGCAGAAGAAATTCTAAAACTTAACCGTGCTCGTTACATTACTGAATTCGTGGATCCTACAGATAAGATCAACACAACACCGTTGCCACCATCTTTCTGGGCTATCAACCACACAAATATCACTAAACGTATTCGTACATTTGCTGATTTCTTGAAAGTTGAACAATACTCAAATCCAAACACACGAATGGATGGAGAAATTGGAAAAGTTTCAAACACTCGTTTCATTGAAACTGTTAACGCAAAAATCTTTACTGGAGCAGGAGCTGCAGGAATCGATGTTTACGCTACTTTGATCATTGCAAAATGGGCATATGGAATTTCACGATTAGCTGGTCACGCAGTTGAAAACATCGCACACGGACTTGGATCTGCAGGAGCTGCTGACCCATTGAACCAGCGAGAAACTGTAGGATGGAAAGCAACATTTGCTGCTATCATTCTTAATGACGACTTCATTATCCGAATCGAGCACGCACGTGTTTAATTACTAGCCTAATCTAAATTTCTTTATGGATTTAAATTATATTAAAAATTGCGTTATGAACGCACCTGGTCTTGCTATCAGTTCAACTAAAACACTTGTTAAAGTTGGTAACTCAATTCGAGTAAAAGCAAAAGGATGGATTTCACTTATCAAGACTACATCTAATGCACCTTCACTTGCTACTTCTCTAGGTATCAACGGAGCTGCTTCAGAAAACCTTGCTAGTGGATTCTACCGAATCTATACTCTGCTTGCAGATTTAGATGTAGAAACAGGATTACTTACTTACTCATGGGTACACTCAAATGACAAAAGTTTGACATTGATGGGTGAAACTTCTGATGTAAACCAAGGTAATGCTGGAGACGAGGATAAAGCTATTATTGGTTACGCATTAGTATTCAATGCAAGTGGAGCTGACTTTGTTCCTGGAACAACAGATCTTGACGCAGTTGGTGTTGAACTACAGTGCATTGATCAGTTCGGGTTTGTTGGAATGTAATCGAAACATTTCTTGAAAATTTATAAATTAAGTCACTAAAGACTAACTAAAAAGACTATGAATAATTCAGATAAAAAAGTGCTAGATGTTGAGGAAGGAGCAGAAATTATTGAAGTTGATGAACAACCAGCAGTTGATGTTGATCTTGAAATCAAGGACGAAAAAACTAAACCTTCTGAAACAAAAGGAACTAAAGAGGCAAAGGTTGCTGAGGTTGAAAAACCTGTTGCACCTCTCCATAAAGCGATTACAGAAGCTTCAGTAGGTGGGATCGCTCTCACTGAACGAGCAGCTTTAACTCGTGATATGATTATGAAAGAGCCACGAATTATGATCATCCTTCCATTTGAAAATGGTGAAAAGAAAGGCGCATATAAATCAGTGAACATTAACGGTTGGCGTGTTGAAATTAAAAAAGGCATGCAAGTTGAATTACCAGAAAGTATCTGGAATATCATCGCAGCTAATATGAAAGCATCGATTGATAACGTGCAAAACAATTCACGAAACATTAAGAATCAAGGAGAAGATGTATTGAAAGCTCTTGGAATGAATTAAGTTTCAGGTAGTATCCATCACGAAAGTGGTGGGTACAATCTTGCAACGTAACGCAAGGAATAAACAAACATATGATATTACAAGACATTAGAGATGACGCTCGTTGGAATGTTAGTCCGCAATTAACATCGACTGACTACACCGATATTATTCTCGATAAAAATATTAATAGATGGTATCAGAAAATACTCTCTTGGATTATCCCGGAACAAGGTGAATGGGAAATCAATGGAGATATTCTAACGATCGACCTTGAAGTTGGAAAAACGGATTATGAAATACCTGTTACTTTTCTGCGAATATTCAAAGCTGAGATCATGTATAAAAACGGTGGGAAGTTTGTACCATTAAATGCGTTATCAATTCAAAGAAATCAAGATTTACCGGTAGGAAACGATGAATTTGGAGCAACAGAATATAGCCCAACAATTGAAGTATTTGGAGATTTCTTACAGATTTCTCCTGCTCCAACAGAAGAAGTAGTAAATGGATTAAAAATTTGGGCACAGTTATCTTTCCAAGAAATAGATGAATCACTTCCACTTCCAGATCTTGCAGAACCAATCCATAGAATCTTATCTTATGGACCTGCGTTTGATTACTGTCTCGCAGAAGAAATGTGGACAAAAGCGAATGCTCTTAAGAAGGTTATTTACGGAGACTTATCCGTACCGAATGATCAAGGATTAAAAGGTGAAATTATTGCAATGTATTCTACTAGAACTGGTAATCGTCGAGACAGACTAACTACGGGTGGACGGAGACGTTCATTCAGATAAACTATATGGCTAATGATAAATGGACAAAACGAAATGGATACCTCTCTCTGGCAGGAATAAAATACTGGCGGAGTGTTTGGGATATAGCAGGTATTCGTTATGTAGCAGGAGATGGAGTACACAACGCAGCTGATGGTAGTGCATATATTTGTATTCTTGAACATACTTCTGATGCAGACAGTCGCCCAGGAGTAGGTACTGATTGGGAACTTTACTGGGACCTTTTAGTTGCAGGATCAAACTCAACTATTCCTGTAACGCAAACTGCGCACGGATTTTCAATAGGTAACTATGTAAAAATGAGTGCAGTCGCTGGAGTGTATGAACTAGCTCAAGCTGATTCACTTGCAAATGCACAAGGTATTGGGTTTGTAACTTCGATTGATGGTGTTAATGGATTTACACTTACCCAAAATGGATATGTTGAAAATAGTTCAGTGGTTCCCGCACAACCAGCAGGTACGGTAATGTATCTTGATTCTGTTACTGCAGGTGATCTTACGAATGTTCGACCTACTGCAAACAATTCTATCCTAAAACCGGTTGCAGTTATTGTACAATCAGGAGTATCAATGTGGATCCTTTCAGATTCTCCAACAGTTGTAAAGGTAGGAGGAGGAACAGGTGGAGTTGAATCAGTTACAAGTTCAGACACTATATTTGACGTTGATAACTCTGACCCAGATAATCCTGTTGGATCTATTGATGTAATTGCTCTTGCAAATGACACTACTTTTATAGATGAATTAACTACTAATACAGAATTCATTGCAAATATTGAAACTATTATCGACGATTCTGGTATACCTGGATCAATCGATACGCAAGAAAATGATGTTACAGTAGACGCAACAACAACAAAAATAAACTTTAAAACACCTGGAGGAGTACTATCAAACCCAGTTCCAGGGCAAGTAGATGTTGATCTAAATGCACTAATCGCGGGTATTGGAGGAGCTGGAGGAACACTTATTGATAGCGATGCAACAACTCACAGTATTGCTCAAAATATAGTAGGTACTACGGAGACCACAATTTATACAGTACCAGTACCAGCAGGAACACTGGGTACAAAAAATGCAATACGTACAAATGTACTGTTTGACGATAGTCTCAACTTAAACAATGGTGCGCAAGCAACAATACGAGTAAAATATGGAGGTACTACTATTGGATCAATTTTATTGGAATCAAGTGGTGCAACAGTTACAGCAGGTTTTTCAATGAAGTTAGAGAATATTATATTAGCAGCAGGATCAGCTAGTTCTCAAAAAAACTATACAAAATTATCACTATCTCAAGATGGCATTGTATTCCAAAGTACAGCACCACAAATTAGTCACAACGGTGATGGAAGTGAATATACTGTATCGTCAGTAGATTCAAGTGATAATCAGGATATTGAAATTACTATTCAATATAATGCAATAGCAAACTCTCTTATAGTTTCTGAGGGAATTATTGTAGAAAAAATAACTGAAGAAGTATCAGGCGGATCAAATACAATTCCGTTAATTGCAGGAAACACATTTACAGGTGGAATATCACCACAGTCGTTTATTGTTATGGAGGGTCAAGAATTAATTATCAAAGCAGATACTACAACTTTTTCAGCGAACTTCGGAGATGTAGATAGTAATTCAAAATACTGCTTCCAATTAAATGTTAAGGAAGGTCAGTCAGTGAATATTGATTTGATTAAAATCATACAAATTACAGGTATTGGAACAAATTCTGATAACTTAAAACTATCTATTCAGGCAAACTCAGCTGGAGCACCTGATGGTGTTGATATCCATTCTTCAACTATTGCTGGATTTACAGGTACTGCAACAAAAGATTTTTCGTTTACACCTTTTGAATTAAATGCACCTATTGGTGGAGGTGATAAAAATTACTTTGTAGTTCTTGAGAGAACAGGATCATTAAGTGTAACAAACTATTATACTGTTTCATTACAAAATACAGGAGGTACAAATCAAAGTCCAAAAAAATACAACAGTTCAACACTTGTTTGGTCAAACGATAATAGAACTATTTGTAATAGTATTTACTATACATACCTTGATGGTGTTGCATATGTATCAACTCGAGGAGATTCTGGAACAGCGTCTGCAAACGGTAAAACTGGAACACTTGTAGCAGGTTCTCGAATATTCTGTTACGACGTTTCTTCTGGAGGAGGTGGGTGGTATACCGATTCGATATTTGCAAAAACAAACGGTGCAAATATAGGAAGAAGTAGAGGTTTTATAAAAACAAATGCAGTTCCTGGAGCTACAGTTATTGGAATTGTTGCTGGAATAGTATCAGGATTTACTGGATTAGAACCTGGTAAAAGTTATTCATTACCAACTAGTGGAGCTGCTGGAACACTTCTTCAATTTGCAGCATCTGCAAATGACGTAGGAGTTGGTCAAGCAATAACTTCAACAAGTGTGCTCATTCATCGTGAATCAGCTTAGTTATCTCATAGTAATCACCTATACGGTGATTACACTTGAGAATGCTAAATTCTCTTTAATAATTAATCTCTAAAATATATGGATGAAAATAAAAAAACAAAATCCAACTTTCAGAACTTTCTTGATATAGCAAGAGAGCATTACGGCAAAGAAGATTTGAATCTTGCAAAAGCAAATTGTGCAGCTGCACTCAATGTTGACCTAGTTGAAGATGATGAATCATATGAACCAGCAATCTTCCTTCTGTATTATATAGAAAAAGAATTAGGAAACATGGATAAGGCTCGAGAACATTTAAAAACATGCATCGCCCATAATCCATCTTCTGATACATACATCCGTGCATGGTATTCAGCATTTGAAAATATTTCACTACAGGAGGTTATACCTTGTGATGTTGTACCTTTTGGTGAAATAAAAGGAGAGATATATTCAACGGTGTCTGAGACACAAGCAATAACTCCAGACTGGTATTATTATACTAAAAATGAAACATCTTCTCTGGATCCTATTATAAAAGCGATTAAGTTTGGTACAGATAACTACAAGAACTACATTGAAATGAATGACGGGTACATTGTATCTGCGAAACTCTGCAAGAAATTAGGGTTATTACCAACCGATATATTTGTTAAAGAAATCATGCAAGAATTGAATCAATATTTCAAAGTAAATTTATAAGATATTAATATAAACATCTATGCCTAGCTCAAACAGTTTTCTTCCAAGTTTCAAAATAGATTTCAGAGATTTTCTGAAAGGAAATAACTCTCACGAAAACTACCCCGACGGGGGCTTTAAGGCGCATGTTCAAGGACTAAATCTTCAGGATGAAAAAACATTTATTACTAATGGTCCAGGTCCTTCTTATATAAACATTACAGACGAAGTCACAAATATCGTTGCGTGGGGAGGGAGTGTTATTGATGGGACATTACTTGCAGTAGGAAGTGATGGTACTTTTTATAAAGTGAATACTTTTGATGGATCTCTTACTGTTATTGCAAATGATGCAGTAAACTATTATGCAGAAGGAACAACAACTATTGCATACTATCAGGGGTATTATTACGTAACTTCTGGTGAAGATATAGCTCGATTACCCGGTGACTTATCAAGTGTTAATACAACATATTGGACAGTTACTCTCGGACAGTCTCCTTTAATTGGGCAGAACTACCACGCATTGGTGGTATTTCGAGATATCCTGTATATTTCAGATTTCAATGTACTACACCAAATTGATAGTGTTACTGTTCAGTTAAATGTGCTTGACCTTCCATTAGAATATACGATCACCTCAATGATTATATTCGGAAATAGTTTCTATATTGGCACAGATGCTAGTGGTGGTATATCAAAAGTATTCACATGGGATGGTGGCATTAATCCAAACAGTGGTGGAACATATACATGGAATACAGATTATGATATCGATGGACGTATCACTTGTTTCCAAATTTTCCAAGGAGTTTTATATGCAATTGTTTTAGATTTTTCAGATATTGAAGGAAATAATCTTGTTTATTTTGATGGTATTAAATTCAAAACAATTAGAAATGTTGCACAAAATACAGAGAAATATTCTATGACTGTATGTTCAGGTGCAATGTATCTGTTGGATGATTTACTACAGACACGTAACTGTTTAACTCGATATGGGAAAGTTGTTAACTCAGCAGCTTCTCGAAACATATTTTACAAAAATATTGTACCTCCATTTGACACAGGTCTTACTAATCAATTACGATTCAACTCGCTTTATTCATTCGGAGGTTTTCTATTTGTTTCTGCGAGAACTCAGGATGATAATAAGGCTCGTATAATGGTATACCAAAACTTAGATGAACCATCTCAAGCAGACAATACAGAAGTTTCTGTTGACTTTAATACACGAGAGTTTTCATCTCAGGTAAAACCAAGAAAGATAATCGCACAGTTTCAGAATATAGATACTGATATAGATCAGATAATAGAATTTGCATGGATAAGTGATCAGAATGAAATCTTTGATATACCAATACCAACAACTGTTAATATCAATAACAAGTATCGTGTCTCAATTGATATTAACTCGGCAACTGCTACAAAAGAAATAACCTTACGAGTTACTATAAAAAAAGCAGCATTATTCAAATCAATTGAGTGTTTCTACGAACCTGTTGAAACACCAGTAAACACATAATTTTATGTCCAAAGAAGACCTTCTCGGAATCAATATAGACTCACGATCTCCACAAGAGGTTTCTTCTACGTACCAAATACAAGTACCAAACGCAAAAGAAATGTCTGATAAAAAAATAAAACCAGATATTATTGCAGAGCCAACAGATTATCAGGAGTTTAATTCTCAGAACGCACAAACGGTTGAGATGCATACTCACGATGGGGTAAACTCACAACCAATATCCTGGCAATTCATTCGAGGATTTCTGAATGTATCAAACATTGTTGCAACAATTGTACCTAGTTTTATCCAGCAACAGATTCAAGTGTTTAGTTCCGGAAATGATTCCAAGTTATACATATATGATACACTTGCAAAAGTATGGCGGTATACCTTCTTGCAAACCATAAACTATATAACAACACAACTCCTTCTGCCGTTTACTGCAGCTGGAGACTATGGTTGGAGTGTTCAGGGAACAAACATTGTCGTTAATCGATCAATGAATGGTGACGAAGTTTATACACCAGACGGTGCTCTTGCATTCTATAGTGATATTATTGCAGGTAACCGACGATTAAACTTTGACAATCAAAAAGAGGTAATACTTGAAATGCCATATTACCCTCAGAGTATTGCATCTGGGATTAAAACATCTATAGGATTATGGGGTGATACAGCTTCAATTCCAGCTCAAATCACTAGCCGTTCTCAATCAGGTCTTGGAATTAGATTTGTACATGAGGAAGGAAACCTTTATGCAATTACAACAAATACTGCAACCTACACAGAATCATTAATCACTGGGATAGTAGTAACACCTTTTACACAGTTAATTCTAAAATTTATTTGGAAACCAGCTGAAAATAAGGTATTATTCTATGTAAACGATACATTGCAAGTAACGCACACCACTGATGTTCCATCGACAACAAACGTGGCTTATTATTCATTCGCAGGAGTGAGTGCTACAGTGGTCGACTTTTATATGCGTGATCCTCAATTCTCAATCGAGGTCTAATAATTTATTCTAACTATATGGCTTATCAAAATCTTACAATTGGTTCAAAAGGAGAAGAAGTAAAAGCTCTCCAACAAAAACTCGGAATCACAGCCGATGGAATTTATGGACCTCAAACAGCGGCAGCGGTTAAAAACTATCAAACACAACAAGGTTTGGCTGCTGACTCTATTGCTGGACCAATAACGCAGGGTAAATTATATGGACCTACAACAACTCCTAATGATGTTAATTCTCCGCTTCCATCGAGTACACTTTTGAATGTGATGGGAGGTGACAATCCAGCTTCATTAGTAAACTCAAATCAAAATCTAATGTCGACTGCTGACTTTGCAGCTAAACTTGCTCAGACACAAGATACAGGAACACCTATGGCTCTTGCTAATACCGAAGCAAAGTATCAATCAATTATTGCAAAAGAGAAAGAAAAAGCTGCCGCAGAAGTAGAGTTATTAAAAGGAGAGGTTGCAAAACAGTACAACTCAACTGTATATCAAGATAAACTTGATGCTGAACGAGAAAAATTCGATGTTGAAAATACTATCACTGCTATTAAAGAAAACCAAGCAGCTATTGCAGCTGCTCGTGACGCGCTCAATCAAGGACTTATCGCAGAGCAAGGTCGTCCAGTTCGAGCCCAGATTCTATCTGGTGCTATGGCAACATTGCAATCTCAATCAATCGCAAAAATTGGTGCACTTCAATCTATTGGACAGCTCTTGCAAGGGAACCTTGATATCGCAAAAGCAATGATTGATCAAACTTTTGAAGCATTGCAACTTGATGACAAGCGATCAACAAATGCTTTGAATACTTTGCTTGATATGGCAGACAAACGATTAACAACACTTACTGATGAGGAAAGAGATTCAGTAAAACGAAATATTAAAAACATTGAAGCTCGTGCAAAAGCAATGAGTGGAAGTAAAGATTCAAATACTAAATTGATGCTGGACAATGCATACGCTTGGCAGAAAGGAGGGGCTTCATTGACTGCATCTTATGAAGAAAACATTCAACGAATGTTACCTTACCTATCTCAGGCTAATCAACAAAAACTATTCGGTGCATCTGACCCGGTTGGGGATGAAGCCTTGCAGGGATACATTGCCGATATTGCTAGTTACGGAAGCGCTGACGAAGCAAGATCAGAACTAGAAGCTAATAAAGCATTGATTATAGCAGATGTAGGACAGGCTGGTTACGATCAAATCGCAGCAGCTATCGATACGCAATTCGGAGGCGGTAGGGGAGATGGAGTTGATCCTGCTTCAGAATTTGGTAAAGGTGCATTTTCAAATGTATCCGCTGCTGATCATGCGAAATATTTATTTGATAGTGGATATACAACACCAGGGTCTATTAGAAGTCTACTTATAAATAATGGATATTCACAAGCAGCTGCAGCTGCAGCTTCAAATGAGTACTACACTACTGGATTTGATCGAGTAATTGGAAACATTGGTGATTATCTATTTAACGACTAACCTATATGGCATTCGGGGACACAAATAAAAAGATTACTGGATCTGCTTCAGTTGCAACACCAACATCAAAGACCTCGACTAAATCAAGCGGGGGTTTTGGTAGTACAAATAAAAGCCGAAGAACTGTTGCAAAAAAAGAAGATTTAACAACTATCGGAGGATTACAAAGTCTTGCAGATCGTGAAGGTCTTGGGAAAGAAGCTGCAAAAATTGCAGAGCCGAAGACAAAGTTATCAGCACTACAACGACTCTCTCGAGGGTTAGGTGCTTTTAACCCAGCAGAAGCTGTTCTCACAGGAATGGAGAAAGGTTTCGGTAAAGGAGTAGGTCAGTATTTTAAAGGTATTGGTCAAGGAATAGGTTCGGCTGTTACCGGAAATGATTATGGTGGTGAACAACGATCGTTCTCAGATGTTGCAGAAAAGCTAGGTGTTGAAAATAAGATATTGAAATTTGGTATTGGATTCCTGGGAGATGTTCTACTTGATCCATCTACTTATTTTGGTGGTGCTCTCGTAAAAGGTTTAGGTAGAGGTTTGAAATTTGGAACCGAATCTGCATTGATGGGAGTTGGAAAACTAGCACCTGATGTTGAAAAAGGAATCAGACTAGCAGGAACAGGACTTCAAGATGCTCTTGGTCAAGCTTTCCAGGCAGGTTATAAATCATCTAAGGGTGCAAAGAATGACGTACTAGAATTTCTCTCTAAACGAGATCGAGCAAAATTTGGTATTGCTGCATCTAACCTGAACCGACTTGGTACTGGAGTTCTAACAAAAGAACAATCAGAAGAATTGGCACTTAAATTAGTTGCTGGTAAACGAGCAGAGTTTGGACTTGCAGAACAGTTAGGTGAAGGAGGAAATAAAGTTGCTGCAGATATGATTGCAGAAGCTAGAAAAACTGGAGACTTCTCAAAGATTGACGAGATCGACACTGGTTTGAGTGAAGCTTTAAAATTAAATTCAACAGATGAAACTGTACAGAAAGCTCTTGAAGATCAGATTACACGTGCTCAAAAATTTGGAGGACAACTCGATCTTGAAACACCATATCAAACATACTTCCCATTTATTAAAAAAGATAAACTACAGGTATTTATTGATGGTATCAACAAGAGTGGTATTAAAGTGGGAAGTGAGGGGTATCGAAAACAATTCAAAAACCTTATCACAAATGAAAATCTTGAACTTGATCCAGCGAAAGCATTCTTTACATCGGAAGCACAACAAGCAACCGATCGAATGTCTCGAGATTTCCTATCTGGATTTGCAAAGAAGTATGGAGAACCTCTTGAGAAGTTCGCTAGTACTGATGATGCAGCGGCAGCAGGTTATAAAATGCTGCGAGAAAAAGGAATGTTTGGAAAAGAGTTGGGATGGATACCTCAACACGATGCAAAACTGTTAACTGATTTGATCAGTCCAGAATTTCAGACATTAAACACACTTGCAAAAGCAACTGGGTATGATGCTGTTACAAATCTTTTTAAACGATCAGTAACTGGATTATTCCTACCGTTCCATGTTCGAAACTTTGCTTCCGGTATTATTCAAAACTTTGAAGTACTTGGAAAGGATGCATTGAATCCTAAACTTATTGCAGCAGGTCAGAAATTTGCATATAGATTAGCAAAAAATGAAGTTCCTAAAGCGGGTGAATTGATTACCGTAGCAGGTAAACCAACAAATATGCGTAAAGTATTCAAGGCATTCGGTGATAGATTCGGAAATGATACATTCTACCAGAACGACTTTCTTGCTGCTGTTGATAATGGTGGAGAATTAAAACAAGCAGAAAAAATATTAAGTAAATCTTCAGCACGATCAACTCTTGGTTTTGAAAAAGGAAACATGATACCCCTTGTAGGAAATGATGGTATACCATTTAAAGCAGCGCGCGCAGTTGGTCAATTTATTGAACACTCTCAAAAAGCAACTGCATATCTTGGAGCTATTGCTCAAGGTAAAAATATAGACGAAGCTCTACAGTTGGCAGAACAAGCAGGTTTTGATTATCGGTCTCTCACCAAGTTTGAAAGCCAGATTATGCGAAGAATTATTCCGTTCTATTCCTTCACACGAAAGAATATTGAACTTCAGTTAAAGACTCTGGGAGAAAATCCAGAGAGAATAAATCAGGTAATAAAATTCTTTGAAAATACTTCTAACTTAGGAGGAGGAAAAATATCTGAAGAAGAAAAGAGAGACTTACCTGAATATTTACGGAACAGTCTTGGTATTAAACTTGCAGATACTCCAGATGGATTGAAACAATACATTGCAAGTTTCGGTACACCTATTGAAGGGTTTACTGATTTGATTAATAAACATCCAGTTCTTAAAGGGATTAGTATGATGAACCCATTACTAAAGGCACCTATTGAAATTGGTATTGGGAAAGATTCATTCAGACAGAAAGATTTGAAAGATGTGTATCAAGCAAGTGAATATAAAAATGCGCCTCAGGTAGTGAAGGATATATTGAAACTGAAAGAAGTTGAAGCACCTATCCTCAAGAAAGATAAGGCAGGAAAACTTCAGAAGGTTGGAACTAGAATAGAGTACCAAGCAGATCCAGTACGACTATTGATTGCTCGATCACTGTTTACCTCTCGAGGTGTTGCATATCTCGACCAAGCATTTGGTGGTGATATAAAAGGTCTTGCAAAAGTACTCAAACTATCTACTGGTGTAAAACCGGTTCAAGTTGATACTGAATTACAGAAAGGGTTACAAGAACGTGACAAAAAGCGGGAACTCGAAGACCTGCTCATTAAAAATAAGAAGGCTGCGAAATTCCAAACAGTATTCGTACCTAAAGACTAATTATGAAAGCACTTGAAACAAAAACATACAAGCGTCTATCGACATTGAATGTACAGGACAACAAACCTGAGTGGCTGGTGATCCATCACAGTGGTGGTACGGATGCGAATCCATTAGCGGATACATCGAATCATACCGCTGCAATTATTGAAGATTGGCACGTGAATGGTATGGGCTGGGAAGGAATCGGATATCACTTTGTAATCCAAAAGGATGGAAGTATTTACCGAGGGCGACCTGAACTCTACCATGGAGCACATACTCCTGCTGTAAACGCCAAAAGTATCGGTATTTGCCTAACAGGGAACTTCGATGCAACTTTGCCTACTGAAGCACAAATCGCTTCACTACGGGCAATTTTGAAGGAATTAACGGTAAAATACTCTATCCCTAAGGAAAAAGTAGTACCTCACCGAAACTTCCAGAACAAGACCTGTTATGGTCGCAACCTATCGGATACATGGGCACAGTCGCTTCTTGATCCAGAGCCGGTACGACCGAGTCAGTATGATAAATTGGCGGCTTGTCAGGATGAAGTAGTGCGCTATAAATCACTATTCGAAACAGTGGTTGAAAAGTTTAAAAATTTTAACAAATAATTTTATGTCTAAAGAACTAAAAGCACAGTTTGTGTCACGTTTAAAATCACTTGCATGGCGAGCAGGAAGTATGTTGGTAATTGGGATCCTTGCATTTGTACTGGATAACGCTACTGCATTATCTATCCCATCATGGGGAGTTATGGCTCTCGGATTAATTTCCGGAGAAGTAACAAAGTGGTTGAACACAAAAACTGTTTAATACAAAAAAGCACCCTCGAGATGGGTGTTTTTTGTTATATGGGCAATGATTTGCGAGTGGGAAGGGTCCCTGTTTATGTTTATCCACGGGCTTGCAACCGTCATACTATTTACTCGTCTGTCACACTGCATAGATACACTTGCCCCTTTCGAGGTGAATCATCTTCCTACGATGTAAAAACATTTTCGGCAGTAACTTTATAGATTCCTTTAGCGTCTACCTTTTCCGCCACCATATATTTTATGCAGTGCAGTCATCCTCGGCTGCTGGAATGAATGCACCGCACTTTATACAAATATCCTTGTAGTCTGGATTCGGTACGTGAGGTACTGAATTTACACTAACAAGTCTCGAATGAATCCGTTTGCAGTATGCTGCGATACAAGCCGCATCCGTAAGACCGTCATTAGCAACTCTACTTCTCTCCGACTTTCTGAAATCAGCACTTGGGAATAATCTCTTAGCAATGATTTCCGAAGAAACTTTCGTATCTTGTTTTTGTGGTAAACCGACAAAGAGATTTTTTTGCCATCTAATCGCAGGAATAATGTCGAAGGGTATTCCAATTGCAGAGAGTGCGGCTTGTAAAATACCAAAACCAAGTCCAGTTTTGAGAGTGGATGTGAGCCCTTGACCAGGCATAGCGTGCTGTTTTTCAATAACAGCCACCACGTCTTTATGTAGTCGTAGTATCCGAGAAATTTCTGGTATATCATAATCTTTTTTACCTATGAGCGGCATTGGATATAGTTCCAGACTTCCGTCACTGAGAATGAATGCGAATCCACCATTGAGTCCTGGATCAATACCTAAGTAATTCATAGTTATCTTTTTTTATAATACCCTTTATCAGTATGGTATCTCGGATTAATAAATATTCTATTCAATTCGTCCATCGTGCAATTCTTCCTGAATAGTTGTGTTGGTCCACTGAATGGATGAGTGAGCGAAGTACCGACGGTCATTTTCGTATAGTATACATTCACTTTCATAACATGATTATTACTATCAACCTTAGTGAATGACAGCATTCTCGTTGTAGGTTGATATGATACCCATAACCACCCATGTTTTTCGGCAATCTTTACTATATTTTCAATATGTCTACTTGCAAATATTCTACTATCTCTATTAAATAAAGACTTGAAACATTTCTTAAAACTCGCCAGCAAGAATATCATGAATTTGAATAGGTTCACCTGCACCTGTGATAATAATATCACTGCGCTTTGAAAACCGTGGTGAGGAAATAAGTACGGCTTCTCCTGGTTTAGCGGAGAATGGACAGAATCGACATTCTGTACATTTGAAACAACCTCGTCCCATACCCATACCATTTTTCTCTTTGTCTGATATAAATTTTCCTGTCTTCTTTGCTTCTGCAAGTCTATTAACCCATTCATTGATCCATGGCTCTCGTTCATCAAGAGCTTCTTTTGTGTATTCAAACAGTTCAGATTTCTTGAATTCTTGAGTTACTTTATCACCAGCAAGGATTCGTCCTCGCACATTATACTTTGGAATCTGAAAGAATTCAGATACAAGGGTTCGATAATATGCAAGTTGTCCACGATAGTGATCATTGTATGGTTCAAGTTTTTCAATATCATAACAAGTTTTAATATCTGTTACGATAGCCCAGTGATCATTCGGATTGAGTGCTTTAATTTTTGCAATCATTTCATCATAAGTAATCTTTTCTGCAACAAATATTGCATAGATCTTAGTAATTTCAGGAGACAGTTTCAAGTGATCAAGTCGCCCTTTTCTTTTTATACCATCAACAGTTACTTTAATAATCTGTTGTGACGTTAATTCATTAAATACGAATGTAACGAAAGAAGGGTGGGTCTTAATAGCAAGTGCAGATTCTTCAGCTTCACGCCATAATGCTGGAGTGATTTGGATTTTTGAATCGAGTGACTTCATATTTTCAAGTACCATCTTGAGTTCTATGATTTCTTTTTGTCGTTTTTCAAGACCCTTGAGTGCTACCTGATTTCCTTTTGCAACTTTCTCTAGGAATACCGGATCGTTAATATAATTCTCTAATTCTTTAATTTGATTCTCATGTTTCAGAGCGTCCTCTACTTTGATTTTACGCTCCACCAAGATAAAATTATCTTCGACATATTTAGGAGATTCTGTAAGCAGAGCATCAACTAATTTGCCGTATGTAAAATAAGTTTTATCTCCTTCCTCATACTCTTTTGTAATTCGAGTATCGCGGAATAGAGTTTCGCA
The DNA here is from genome assembly GCA_964620145.1 of uncultured Candidatus Saccharibacteria bacterium. Taxonomy (GTDB): domain Bacteria; phylum Patescibacteriota; class Minisyncoccia; order Phycocordibacterales; family UBA1006; genus CALMMZ01. The sequence goes on from CAZUGR010000007.1 coordinate 30,293, forward strand.
GAATGAAAACAATTTTATGTCTGAAAACGAGGTCCATTCAACATCTTTGTAGTAATCATCCTTGTCCAAAATAGGTACATTGGTTACATCTTCCATACTATTGAGAAGGTGCAACACCTCTGATTAGATTTTGTAATTCTAGAATATTATCCGCAACATCTTTTTTCGCTTTCTTAATCAGTTCATTTGATACAAGAGCTGGATCATCCATTGATTCAAGTTCTGCTTCATAGGTTGCTTCAAATTTTACCCATGAATCTTCAGGTTTTGATTTAGTTGGATCTGGAATCATTAATGAAACAGTATTCACTGAACGGCTATATGACCGTATAATTTTTTTTATCAGCATAGTTTTAGTATTTGATACCGAATAAGTAAGTCGTGGAAGAACCACAACTATCCTATCGGTATCAAATCAATTAATGATTAATATACTTGATTCCCTGCAGCCGGTGCAGCTGTTGGCATTGAGCCAGCCGGTGCAGCAACTGTGTTGACTTCAGTCATCTGTGTTACAGGTGCTGCGAATTCAACTTTGAAGTTTTTCCAATCATTTCGTCCAGCAACTTTTGCCTTGTTTACACTCAAGAGTGTAATGCGAACTTCATGATTTAGTGGAATAACTGAGAATCGATCATCTAATACTTGGCTACCCCATAGTCCAACTTTTCCTTTGTATATAGGAGTATTAACTTCGAGTACATAAATAGTTGAATCATTTCCACCGACTCCAGTTTTCTTTTCTACATAGATACCCTGAACCACTGGTCCAAAATACATAGTTGATTCTTCCTTTCCTGGTTTAGCTACTTCTTCCCAACGAATGTTAGGGTACATAGGTTTACTAGCTTCTTTCCATTGTTGTCCATTTTCCATAAATAAAATTTGATTAGATTATTAATTATTCAAGCCCTGCTTCTTCCTCGTCACCAAGATCTTCAGTTGAAGATAATTCTTCGTCTTCCAATACTTCTTCTTCCTCTACCACTTTTTCAACATCTGCTACTGCAGTGTTACACAATTCTGTATCAGTTGTAATTTCTACATCTGATCCAATAGTTTCTTCTAAAGGCATATTGTTTTTTAGATTAGTCGAATAAATTACTTCATTGTCGATTTGCGAGAAGTAACCGCAGTTTTAGGCATCGCTGTCTTTCCAGACTGTGTACGAGTTGCCATTGAGTTTTTAGCAGGAACAGTTTTTACAACACGGTTTTTTGTGTTAACACCGTTTCCACCTTTACCCATTACAGATGATTTTGCCATATGTATATGATTAATTATTCCAATAATGCGACCTTCAGAGGATACTCCCCTGATACCAATAGACGCAACATGTGACTCTATTGTTATCAAAGGACTATAACTCCTTTACTATTTTAATATCCGGATCTTTCTTCAGATACCCGAGCTTGATTAGGTCTTCAACAAGCCTATATGCATGTCGGTTACATACATTAACCCCCTTAGAGATTCTTAAATAGTTTGGTGAAAATTTATACTTAGTAATAAATTTGTCTATGAATTTATAGACACGTATGTGTACCTCCCGAAATGCTGGTTTCAGGTGTTTTTTACGTCCAGGTTTTAATGGTTTCTTTTGCATAGTTACATTATATTTTAATAGCAAAATAATGTCAATCAATCTGTAAATATAAAACTGTGGATATCTAGTATGTCCTTTAGTTTCTGTTATACTGAAACAAATGATCTGTCATGAAATTAAAAATGAGTCGAGTAATGTTCTGCCAGCAATGTGCTGACGAGCAAAGACCGCATGACGAGATGTTATTTGCGGTTCTCGGTACGACCAATCAAAAGGTTTGGGTGTATTACTATGAAGCACCATACAAGCGAGAACTTGTTAAACCTTATGGATATTCTCCCCACTTTATTGTTCTCGATAAAGTGATAGATGGTTTCGCACATTTACTGGTCACTTGTGGCTGTAATGAATGCGGTACTCAAATTACCTACACTCAAGAGAAAGGTTGGGAAGTTGATATTGTAAAAACAGTACCAATTACTATGCCTTTAAAAGACTATCTCGCTTTAGAGACATTTACCGACACTGGATACAAAATGTAACCATGTCACCGTTGTTTATTGTACTTATAGTCATGATAATCTGGCTATTGTACCATTTCATAAAAGATAAAATTGAATAAGATGGCAAAACCTAACAACAAACACTTGACCAAGCACCATAGAGTGCCCCGTTCCAAAGGTGGCGATAATTCTGAAAGGAATTTGTCGTTTGTACCATGCAATAAACATGAAGCGTACCATATGTTATTTGCAAATTTACCACCAGAAGAAGTAGCCCGTATATTAACCCAGACATGGGTTGATCCGGACTATAAACTTATCGCAGTACGAAAGTAAACAATTGCATGAGTATCGTATTCCCCACGATCATGCACAAAGCCCCTCTCGTAGGGGCTTATTTTATGACTGCAGGTAAAGGATAGCATTTAATCTGCTTTCCTTTATAGATTATAACTTCATGCAAAACGCATGTTCTATAACCTGTCCATGCTCGACCTTTTTTATTTGCGATCATGTATCCCATAACATCGAAAGCTTGTTCTGGATTATACATATCTGTATATAGTTTAGTAGTTAAACCTTTCTTGAACATTTCAGAAGCATTGTCTCTGAATGTTCCAGATGCAAATTGTGCGGGACCATGTGATCCTTTTGAATTTTTATGACTATCTGTCTTATTGTGAGCACCAGCTTTAAAATGGCTTTCGTTCCATACCACAAGAAGAAAATCGTTTTGTTTGATCTCCCACTTCTTGGCATAGATTTCAGCTAGTTCTCTCACCTCTTTGTCGGTCCATGTAGTCTTTTCAACTAATGGCGCGACTGGTATAGGTGCCTGTGCAACAGCAGTATTCGTAAACATTATTAATAATATCGCTGGCACAAGAAAAAATGATATTTTTTTCATAATTTACGGTATGTGCTCCGTGGAACTACATTACTGATATGTCATTTACTCATTGTGAGAGTGACAGGTACAGTATAACCCGAAATACCACTTGATAGACAGTCAATTTTATTGTCTAGTCTTTTATGATTGAAAGGAATTTTTGGAGTTTCCCGGGGTGAAATACGTGTTGATCATACAAGAAATACAAGTATCCAATATCTTTTCCTGGAGCTGTGCGCATAACACGACCTCGAATCTGTTTTAATAGGGCTTCATTTGAATAGATTGGTGATATTAAGAATATATTTTGTAGGTCAGAGATTGAGATTCCTGTTGATACACAACCAACTGTTGCAAAAATAATCTGGAGGTCATCGAACTTCATTTTATTAAATGACTCAAGACTTCCTTTTGCATCTTTTCCTGTAATTACACCACTCTCTACTCCATACTTCTCTAGTAATTCATGCTGTAATTCATAGCATGGCTCAACACGTTTGCTAAGAATGATTGTTTTACCTTTCATTTTTACAACTTCATCGAGAATTATCTTCTTTCTCTCTGTACTTTTCATTAGAAAATCTTCCAACATTTGATGTGCTCTTGTTACACCAACACTTTCAATAACACTGCCAAAATCAAAAAGCACATTCGAGGTTATAATTTTAGGTTCAACCTTCACGACTCGATTTACATTCTCGAGTTCTGATCTGGTAATGGAATAGATAATAGGTCCGAAACTTGCATACATAAGAAATTCTTTTTGATCTTTTCTCTTGAGAGTTCCTGAGAATCCATAACGTCTCTCGGCACACAATGAATTTATAACCGTATACATAGTCGCTGATGGAGCAAGGTGGCACTCGTCCATAAATACTACTCCAAATTCTTTACGGCATCGGTATAAATTCTTTGCAAGTGTCTTATCTATTGCAATAGTGATGTCGCCAATTTCATATTTTCCATTTCCAATGAATCCTATCTTGATTGGTTTACCATCTTTATCACGGACATATGCTTTAATGTCGTTGATAAATTGTTCCATTAACAGCTTTCTATGCACAATAATAACTGCGCGTTGTTTGAGTTCGCATATTGCTTTTACGATCATAAGAGACTTACCAGCTGAGGTAACTGCGTGAACAACTCCTTGTCTACGTGTCTTTAATGTTTCGACGCAACCTTCTTGGAAGTCGTCCAATTGAAAATCATTATTAATATATTGCAGATCAATAGGGTGATCTTCGAAATCAAACTTCACTTCGATATTAGGATCTGCTTTTATTAGTTTCCCATATTCTCCACGAGTAACAGTGAGTACTCCATTTTTTAATTCAAATGTCTGGAACTGTTTAGGAACACCATATACTGATATACCTATATTCATTTTCATAAAGTAATCAGGATTATCATATACTAAAGTACTTAAAAACTCTTGATTTAATTTAGAGTTATAAAAGTCTATATATATTTTATCTGAAATTACATTCATACGAGGAGTGCGGGGATCGAACCCGCTGTGAGATAGTCGCCGAACGAGTCGCCTGAATCAAGTCTCAAAGCACCAGCTAACCTCTGTGGTGCGAGAGGGTATACTCCTGCTCGCATACTTCTATTTTAACGCATTCGGATCAAAAGCGATAGACCCATCCGGTTGTTTTTCCCCAAATGGTTCTGATTTTGCACTATCCTCGACTGACTTCATATCGGTTGGTTGTGGTGAAGCTTCGTGAGGTGGTAGTTCATCAACAAATATTTTAGGTAACTTATCTTCGATTCCAAGATACACCATTGCTTCAAATGATTTATAGAAATCTTCCGCTTCTGCAAGAGTTTTTGCAGAAATGTTATTGAATTTCTCAATTGCTTTGTGAAGATCTTGGCGATCTTTCTCTGTTTTTTTAAACGCAATCATTTTAGAACGATTATCCATGTTAGTTACAACATATTCTACCGCTCCTACTACGAAACGATTATGTAATGTGAATCCATTGTCACGTGCGTATTGTTTGAACCACTCCTCAAGAGCTTGCCCCATTGCTCGAATGATAGGTTTATCAGCAGGGAATATTTGATACTGCCCTTCTGGTAACTCTGGAGCATCCGATACTTTTTTATTTTCAGCCATAATTTTAAAATTATTATTTATAATGCCCCATTCGCATGGGTAGGGGGAGAACAATGGAATCTCATGCAGCCAGCTGAGCCCATTCCTCCCCCACTACCAAGGCGAACTATGCACTTGGAATTTCTGAACCGTCCTGCATTTGATCTGCAGGAGTAGTTTCAATATAAGTGTCACGAGTTTTTGTTGTCTCCTCAACACTCATTAATATCTCCTCATTAGTTGCTTCGAGTAATTGTTTCATAGGAGTGAAACAAATTGATTGATCTGTACCTGTACGATATTTTGTAAACTGCCAGCCGTTTCTCCGAAATGTTAGTTTACCTAGTATCAAAAAGAATCGATAGCGGTTTTCAATAGCAGTAGTATAGTCTTTTATATCTCTCCATTCAAGATATAGATCATAAATTTGCTCTTTAAACATTCCTAGTCCTTTAAAATTTTCTTGATCTTTAAATTGATCCCTACCATATTCGAGTATATCTTCCGGCATATCAACAAATTCTTTAGGGTTAACGAATGTTTCTCTCAAGAATTCAAGAATAAGAGTTCCGTCATAGATAAATACTCGATTTTGTAAATCGATATTCTCAAGACGTTTTCGTGTTTTTACTTCATTTATTTTCATACAATCTTATTAGTTACTTGATAAATCTATAGTTATGAAATGTGTATCCATTACCTATCCAAGTCTCTCTTTCAACGTAATCGAGCCAAACTGTATATTCCTTCCAATCGTTATCGTCTGTTCTATCAATTACAGTAACTGGATACCAAGCAAACCATTTATGCCAATCTCTTTCTGGTGATATATGAAGGTATTTCATAATTGTTAATTAGTTACCCTACTTACGGTTTTGTAGGGGGTGTTAATTGTCTTTTACTCTTTTGAATGAGCATTTTAGTCCAGTCTTTTCCAATTTGATTCAATTCTTTTTCGTCAAATTCAGTGATAGGAACCATTCCAATATTCGTTTTTATAAAATTTGGTACTGACGGTATTTCAACTCCGATTGTTAATTTCATATTATTCCTTATCCTGACTTGCAGGTGTTAGTTTGTTTTCCAATAAATAAATTAACATTTTTG